>JAGQOW010000025.1 GCA_020427155.1 Planctomycetales bacterium | reverse complement strand
CGTAGGAGTAGCCGGCCCACTCTCCGGATTGGAGCGTGAGCAGCTGCGTTTCCACACGGCGATTCGACGAATTGGCTCCTGCTACCGGGAAAGCAATGGTCTTTGCAAGCACTGCCCCTTCTGGAAACTGCCAAGCTCCGCGTTGGGTGAATGTCATCTGGCTTGCGCCGGGCAAAGCGAGGTGGCGCGTGACTACTGCTCCGTCGCACCACTGGGCGGCATTGACTTCGTAGGGAATCACCCCGTCCGCCGGAACCAGTTCTTCAGTCGACGAATATAGCCCTGTGTTGCTCAGTAGGCGCGGAAACATTTGGTGCGAATCGCGTTGCGGGGCGGCAACCAGCTCATAGAGCTCCCCACTCAGATAGTCGGCGAGTAAGAATTCGCCATTGATCCCAACTCCGAACGTCGCGACCTTCAACGAGTGGTCAGCCAGTTCTTTATGCCAAGTAACCTGGTTCCCCTCGTGTCGAAGTCCCCAGACTTTGCCTGTCTCGTAGTCGCCGTAGAGATAGGCCCCCTCGAGCTGAGGCAATCGCGGACCGTGGTAAACGTGTCCTCCGGTGAGCGAGCGCGACTCTGTATGGTGATGCTCGACCAGTGGCGGCAAGATCGGTGTCGGCCCCTGCTTCTTGTAGGGATGAAAGTCGTGACTGCCTTCTTTCAAGCTCCAGCCGTAGTTGCCTCCCGGCTGAACCAGAAAAACCATTTCCCATAAGTCTTGTCCAACGTCACCGACATAAAGGTGCCTTGATTGCTTATCAAAACTGAACCGCCAGGGATTGCGAAACCCATAGGCCCATATTTCACCACGGGCGCCTTCGATATGCAGCAGGGGATTGTCGTCGGGGATACGATAGTTTCGGCCCTCCCCGGAGTGATCCACATCGATGCGGAGCAAGCCGCTGGGAAGGTCCGAGACGTTTTGTCCCGTGTCCCACTTGTCGGAGTCGCTGCTTCCATCGCCGCACGTGATATAGAGGTATCCGTCGGGACCGAACTTCGCTTCGCCGCCGTTGTGGCCATTTGATTCGAACTCGAGAATCACTTGTTGCGATTCGGGTAAGACTCGCGGAGGATCTTCATCGGAGACCTGAAAGCTCAAAACCTGATTGCGGGGCTCTTCGCCTTCTTTGACAAGAGGAACATTATTCCCGAAGACGTAGATCGTTCGATTCTCCTGGAAGCGAGGATGGAAATCGAGCGAGTGAAGATGGATGCCTAACTCGAGGAAAATATCAGTTTTCGCACTTTTCTGATCGACCGAAAAACTGACAATCCGACCGGTGTACTCGGTGAGAAAGTAACGTTTTCGATCTGGACCGAGCAGCAAATGCACAGGGCCCTTGAAAACCAATTGGGGAAACACACGCTCGACAGTGTACGGCAAGGGCGGCTCAGGCGATCCGGCCACTTGCGAAGTCGTCCACTGGATCTGCCGCGGCTTTATAGCTGCCTGTGTCTCATTGTCAGCTGCGTTCGCATCGACAGCAGCGCTACTGAGTACTGCCAGGAGAAGTAAAACAACTGCAAGTCGAGAAGTCATCTTCTTTGCCCAGTTAGCATGCGATTTGATGGAATGGTACTGGCCTGGCATTGTGTTTTCTTGCAGAGTCGGACAGCTCGTTGGCTGCGGCTCAGGCTACCTCCTGTTATACTTACTACGCAACCTGAAAGCATGCCCTTTAGTACGAATGGGAGTGAGTGAATGGATACATCCTCAAGCGATTCGGTTCTCGTAGGCAAACATACCCGCCGCGAGTTCCGACAACGTATGGAAGCGGGGCAGCTCAAGGCCTGTATTGTCCCCGTCGCAGCCACCGAGCAGCATCTCGAACACTTGGCGATGGAGCACGACGCGCGCAGTGTTACGCACGTGGCGGTTAAAGCGGCGCTGCGTCTCAGCCCGCAGGTAGTCGTCACTCCGACGCTGAGTATCGGCATCAGCGAGCATCACATGCGGCATCCAGGCACTTTCTCGGCTCAGCCAGGCAGCTGGCTGGCGTTGTTGTTCGACATCGTACGCAGCATGCGCAACGCTGGGTTTGAAAACATCCTGATACTTAACGGCCATGGCGGAAACATTACTGCCGGTGAGATGGCGCTGCCACAGTTTCTACAACGCCTGACGGGCAATTTACAGTTTTGCTCTTATTGGGATCTCTTGCCTGTCGAGCAGGCTGAACCCTATCTCAAAACGAAGCGATATCCGGGCCACGCCCAGGAATTTGAAACCGCATTTGCCCTGGCAGCATTTCCTGAGAACGTGCGAGCCGACGCCATGTACGATCAGCCTGACAAAGAGCCGCTCGACGCTACTGCCGAGGCGGGTGCGGCAATGATCGAGGCGATTGTGGAAAACGTCGCACAATTCGTTCGGGAAATGATCGACGGCCGCCGCGTGGCTGAGATTCCGCCCTTCTACGAGTGAAGATCGCTCAAACGAAGCAGCAGCTCACTCGTGGCGCAGCGCTTCGATCGGGTCGAGCCGCGCCGCACGCATTGCCGGGTAGACGCCGAAACCGATGCCGACAAAAACTGAGATCGCAAACGACAACGGGATCGACCAAGAGACCATCCGCGGCTCCACCGTCCGAATGATTTCTGGTAGTGTTTCCATGGCCTCGGGAATCCACTGAAAAAGCAACATACGGATCCAAACCGACATGGGACGGCACAGTAGTCCTGCCAGGACGCCCAAGGTTCCGCCTGCCAGCGACAACACCGTGCTCTCGACAAGAAACTGCCGCGTAATGTCTCGTCGTTTGGCGCCCAAGGCCCGGCGAATGCCGATTTCGTGAGTGCGCTCGGTCACTGTGGCCAACATGATATTCATGATTCCAATTCCACCGACCACCAGCGAAATGGCTGCAATCAATCCGAGAAACATCATGAACATGAGCCGCGTCGTGCGTGCCTGTTGCAACAATTCCAGCGGAACCGTTATTCCAAAGTCACTCAGCGTGTGCGCTTTATTGAGTGTATTGCGAACGATCTCCGCTGTCGGCAAGACATTCGTTCGATCGTCTACTTGCAGCGTGATCTGACTCAACTCATACATCTCGCGCTGAAAGCTTCCCGGTTTCCTGATGATGTCCATATCCCCATCGCGTCGCCACAAAGTGGTGATCGGAACATAAACGTCCTTGGAATAGTCTTCGGCAGCCAACGATCCCCCGATACCGGCCGAAGGAGCCCGGGGCTCCATCACGCCGACGACGTCATAAAACTGGTCGTCGATCATGATCGTTTTGCCGACCACTTTGCCATAGGGAAAAAGTCGCTCGGCAGTTTCGGCTGAAAGAACACAGACGTTGCTTTCATTCTCGAGATCGCCATCCGACAGAAACCGCCCTCGATCGAGTCGCAAATGCGTGACCTCGGCATAGTCGGGAGTCGAGCCGACCATGCGGCCTTCAAACGCTCTCGTACTGTTGCGAAATTCACGGCCTAAGATCCGTATCGGCAACGTCTTTTCCAGCGTGGGAATCGTCGCCACCAGCCGCACATAGTCTTCCCGGGTGAGCCCATACCCGCCGTCCTCGAATTCATCGCTCGAAGGCTTGATCGTGCGAACGATAATGTTTCGCGCCCCCAGGCTAGCGATTTGTTCCTCAGCCGCTCTTCCGATACCTTCTCCGATAGCCAGCAGCCAAATCACGCTGGCGACGCCAATGAAAATACCGAGTACGGTTAGCGCTGAACGCAACGGATGCAAAAGCACACTCTTCAGGCTCAGTCGCAAAGTGCGCAGCCATGTTGCCATAGTCAGCGCACCTCATCCGATTGGATGTAGCCGTCGCGCAGCACGATCGACCTCTTCGTAAGTTGGGCGACCTCCGGTTCATGCGTGACGAGAATGATCGTACGGCCTTCATTGTTGAGATTGATCAGAAGCTGCAAAATCTCGATCGTCGTCTTCGAGTCGAGATTGCCTGTAGGCTCGTCGGCCAACATGAATTGCGGATCGTTTACCAGGCTCCGCGCGATAGCCACTCGTTGTTGCTGCCCGCCAGAGAGCTGGGCAGGCTTGTGTTCGAGCCGCGATTCGAGCCCCACGAGCTTTGCTAGTTCGAGACAACGTTTGCGCGACGCGGGATTGATTCGCCCGCTGTAGTACAGCGGCACTTCAATGTTCTCGACTACAGAGAGTGCAGGAAGGAGATTGTAAGATTGAAACACGAAACCGATTCGCAGTGCCCGAGTTTCGGCAAGTTCGTCGTCGTTCATCTGGGCCACATCAATGCCCGCCAGCAGAAACTGGCCGCTGGTAGGCCGGTCGAGGCACCCCAGCATGTTCAGTAGCGTGCTCTTGCCCGATCCCGAGGGACCCATGATCGAGATAAAGTCTCCCTGAGGCACATCAAACGACACCCCTCGCAGCGCGTGGACCGTCTCGCCCGCAAGCACGTAATCCTTGCGCAAATCTCGAATACTGGCCGCTAACGCAGGATCAGCTCGAACCACTCAACCTCCCGACTTGGGTTTGCCTGCCTCGGGCTGCTTGGCAAGCTGCTCCTGGCCTTCTTGCTTCGGAGCCACGGCTACTTCTTCGCTCCGATGTTGTGGGACGGCTCGCTGCTGCTCTTCGGGAGGAAGATCGGGCAGGTTGACAAAGTCGAGAAAACGGCGCGGATTGAGCGCCACGCGTTCTGACTCTTCCAGTCCTTTCTTCACGACAAAAAACCGGTCATTGGTGGGGCCACATTCGACCTGCTTGGCCACCCAGTTGTTGCGATCAAACACAAAACAGTAGAACTGCTGGCCGTGAGCATAGACCGATTGAACTGGCACCTGGATGGCTGCTGGGACTCGTGCACATTGAATCGATACCGAGGCGGTCATCCCAGCACGCACTTGGGGGGACGTGTCCGTCAGTTTCACCGTTGCCTTGTACTCCTTGACGTTGGCCTTGCGCCAACCTGAGGGCTCGGCGTATTGGCTGACCGAGGCAACCGTGCCTCTCAACTCGACGCCTTCGAGCCCTACCGGGAGAATCGTAGCAGGCATGCCCTGGCGCACGTACTGAACCAGCGATTCGTTGACCGTGATCTCCACCTGCATGGACGCAGGATCAGGCATTTTGAGAATCGTTTGCCGCTCGCGCACCATCGCGCCTTCTTCCACAATGAAGTCACTTTCGCCTCGGCGGTCGTTCTCGTGAGCGTACTTCACCGTCCCGTCTCGCGGCGCCACGATCGTACAGTTGGCAATTTGTTGTTCTATTTCATGTAGCTTCTGTTGTTCCAGGGCCAAACTATTCTTTTCCGCTTCCCACTTCGCTTCGGCAATGACCACGTCGCTTTCAAACTGCTTTACGGTCTTTGCTTTGGTAAACTCGTCCAGGACTCTCAACTTAGTTTGAGCCGCCTCGAGTTCCTTAGACGACTTCTCGACGGCAAACTTGTCGGCCTGAAGCTGCAATTCATTTACGTATCCCTTCGATGCCATCTTCTTGCTGTATTCGTAGTACTCTTTTGCCCGATTGAGGTTTTCCTCGGCCACGAATATCTCGCTTTCGATGGTCTGTCGCTCTTGCAAGTACGTCCCCTCGACATACTCTTTCTGAGCAATCAGCGCTGTTTCGTACACGTTCCGTGCTTCGACGACAAAGGCCTCGCTGGTGTTCACCGCAATTCGCTGGGTCGTGAGTTCTTCTTCCAGCGCGGACGAATCGAGCTGAACCAGAAAGTCGCCTGCTTTCACCTGGATACCCTCTTCGACCACACGCAAGATGGCCAGCCCCGGGGAGTTCTTTGACTTCACTTCAGAGCGTATGTCGGTGACTGCCGAAGAGAGTATCTCGCCCCGTTCGGTAATCTGGTGAACGAAATCACTGCGCGATACCGTATGCAGAATAGCATCGCTCACCAGTGTTTCATCACTTTCTGCACCCCACCACAGATAACCGCTACCCCCAGCTGCGATCAACAGTAGCGCAATTAACGACACCGCAGCCAGGCGTCCGACGCCTCGTCTTGAAGCCCTAGGCTGGGGCGCTCGAAAAGACATCGCAATTCGTCTCGACATGCTAGTAGTCTCGGCTGAAATCGGCGAACTCGGGCGAGACACGGTCAACAAGCCATACTTGCAACGGCTCGCTTTGGTCCCGATCTTTGTATTATAGCAACTCGCCAGCCGCCGGTGGATGGCAAAGCCCTCCTGGAACCAGTCTAGCAGTCTGGCAAGAAGCTTCGCAAATTGATTCTTTCGCTGAAAGTTAAACCCCTGGCCGTGGCAAAGGTTCTGCGTCTGGCGGCTCTTCGGCAGGCGGCAACGGCAAAGGCTGGATGGTTTCTGGTTGATTCAATGCATCGGGGACGGTCGCCAGGAAGCCCTTGGCGGCCAGTCCCATGTCGCTCGAGTTGATCGGTAAGCCGATCAGATAGGTTTCGACGGGGACCTCGTTTTCCAGCCGCAGCCCTTCGGGCGACAGTTCCATAATTCCTAAATCGAAGTCCAGGTTCAACCGTTGCACTTCCGCATTGACCCATACACTCAAGAAGTCGTTCTGTACATTCAACAGATCCGAAAGCGATTGCACCAGGTCGCGTGCCGTTGTGTTGCTCAGCTGGCCGGTCTCGCCGGCTTTGGGAGGTTCCGAAAGCCGTAGTTGGGTCAAGTCGACCTGTGAAATGGCGATCTGGACGGCGGCACGTCGCAGCTCAAAATTCACTTCATTGAGCCGCACTTGCCGCAACGTATTACGTAGACTCTGATAAACTCGGTCGCGGTATTGGTAATAGTTGCGGCGTGCCTGTTGATATTCGATCAGCGCCGCCCGATAAACGTTACGTTCGGCTAACCGCGTGAGCGGAGCGTCAAACTCCAGTCCGACTCGCAGCCGGCCTGTAGTGTCTCGCAAATGAAACGGGTTGTCGCCCACGTTGCCCAGATCGCCGCTGAATACGACATCCAGATTGCTCAGTAAGTCGTTGGCATTGAAATAGATAAACCGCCAAGAATCGACCAACGCCGCGCGAGCGTTCATCCAGTCGCGCCGGTAGACGCTCGCAATTGCGAGTGCCTGCTCGTGGGTCAGTTCCACAGGCTCGAAACGAATCGATTCCAGTCTCGCTGCAGCCTGAATGAGCGAGAGCTCCAGCAATTGGCCCGACACGTCGGATAGCGCTGCAATGAGTGCATTTAGTTGTTTTCCAGTTACGCTTTCGCTTTCGTTGGCGCGATCCTCGAATCCCTGCCAATTGGCAAGCAGCTGTTTCTCCAAGACAGCAAAGTCTTCGCGTTGCTTGGCTGTCCTTTGGTCGAGTGCAACGACATCAAAGAGCGCAGGATCGATTCGTGCCTGGCGAACCTCGGCGCGGCTGGCCAGTTTTTGCAAATCTTGCCGACGCTTGGGCAGAGCGGCTTCAAGAACTGCAAAGTCCGCGTGAACTGCTGCTAGTCGCTCTTCGAGTTTTGGCCTTAGTTGCTTTGACTTCTCTAGCCACGGGATGACCTCTTCAACGATACTTCTCTCGACTTCGTCCACCGCTGGCAATCCGGGGATAGCAATCTCTTCTGCATCGGGACCTGCCGTCTCGCGATCGCGCAATTGCCGCAGTGCTTCCAGTGCCTCGGTAACCTGCTGTTGCAGCAATTCGAGCTCAGGATCCAAAAGATTCAAACTGTCTAGCATCTGATCGGAGATCTCTACTTCCAGTTCGGGCGGCAAGCCGATGTCAATCTTGAAGTTCTCGAGAGTTCTTAGATAGGCATTCTCGGAACTCAGCAGTTGGCTCTGGGCGTTGTAAAGCGCTTGCTGGGCAAGATCGACCTGGAAGCGGTCAATGCGTCCCGCTTCATTCGAGGCTTGCAGTTGAAGCACACTTTCGCGAAGTGCGGCCACGTTTGCGCGCTGGTTGCGCAAGACTTGAGCCGTTTGCAGTAGTCCCAGGTAACCATCGGCGCCGGCGGCACCCGCACCACCGGTGTTGCCACCCCCAGTTCCGCCGCCCGTGCTGAGGAAACCGCCGCCTCCTAAGCCGCTGAAGCCTCCAAAGCCGCCGGCCCCCACGCCAATACCTCCGCGCCGCGAAGGTCCAGGCCCTGGATTTCGACCTGTAACGACATTGAGATAGAAACCGCGTCGAAAGCGTTCCATTTGGCGCACATTCGCCAGCAGCGAACGTTCGGAGATCGTCAGTCGCTCCAAAATGCGCGTTCGTCCACCAGCTCGCAATAACGGTTGCACCAAAGAAAAGTCGAGCAATGTGCTGCCCGAGTAATCGTCGGGACCAGCAAACTGCCACACCAACGAGTTGGCCAGGCCCACGACCAATTCACTGCCGGTGGCTGTCATCCTGCGAACCTGCAGGCCGCTGCCAGGCGAAGCCGGGTTCACTTCGAATTCGCTGGAAGACTCGCCCGACCCAGAGCGATCTCTACCATCCGCTGTAAACAATATGTCCGACGATCCAAAGAACTGGCAATCGAACCGGAATCGCTCGAATGATACGTCGAGCGCTGAAAGATAAAGATCTTCTAATTCGGTTTGGTAGGACGGCGACTCCAACAGTGCGAGTCGTACCGCGCCTGGGATATCAAGCACGACCTGTCCTGATTCGTTTTTCGGTAGGTACTCATACCAAGCTGGGTTTTCCACGAAAGGCGTTCGCGGCAAACACCGCCAACACTTCGAGCCCTTCTTGCAGTCGACGCACTGCATGATCTGATTCGAGGTAGGGTCGTCTGGCGGCATCGGTTCGCAATCGGGGCTGTTCGGATCGTACATTCGCGAACGCGGATCGATAGCAATACGAAAACGCCCCGGCTCCGAGTCGACTACTGCCGCTTTCGAGTCGACCAGACAATTTGCTTCGTTGTCGGCTTGGATACGATAGTACGACCGGGGGCGATTACAGCCAATCAGCGCCGCCAAAACGAGAATCGTAAGTGCCACCGAGGTCACAGCTTTTTGGCCTTCGGCGACAGTCATGGCAGATCGTCTGTAAGTAGATTTGAGAAAAGACGCTCGGTCATGGCTTGCCATGCCGATGCGTTGGAAGCGTTGCGTACACTTCGCTTCTAAGTTCTTCGGAATTCAGCGGTTAAGACTTGAGCAGACTGCTGCTAGCAACCAACCAATATGGTGCGCGATAGTCACAAGTTTCAGGTCGACCAGAAGTGTTCATCTCCGGTGATGGTCGTTTTGCTGCCGTACCGCGCGAAAGCTTGATTGTCGAGGGAACTCAGGTAGACTGCGGCAATGAATACCTCGACGCGCTTGCTTGCTGCAACTGCATGCATCCTGCTGGCTAGCACAGCCAGGGCTGCTGATTCCGAATTCCAAGTTCGCATCCAAGTCGACTTCCAGCAGGATGTGGGGCAAAACTTTGGCTCTCTCTTTGAGGCGCACGATGCCCAGGGCGAGATCGTCGCCGGCGCCGGCTATGTCGGGTCGTACAATACCCAGTCGCGCAGCGATCGACGTAATTTGCATTTTTTTGTCAGATCGAAAGCAGCCTCCGATTTCAATCTGCACCCCTTGCCGCGCCCAACTACCGACGCGGGAACCTATCTGTTCGATTTCGACAATCGAGTTTACTCGCAGGGACGGGGCGGAGAAGACAACCACTTACGCGCGTGGGACACCAAGGCCGGCCGCTGGGTTCAAGATCGGGGCACAACTCCTTTCAGTGTAAGCGTTGGGCATGGCGTGCTTACTTCCGACTCGCAAGGAGCGTACTACAACGGCCAACCAATACTCTTGCTCAGCCCTGACCAGGGGACGCTGGCCGAGCGATACTATGCCAACGGTCGGCTCGTGTTCCGGCGACACGATGCCGCTGCCGATCCGCCAATCAACGAATTGGTCGCTTGCCCTTGGACAACGGAAACCGGAGATCCTGTTTCACTCGAAGTGGGTCACAGGATTGCCATGCGCACGGCGCGCGAGTTCGTATACGCGTTCGGGCAGATCAACGGCCAGGTCGTCGCGGCCACGAACACCGGAGGAGTGTACTCGTACGACGGCCAAACGTGGAAAACAGTACTCGAACCCGACATCAACGTCAGCTTCCAGATTTACGCGATGATCAACTATCGCGATCGGCTGCTCATGGGCCAATACCCAACGGGCGAACTTTTTGCCTACGATGGCGAAACGTTTGAGCACATTCCCGGCTGGCCGCCCGTCATGCCTGGGGTAAGCAGGAAAGCGCGCGAAGCTCAAACGCTGACTATCTATGGCGGGGATCTATTCTGCGGCGTTTGGCCTTGGGGAGAGATTTGGAAGTATCGCAGCGAAAACGACGGTTGGCAATTCGCAGCCCGCGCTTTCACCCATCCCGAGCCTACCGACGCGACCATTCACCCTTACGAGAACGAAACGAAGCAATTGGGCGAAGTCCTAAACCGCTGGGGCCAGCGCATTACCAGTCTCGTGCCGTTGGGCGACTCCTTGTTTGTCTCGACCTCTTCCAAGGGCGGCAACAGGTATGAGCCGAAGTTCGATTTCATGTCACGCGAGCAAGCTAACGAATACGGCGCTGTCTACCGGGTACATCGCCCAGGTGCACTTGTGGTACCAACTCGTTGGAAAGACGGTCCTACCGACTTCGAATTTCGTATCGAGGGCGGCAAAATGACGGTCCTGCAAGATGGTCAAGTCCTTGGCACAACTGACGCTCCTGCCGAACTGGCAACATCGCTCGCCGACGCCAAGCTAACCTGGGGGCAAGGCATCTACGGCCCATTGCGAGGCAAGATCATCGCTAAGACCGATCGTGAACCCAGCACGGCTTCCGGCAGAAAAGAAGTCTTTGCTGGCGCTTATATCGACATGCACCACTGTTTTGACAGGCAAGGCGACCAAAAAGCCGCTCGGCAATCGATCGAAGCACACCTCCGTCGCTTTCAATCTCTAGGCCTTAACACGATCATCCCCAAGTGCACAACCTCTTCGGGACGAGCCAACTACCCTAGTCAATTCATCGCGGAACACACTTACGCCGATTGGGATCCTCTTGCACATTTCATCGGCCAGGCCCGCCAACTCGACTTGGCCGTCTGGCCGACCGTCTGCATGATGGTTTGCGGACACGACCAACCGAGTGGCATTCTGAAATCGCATCCCGAGTGGGCAATGCGCAGCCCGACTGGCGAACCCATCGGCTACATCTCTCCTGGCCATCCCGCTGCAAGAAAGTGGCTTGTTGCTATGCTCGAAGAGATTGTGGGCAAGTACCAACCCGATGGCTTGATCTTGGATTACTTACGCTACCACAACCGCCCAATCCAACTCGACGCATATTCCGCGGCACTATTCGAGAAGGAATTGGAACTGGTCGGCCAGCTCGACGAGAACCAGCGGGCCGAGAAGCTACAAAACTTTCGAGAACAATTGCTAACAGAGTTGATGGCCGAGATTCATACCGCACTGCGGAAAGTAAAACCTGATCTCAAACTCGCCATCTACAGTTGGGGGCCGCACGTCATCGAGAATCACCGCGTGGCTCAAGATTGGCAAACGTGGGTCGATCGCGGCTATCTCGACATGATCAACATTTCGGGTTATCTCTATCCCGAACAGAATGGCGAAGACTACCTGACGCAACTCGAAGAGAAACTCCGTCTCTCGAAATCCATCGTCGCAGGCGCAGGTCGATCGATTCCCGTCACCTTTGCCCTCGGAGTCCGCACAAGTCATGGCGAAGTGCAGTCGGCTGCTCAGATCGGCAAGATCTTGCAGGCCGCCCGGCGAGCAGACGTCGACGGAGTCGCCTTCTTCACCTGGTCGTACCTCCAGCCCTGGGTCGAAGGCGTCGAAAAGTCCGGCAGCCTCATGCGGTTTATCGCAGGCGAATGATTCTTCGCAGCTAGTCGGAGTACTGAAAAACCCCTCGTCCCGACTTCCTCCCGAGCCAGCCAGCTTCGACATGTTTGCGCAGCAAAGGGCAGGGGCGGTACTTGTCTTCTCCCAACTCACGGTGCAGTACCTCGATAACCGCCAGGCAAGTATCCAGGCCGATCAGATCGGCCAATTCCAACGGTCCCAACGGATGATTCGTCCCCAGCTTCATCGACAAGTCGATGTCTGCAGCCGAGCCGACGTTTTCCATCAATGCGAAGAACGCTTCGTTAATCATGGGCATTAACAGCCGATTGACGAGGAAGCCGGCACTGTCTTGCGAAACGACGGTGGTCTTCTTCATCCGCTTTGCCAATTCAGCCACTGCCAGGTAAGTTGCATCGCTCGTCCCGATCCCACGAATGATCTCCACCAGGGGCATCATTGGCACCGGGTTCATGAAGTGCATGCCGATAAACCTCTCGGCATTATTCACTACCGACGAAAGCCGGGTGATCGAAATCGACGAAGTATTGCTGGCCAGGATCGTAGTGTCGAGGCAGATGGTGTTGAGCTCTGCAAAAACGTCTTTTTTGAGCGATTCCACTTCGCTCACCGCCTCGACGACCAGCTCGTTCTGGTGATGGTCTGCAAGGTTGGCTGAAAACCAAATCAGAGCGAGCGCTTGATCTGCCTCCGTTGAAGTCAGAACCTCCTTCTTGACCAGTCGCCCCAGGCTGCTTGCGATCGTCTGACGCCCCAGCTGCAAACGTTCTTCGCTGACATCGCTAAGCGTAACGCGTATGCCCGACTGAGCTGCCACCTGCGCAATGCCGGCTCCCATCTGTCCTGCCCCCACCACGCCCATCTGCTCGATCGACATCAAACTGCCTCCACGTGTGCCAAAGACCCAGAGTCGAAGCTAAAGTAACTACGCCGGTTTGGTTCCATTCATTTTCCTGGCACGGCAATCATGTCGATAGTGATCGTACGGCCCGCCAGGCCCGTCCCCGCAATCGACGCCTTCGACGCCGCCGGAGGACGCTCTGGGTCGTAGATCTCTGGCCGAATGTCGTTGAGCGCCTTGCTCACCTCGTCGTCGGCTACGTAATAAGTGGCTTTCGCCAGCTGCCGCATGTCGCTGCCAGTCGTTTCAAGCACTCCATCCAATTGTGCGAAAATGTCACGCACCTGTCCTTCGGGGTTGGTGATTTCTCGCGACCGGAGGCCGGAAACGTAGACCCGTGTCGGCGAGTCGACCACGGCAAAGCGGCAATAGACGGGTGAACGCTTTTCGTCAGGCTGCCAACGGAGCTGCACCGTTCCATTTGGCTCGGCGCGGCCTGGGAGAAATGCAATCATTTCAATCTCAATCGGCAATCCGTTTGTCCACTCGACGAAAGACAGCGGCGGCATCGACTCTGCTGGGAACGACTGCCGAATCGCCTTGCGAGCCGTCGCGACCTCTGCCATCGGCTTCAGAAACGACTTCACGTGAACGACCTGCTTCGTCTCGATCCCCAGGAGTTCAAGGACCCCCTGCAATTGCTTCATAGTACCAGCAGTCGCCGCCGCCAGGTCGTCGCTATTCTCGGCCATCCCCGAAATGTAGACAACGCGCCCCCGCGGTAAGACGCTCGCAAGCGGCGTCTCGAGCCAAGTGGCCAAGGGCGAATCTGTGGCGAGACCGACTTGCGAGTCAGCAGATTCAGCGACGCTCGCAATCGCATCAACCCCAATCAACGCGTCTGCACGGGGCAATGGGGTAACCACATAGGTCACCGCCGGATGCACTTGGCGAAACAGATGCTTAAGCAAGAGTTTTTCAGCGTCGGTTGGCTCGACCTTTGGTGACAGGTAAACGTTCAGCCGAGCAATCTGAGTAACATTCGTGCCGACGGCTTCTAGCGCTTCAGCTAGATTTGTTGCGAGCTGTGCAATCTGTCGATCAAGTCTACCACTTGCAATGCGGCCTTGCTTGTCGAAGGGCAGCAGTTGGGTCGTATGCGCAAGGGCGAGATCGTCAACAACTACTGCAGTAGCGACTCCCGATGCGTCGTCGACTTGCACTTCACGATTTGCTGCATAGAGCGAGCCAGCCAGCTGCCAAAACACATAAAATGTCAGGCAAAGGCAAACTGGTAACGTTATGCGAGATGAGTTGCTAATCATTCTTCGCCTGCAGCCAGACGTATTGTTGCCTCCAGTTGTCGATTCCACAACGCTTCCAACTCCGCCACTTTTTCAGGAAGTTTCTCCGCCAGGTTTTGCGATTCGGCACGATCGGCGCCGAGATCGTACAGTTCCCAGGGATCTCCCTTGGCGGCCACCAGCTTCCAATTGCCCTGGCGAATTGCCCGATTGCCCTCATGCAACCACCACAAGAAATCGCGCTTGATTTCCACATCTTGCTCAAGGGCCGGCACAAGACTGTAGCCAGGGGCAGGAGGAATGACCTTACCGTCCCAGGTAGTGGGCTTCTCGATGCCGACGAGTTCTAGAATCGTCGGCATGATGTCGACCATGTGAGCTGGAGTGTTTCGCAGTTCGCCGCGCGCCTGCAAGCCAGCCGGCCAATGCACCACCAGAGGCGTGCTGATCCCCCCTTCGTGGACCCATGTTTTGTGGCGGCGAAAGGGTGTGTTCGCCGCGCTAGAGAAACCAGGTCCGAGACACAAATAAGTCGCAGCACTTCCAGGTTCGGCTTGCGGGTCGTGGCCCCCATGTCGCACCATGATCTCCGCACTCGCACCGTTATCCGAAGCGACGAAGATCAACGTGTTTTCATAAACCCCCATCGCCTTGAGTTGCACGATCACGCGCCCAATTTCTTGGTCCATCCGGTCGACCATGGCCGCGTGAATCGCCATTTTGGTAGCTTGAAATCGTCGTTGCTCGTCGGTCAAGTCGTCCCAAGGCAAAGGCCGATTGATCTCTCCCGGGCCCAACTTTTCAATCGCTTCGGGAAAGTCATAAGGAGGCCCCACGTCGGGTTCCAACCGAGACAAAGCCGTATCGACTACCCCCAACTCTTTTTGACGGTCATGGCGAGCCTGCCGCAACTTGTCCCAACCTTCGAGATACCTGTCCCGATACCGGGCAATATCCTCAGGCATGGCGTG
Organism: Planctomycetales bacterium; assembly: GCA_020427155.1. GTDB lineage: Bacteria > Planctomycetota > Planctomycetia > Pirellulales > Lacipirellulaceae > Bythopirellula. The sequence continues at coordinate 31,786 of JAGQOW010000025.1, read as the reverse complement.
AAGTGGAAAGTGCGGTGCGATAAACGGTATGTAGTGAAAGAACGGACGTTCCGAGTACTTACTGGCATGTTCTTGCAGGCAGTCGATCGCGTGATCGGCCACCGCAACGGTCGCGTAGTATTGAGACTCATCAGCGGCCGGCACCACGGGAACGTCATCGATGTAATTCCCGGCGGCAGTAAAAAAGTTGCCCTGGTTCCTCATGTCGAGCGATCGATCAAAACCGCCTGCAAGAACCGGGCCGTCGACGTGCCATTTGCCGCTATGGTAACTGCGATAGCCGAGGGGCTTCAAGAAGTCGGGCAGCAACCGCGCCCACGATTGACGAATCCCTCGCGAGCCGCCTCGCCGTTCAGGTAACGTATCGCGGCGTACCTGTTGGGCGTAGTAACCGGTCAACAGCGCAGCCCGAGTGGGCCAACAACGGGCCGTGTTGTAGAATTGCGTGAATCGCACCCCGTGGGCTGCCAATGCATCGAGATGGGGTGTCTCGATCTCGCCCCCATAGCAGCCCAAGTCGGAGTAGCCCATGTCATCTGCCAGGAGGAAGACAATATTGGGGCGTCCTACGGGGTTGTCAGCACCAAGGCAGGTGGCCGGCATCGCACAAAGCGATCCCAGCAAGCAGAGACGTACCGCACCAATCAAGAAATGCGTTCGTTGCAAGGGGAGTAGCGTGTCGATAGCCGTACCTTTCAAAAAGCAGATCAGGCAAGGTAAACAGGGGTGCCCTATAAATTGCTTTCTCCAACCGATTATTTCAGTATCATATCGGCATGGGAACCGAATGCAATCGAATTCATGCAGTCCATCTCCTGTCAATCGCTTACACTGCTTTCGGCTGGTATTTTGCACTCAGAATGACTCTATGCTGCCTCAAATAGTTTCCTCCGATTAACTATTCGCTACAGCAGTAGCTCGATTGCCCCGCCAGATGTAATAGGAGTAGATGCGAGAGAGAGCTGTGTTGTCTATCCATTTTATCGAGCGCTCGTTGCTCGACTGAAAGCCGCCTCACAACGCCACCTGGGGATCAACATGCAACGAAAACAAGCGTCAGACTACCAACAGGAACTGTTAGATCTTTACGACGACTATGTTCATCTGCGGATCAGTCGGCGCGAGTTTGCTCTCAGCGCTTCGAAGTTTGCCATCGGGGGGCTAACCGTAGAGTCGCTACTTGCCCAGCTGAGTCCAAACTATGCCTTGGCGCAGCAGGTAGGCCAGGATGATGTGCGAATCAAGACATCTTACCTGGAATACGAGTCTCCCCAAGGAGCAGGTTCGATGCGAGGGTATCTTGTACAACCCGCCAAGTTGGACGAAAGTTTGCCGGCGGTCTTAGTGATTCACGAAAACCGAGGCTTGAACCCTTACATCGAAGATGTCGCCCGTCGGCTTGGCGTAGCGGGATTCCTGGCTTTCGCGCCAGACGCCCTGGCTCCGCTAGGAGGCTACCCGGGAAACGATGATGAAGGGCGCGATCTCCAAAAGCAGCGCGATAGCGAGGAGATGGTTCAAGACTTCATTGCGGCGGCAAAACTTCTGAAAACTCACAAGTTCTCAAATCGGAAAGTAGGCGTCGTCGGTTTCTGTTTCGGGGGAGGTATGGCAAACACCCTGGCAGTTCGTATTCCCGACGTCGTTACTTCGGCCGTACCGTTCTACGGTCGCCAGCCAGCTGAGGAGGATGTCCCTAAAATTAAGGCAGCGCTCTTGCTGCATTATGCAGAGCTGGACAAACGAGTGAACGACGGTTGGCCAGCTTACGAAAGGGCGCTCCAAGCAAACGAAGTTACCTACACTGCCCATATCTACCGCGGGGTAAACCACGGCTTTCACAACGACACCACGCCGCGATACGACCAGCCCGCCGCGGAATTGGCCTGGACGAGGACCGTCAGTTTCTTCAATGCCACTCTACGGTAATCACAAACGCATCACCCAGGTGTGCATCCAGGTGTGCATTATCGCACGCATTGCGGTGTTAATTGCAGAGCGGCTCAAATTGCCCATTCCTGCGCAATGGCCGAGTGTGTACGCTGCATTGCAAGAATACTGTCCAAGTCGGCTGATTAAGTCCTCCTGCTGCGACGCAACTTACAGCTAGTTTTCCCAGTTTCGCTTACGTATCGGATTTCGGCACCAAGTTTGCCCTTCGCACAGGGGGCTAAGCAAGGAGTCTGCCGTATGAGTACCGACCTAAAGACGGCACGGCGAGATCAGGCTGTGGGAGAGCTACAGTCTCACGTGCACGATCTCAATTCCCGGCAAGTCGTCGACAGCCTCTCGGTGGGGATGACTCGGCTTTGCGATTTGCTCATGGTGCGCGCCCACGATGATGTTGAGCGGCAGTATGGCTCGGACTCGATGGTTGCCACCTCGCTGAAGACCATTGAGAGGCAGGCGAAAAGTGCCAGAGTAGAAATTGAAGCCTATTCGTGCATTGTCGTGGAAGATGAAGTGAGTAGTAGCGGGTATGTCGACAGTGCAGAGGAGTGGCTCCTCAACTGGCTGTTTCACCTTCGCCTGGGGTCCGGTTTTCAATCGGTGGTTGACAAGCGAGTAGATTTCTATCGCAGCCCTACCATCGAGGAGCGCCGTCTGAAGTTCCTGTCTGTCCTGCAACGCGTCATGCCGGAATCTACCAAGGCGCCGCTTGTCCTCTTTCGTTTGTTCCCCCGCTCGCTTCGCATCGTAGCGGCAGTGGCGTTCGGCGACTTGGCTCGCGCGCAAGAACTCCGTGCGGAGCAAGCTCGTTTTCTGCCTGCCATGGTGGACTGCCACGAATGCCACGGTCGTGTGCTCGACAACTTCGAAGTCTGCCGCTGCTGTAGCAACCCGGTCTGGAAATTTGCCTGGCTGGTTTCCGATTGAGGCCGACCTAAGTGGCCACTGCCATACGCCGCGGTCGACGGTATGATATTGAGTCGGCAGCCGACTGCCAGCTTGCGAGTGCAGCGGTTCTTTGTTTCAGAAACTACTTCGCAGCGAATCCCCCAGCAAATAGAAGCCATGAATCCACATCTTCGATCCTACAAAGGAATGATGCCGCAGCTAGGGGAACGCGTTTATATCGATCCAGACGCCACCGTGATCGGCGATGTCGTCCTTGGCGACGATGTTTCGGTCTGGCCCGGCGCAGTCATACGCGGCGATATGCACTCGATTCGCGTCGGCAACCGTTCCAATGTCCAAGACAACGCCGTGCTGCACATTACTCACGCTAGCAAGTACAACCCTGCCGGTTGGCCACTGACGATTGGCGACGATGTCGTGATTGGACATCGAGCGATTCTCCACGGCTGCACGCTGGGCAATCAAATCCTGGTTGGCAACGGCGCGATCGTCAACGATGGCGCGACCGTCGAAGACCAGGTAATCATCGGCGCCGGTTGCCTGGTGCCGCCAGGCAAGACCTTGCAGAGCGGATACGTCTACGTTGGCAACCCGTGCAAACAATTGCGCCCGGTAACAGATGTCGAAATCAAATTCTTCCGATACTCCCCGGCCAACTATGTAAAACTAAAAGATCAATACCTGGCCGAACAAGATTAGCCGCAACTGGATTAAAAAAATATTCAGATATCAATGAGGATTGCCGAGCTTTCGCGATTCCTGCAGCTACTAGCTTCCACTTGAAACTGCTTTTGGCTGCCCTACTGAGAGAGGACAGCAGATGACAGAGTACCGCATAGCACAAAGTAGCGCTGAGATCCGGCAACGATTTTGGATAAGCCTCTGGTTCGCCTGTTTGAGCTTGGTTCCCACCCTGGCGCTGTCCCACGAGAGCCACTACGAGAACGCCCTCGCCAGAAGCTCCGATTTGCGGCTGAGCGTGTATGCCACTTCTCGCCAGGTAGAACAACTTGCCACCGACCAGGATGCCCGCGATCGAGCCGCGAGCGCGATTCGGCGAATGGGGATTTCCAAAGTATTCGTCGAGGTGCATCGCAGTGGCCACGTGGTTCCAAACTCGCAACTTATCGCGGTCCGTGATTGGTTACTGCAGCAAGGCATTCAAGTCGTTGGTGGCATTGCGACTGTGCCGGGTGGCGACTTCGGTGTGAGGCAAGAGGGCCCCCTGGATTGGTTCAATTGGCAGAACCAAAAAACCCAGCAGGACCTGCAGAGAGTCGTGCACGAAGCGGCGACCATCTTTGATACATTCATCGTCGACGACTTCTTTTGCACCGGCGATGTAAGCAAGGAGTCGCAAATCGCCAAGGGAGATCGCTCCTGGGGCGCATACCGCCGCGAATTGCTCAGCCACTTGGCCCATTCTGTCATCGTCGGACCCGCGAAGGAAGCAAATCCTGCGATTACGATGATCGTGAAGTATCCCCAGTGGTACGATCGTTTTCACTTGTTTGGCTACGATACGGTTACCTTCCCCAAGATCTTTGACCAGGTGTGGGTTGGCACCGAGACCCGTGGTCGTTCGACCCAACGGTTTGGTTTTGTCCAGCCGTACGAGGGGTTCGTCAACTTTCGCTGGCTGGCCGGGATTGCCGGACACAAGATCGGTGGCGCCTGGTTCGACCATGGCGACTGTCGTGAGTATGACTTTCTCGATCAGGCGTATATGAGCGTCTTGGCCGGTGCCCGCGAACTCGTCTTTTTTAATCTTGGCGATGTCCTGGAAGGACACCCTGATCATGAAAAAGTTGTTGCGCAATTCGATCAACTGGCCGATTTGGCAGTTGCCGTCCGCAATCAGCCGGCTCAAGGTATTCCTGCTTATAAGCCGCCAAACAGCGACCCGGCGGGCGACATGTACCTGCTTGATTTCCTCGGAATGTTAGGTGTTCCTATCGTTCCTGTGCATCGATTTCCTGAAGAAGCAGAGACGATATTTCTGCCGGCGCACGCAGCAGCCGATCCCCAGTTGCTCTCACACGTCAGAAAGGCGCGAGACCGAGGCACGCGATTAATCGTCACCACCAGCCTGTTGAGCACCGCGCCCGAGGCAAACCAACTCGCTTCTTTGCTGGGAGTCACTCAAACGATTCGCTCCGAACCGTTCAGCGCCAAGTTGATGTCCGATTCATCTGAAAGCGGAAAGCATGAGCCGACCGATATCAGTATCGATCTCGAGTCGCCACTGCAGATCGATGCCCAAGCTGGAGATGTACTCTGCACGGTCGACGGCCTTCAGCATGCCTTATTGCTTGCCGCTGGTACCTCGGAATGCCCCACCGCGATTCTCAACACACATACCTTCAGTCAAGCAGATTTCGAAAGAGTAGGCGAAGTCTTGCTTTGCCCGCGGCAACTGGGTTTACTAGAACTCTCGGGACAACCACTCGACGCCGTGCGCGCCGCCTTTCACCAGCCTCGTGCTGCCGTGCTGAAAGGCCCAAGTTGTGTTTCGCTGCATTTGCTCGTTGGTCCCGCTGCTGAAAGCTACGTCGTGCAGAATTTTCGCGAGCAGTCTGCCGAGGTGACGCTCGCAGTACCGTTCCGCAAAGAAAAACCGCCACAATTCGTCGAGGTGTTCTCGGGCCAAGAGATTCCCGCCAGCGATACACTTGGCAAAACAAATACGACGCTCACGGTGTCGATTCCCGCACGCGGTCGAGTCTGGCTGCGACGGGCCAAGTGGTGAAGTTGCGGCGACAAGCTCTCACAGGAGCGGTCAGACGTTCTCTAGAGTAGGATGCTCCCAGTTGCCTCGGTAATCTCGCTTCAGTCTGAGGTTCGCTTCGTCGTCGTCGATCACGCGTTCCGCAGCACTGTCCCAACGCAAGCTGCGACCGAGTTCCATCGAAAGATTGGCCATGATGCAGCAAGCCGAAGAAATGTATCCCTCGTGAATGTCGGCCACAGGCTGCTCTCTTTCGCTACGAGCCGCAAGGAAGTTTTGCATGTGCTTTCTGGTGGCAGGCGCGGCGAACAGTTCGGTTTGCTTGTGTTGCTCGTCCTTAGGGAACTTCTCACGTTCGTCGACATAGTCGCGATGCACAGGAGTACCGTCGCCCAGGGGAATGAAATCATAGGAGCTGACGCTCAGCTTCAAGGTACCCTTGTCGCCATACAGCGTGGCCCCCCACGGATATTCAGGGTCGGGATTCTGCCCCCAGTTCCTCTGATTCCAAGTGATCTGCAGATCGCCGTAATCGAAGATCGCGGTTTGCGTGTCGTGCATGGCAATCCTTGAATCTGAGCTTCGCATCAGCATACCACCGCTGGCAGAGATCTGCCGAGGCCAACCCAAGTCGAGGAAATAGCGTGCGACGTCGAAAAAGTGAACACACAGATCGCCCGTCTGCCCGTTGCTAAACTCACGGCAGTCTCGCCAGCGGCGAGGATGAATGCCTGGATTGTAGTTTCGCCACTTCGCAGGCCCGACGTAAGTTTCCCAATCGAGATGAGCCGGCGGCGAAGCGTCTTCGGGAAACTGGCGGCCGCCTCCGTAGTAGCTATGAATATCAACATAGGCAATTGTGCCTAGCAATCCGCTCTCGACAATTCTCTCTTTTGCTTCGAGCAAATGCGGCGTGCTGCGCCGTTGCAGGCCCACCTGCACCGTGCGCCCATACTTCCGCGCCGCGGCCACCATAGCCTGTCCCTCGATCACGTCATAGCTTATTGGCTTCTGAACATAGACATCCGCACCGGTACGGCATGCCTCGACCATTGGTAAGCAGTGCCAATGGTCGGGAGTACCGACCAAGACTATCTCTGGACGTTGCTCGGCGAGCAATTGGCGAAAATCTCCGTAGGTCGCCGCGCGCTTTGATATGCCTTGGCGAAGAGCAACCAGATCAGCCGCCTCAGAAAGCATTTGGCTGTCAACGTCGCACAAGCCCACTACTTCGACCGGAGCAACTTGCATTAAGTGAAGCAAATCCGTCTTGCCGTACCAGCCACAGCCGATCAGTCCCACCCGCAACGCAGCATCTTTCTCTGCGGCGAAAGCCCGCGTTTGGATTGCCGCCAACGAAGCAGCGCCTCCCAAGCAATTACTCATGAAATCGCGTCGATGCATGGCGGCTTGCCTCACGTAGGGATTGCTATCTTCTCAAACTGACTGGTCTGGCTTCTGACGAAAAAGCCGCATCGCTGATTTGACCTCGCGCAATCGCTTGATTCAAATACAGCGGTCATCCAGCGATTCAGTATAGCTCTGTCGCAAACTGCTCGCCAGCAAAGCAAACTGCCGCAGACTATTCAGCAACGATATCACATCTGCCACACTCAATGATCATGGTGCAACCCTCATGAAAACTCTCCCAGCAATGTTCTTTACTGCATTGATTCTTGGTCTGACTTGGGCAGTGCGCGGGAGCTTCGGCCACGAGTGGGGCGCCGCCTGGGCGGGGGCAACCGGAGCATTGGCTGTGCTGGTTGCTTCGGGTCGGCCTGAGTGGTTCCGGCGGATGCCCGTCCTAGCCGCACTGGGTGCGATCGGTTGGGGAGCAGGTGGCATGATGAGCTATGGCATCGTGATCGGTTATTGCCGCGCCGATACCTTCTTCAACTCGCTTTACGGCTACGCCATGTTGACCGTCATCGGCGGATTGTACGGCTATATTGGCGGCGGTTTGCTCGGTTTGGGTTTAGAAACTTCGGACCAAAAGAAACCTAATTGGTTTCTCCTAAGCAGCGGAATGGTTGCAGGCGGATGTCTGTTCTGGGGAATCGTTGTAAATCAACTCGGGTGGTTCATGACTCCTCCCCGCTCCGAAGCTTGGGGCCTTTGTGCCGGCGCCGCTCTGGCGCTCACCTGGTACCTTTGCCAAGAAGGTTTCCCTCGGGCCCTGCGAGTGGCCGTCTATTCAGGGCTTGGCGGCGGTTTTGGCTTCTGTGTAGGCAATTTTATTCAAACCGTGGGCTCGATTAGCGGTGTTGCGTATAACTGGTGGAACGTTATGGAGTTTACCCTCGGCTTCTGCGGCGGCCTGGGGATGGCCTACGCCGTTTCGACCACCCGCTGGCCCGAGCCAACAAAACCAACGCCAATGACTAATTGGATCGCATTGTTTCTTGTCACTTCGCTCATTCCATGGACAAATCTTGTCGACGCCTTCACCTCCGAGAGATTCCTTCGTTTGGCCGAAAACCTCGGCATCGAAGATGCAACTCGGTTCGCCTGGCAACATCAGATGTTTGGGCTAGCCCTGGTGGCGATCGTGGCAATCGGTTCATGCATCAACTGGAAATGGCATCAGCAGCGAGACGATCGTGCGTTTCTTCGCCTGGGTTCGTTCGTCGTGTTTGCATATACGCTCTACTACGTGATCTTTTGCTTCTTGGTGAGGGGTTTCTTTTATCGCAGCCTGTCGATCAGCAGCAGTGATACCATGTATCTTCCTATTTTCTTCCTTGCGGCAGCAATCTGGCTTTTCGCCGGACGTGGCAAAGTGACGGTCAACGATGGCCAAGAAACTTCGCTCAACGCGGGCGTGGTTCCGATTGCATCCATTGTCGTTGCCGCCGTATTCGCCGTCGCCGCCGCCACGGTGACGATCCACGACGGCAAGATTCGCTTCCACGAGCGATTCCCAATTCAAGAACAACCGGCGGCATCCGCTCAAGCGGCTGAGTGATGTAAGACTCGCATAATCTGACCGATCGTGCTTGCAGTCGAGTGTTTGCCTTCAGCCGGATTAGGACGTTACATTGATACGCGGCAGTGCCAAACTCTCGAAAACCTCAAATAACTTCAGCTTCCTGAAATACAAGTAGTCTTGCATCGCTGGTAGCTTGAGGGGGTAGCAAGGGATACAATGAGGCCCATCGATTCCCCTAGTTATTCTAGGATGATCTAATCTGAAACTGTTGCTTACGATTCTTCTTCAACTCTAGCCGACCTTTAATGATCTCGCCTTAAGAGGAGTAGAGAACATGCATCGAGTAATCCTGCCTAGCGGAATCCTCAATCTGATCTTTTGTATCACCCCAGTCATCTTCGCGGCAGAATATGGCGCAAACTCGAGTGGAGACTGGAGCGACTCAGGCATATGGACACCTTTAGGTGGTCCACCCGTCTCAGGCGATTCGGCCTATATTGGCAGCTACACGCCAGGAGGTTCAGCGACATCAGCTACAGTCACCCTGGATGCCAATCAGCAGGTTACCAACTTGTACCTTGGCAACGGCAATAGCACCTCGGGCACTCTCGATTTGTCCAACTATACACTTTCGGTCGACAACGCTCTTGTCATCGGCTCATCTGGGGGGATAGGAAGCATCTTGCGCGGTTCCGGCTACCTTATCGCCGACAACTTGACTGTCCAAGGCGGCAACAGTTTCGCTCTGAACTCCAGTGACAGCGTCAACCAGCGGGTGAACGTGAACGGATCGTCGAGCCAGTTGGGGCTGGGCGCGCCGCTGACGCTGACGCAGGACCTTGAACTTGCCAACGGAGCCACTCTGGACGCGAACGGGCAGGCGATCAGCGTCCGGGACCTGCATGTTGGTTACTTGTACGGGCCGGGCCCGGTGAGCTTGCTCAACGACGGCGCCATCACGGCAGTTAGTTTCATTGCTTCCGGCTCTACTACAACGCTTACTTCTGGTGACGATGTGATCACGGATACTCTCACCTTGCAGAGTGATGCCAAGTTGACCATTCAGCAATCTCCTGGTGGGACCGAAGGGCTAACTTTTCTAGGAAATTCGCTCAACATTCTGGATACGAGCGTTCTGGAGTTGGCATACGACGCGGTTCCAGGCTCGAATTATCTGGACCATGCGTTTCGCTGGGAGAATGATCAGAGCAGCGCGAACCGAGTCGATGTAATCACCGGTCTGATCAACAGCGGTAAGATGGTAATCAATTTGCCGACCGACATCCGCGTATTCGGTTACTCGGACGGCTTCACTTATGTTACGGTAGGCGCCGAGTACCCAGCAGATTTCGATGAAGATACCGACGTGGACGGCGACGATCTGGTCAACTGGGAGTCGGGTTTCGGAATGTCCGGAAGTGCAACCCATGCAGACGGAGATGCCGATCAGGACATGGATACCGACGGGTTTGATTTTCTTGTCTGGCAATTGCAGTTTGGCCTGCAAGCGAGTTCCATTACTGCCTCGGCCTCTCCCTTTTCTGTACCAGAACCAAGTACGCTCCTACTGTTAGTTGCTGCAGTTTTCGGCTTGCAGTTAAGAGGTTTCAGGGCAATAGAATTGTAATCTCGTATTTCAATACTCGACTGTGCAGATGATTGTTCAGAATGAACATGAGGTAGGTAGCATTTCTCCGCGGCTTTAGGTTTCGAAGCGAGCCAATTCCTATTGCAGTATTGGAATGAACCTTATGCGTTATCTGATCTTCCTTGTCGTTTGCAGTAATCTGATTGCCAGTTGTTTGGCGCAAACTCGTCCGCAGCCAGGCAAACTGCTCAGTATCGATCTCGAGACTGAGCTTGTCCCCAGCCCCGCAGCTATCGATGTGTTGCTGCCGCCTGGGTACGAACACTATACGCAACCCGTCCCACTGCTCATCTGGTTGCATGGCGGCACTTCGGGTAAAGATTATTTGGAAAAACACATGCGACAGTTCATCGAGAAGGCCTGGGAGTCAAAGGACCTCACTCCGTGTGTCGTCATGGCGCCGGTTACCGGGGCGTCGTTCTACATGGATTGGCACGATGGAACTAATCAATGGGATACGCTGATAACCAAACAACTGCTTGCTTATATGAGAGAGAGTTTTAATGTCCTACCACATCGTGATGGGACTGCCATTGGGGGAAGTTCATTCGGGGGGCAGGGGGCGCTCCGAATAGCGTTCCGCCATCCCAGAATGTTTGCAGCAACCGCTGCGGTAGCGCCAGGGTTCCCTGCTGTGCTGAGTCTCGAGGAATGGGACATCAGCTACTTCGGCCCCGAAGTCTTGTCAGATCACGGTGCACGATTCGGAGAGCCAGTGGATCGGACATTTTGGCGGAGCACCCATCCTCCGACAATGGTCATCGACAAGCATCAGGAGTTGCGAGAGTCAGGCCTTCAAATACTGATTGAAGCCGGCGATGAGGACGCGAATGGCAACTTCCGTTCTGTCGAATTGCTACATCGCTTGCTCTACGATGCGGCAATCGAGCATGACTACCACTTGCATCGAGGCGCCGCTCATGTCGGTCGCTCAAAAGACTGGCGATACCCCGAGGTTTTCCGGTTTATTTCCCGTGCATGGAATAACATAGTTGAACCGGATCCCGAAGCCGAACGACACAAGCTCAAAGCCATTCAACGGGGCCGTTACAAGCCTAGAGCTACTAACGAAATGCCTCTAACACCGTATGTGTTTCGTTAGTACAGCCAAGAACGGATCTGAAGACGAATTAACTACCAGGAGGGGCAATTCGTCGGCGAGACAATGTGGAGCTGCATCATGGGAATTGTTCTGCCAGCACTTGCTCCAGGTAGTATGCGTTTCAGGGTTCATCATGGGGCGCTCGACGAAGACTGACTGATCCATTCCTGCAGCGTGGCTATGGCTTGCCGATGTACTTGCATCACGGCACTCCATTGTTCGTCGCTTTCGAATGTCCCCTGGGCATTGATCGTGTCCATGTTTTCCTTAATCTCTTCGACAAGAGAATTGGCAACGTCTGCGCGGAAGATGCGATGGCCGGCCATTTCGAGATAGATAGGGCTGGTGTGGGCGAACTGGTCTTGATCGAATTCGTTCTTGCCGGCTTCTTCTGGCACTCTTAATGCCACCCAACCTGGCTCATTGACTTTAAGCCGGAAATCCATCTCGGCGGTGAAGTGCTTCTCATTGGGTCTGCTGGGAGCGGTATGAGCGATTTCGCCATTGTAGATGAGTTCAAGCGCGTGGAAGTCGTTGCGCCCAGCGGCCGAGGCCAGGACTCTGAGTTCGCCCGGTTCGGAAAGCGCAATGGTGTCGCCCGAGAAGTGATTGTCGACGGAGAACTTCAGAATCGCCCCATTAGTAATGAAGGACTTGCCCGCCGCAAGCGAAGTGAGCCACTGCTTACTGGTCAGTTCTCCTTCAACGGGAACATAAACACGGCTGAAGTCGTAAATCGTCCAATCAGTCCCGGTAGAAAAAGGCACCTTCCGGCCAAGATTGAGATACTTATAGAACGAGTCGTGGTAGCTCTTGGCAGTACTGCCATCGTTGATGTTCAAGGCATCGATCAGCCCGGCCATCACATTGGGCACATCCTCGAATCCGCGAGCATTGTGGCACCAGATAACGGTATCGCCATCGTCGCGGGCCTCCTTGATGCCGTGCTGGAGAGGAATGCCGTCCGATCCCTGCCCCTCCATGATTCCCGGGCCAATGCTGACGGGGCGGATCAGCTTGGGCATGTCTAGAAACATGACGTGTCCATAGCCCTCTCCTCCGCGGCTAAAATTGTGTCGATGCTCTTCGCCGTTAGCGTACAACACGCCTTGCCGGGATAGTCGCTCCAGGTCGCCGCCCGGCTGAAAGCTGTTTTCCACAATACTGTTAGAAATGTATCGCGACTCGTCGGGCAGACGTCGCAAGTGGGAGAGGAACACGAGATCGAGCCCATCTGCTTCCGGCACTTTCTTTAAGTAGTCGAGTGCTTCGGAATAGGTCATATCCATGAGGTGGAGATGCGTATTGCCGCCGACGAGCCCCTGAGATCTCTGGTCGCAAAACCTATAGAGAGGGACTTTCACAACGGTCTGTTCAGTGGCTGTCGTGTCGAGTTCCAGGATCTGTGTCTCGCTTTCGATACCGTGAATTGCCTCCAACTGCAGTTTCGAGCATGGCACTTCGATAATGGCTTGAGCCGGAATCGAATACCAATTCAAGGCCCTATGAATCATTCCGGTTAGTTGTACGGCTTTGCCACTATCCAGATTGGTTAATCGAACGGTACCTGCCAGCGGATTCTTTGTCTTGGCGTCATGCAATTCGATGGTCAGTTTGCAGGTCGGGCGACTTGGATCGGCTTGCGCTTGTCCTTCCGCTAATAAGGCAGCCTTTGCCATGGCAGCGCGCTGCGTGGCTTGGTACCGAGAAACTGTCTGCTCGTGCCCCAAAACCAGACTTGCATCAACAAACATGGCGAGGCAGCAGCAGATGACCAGGGTTCTTGGAAATGACATGGCAATGCCCGTTGGTTGAGGTCTGCAAGCTGAACCTGTTGATCTTATCGCGTCGCAGGATCTGCTCCAGTATCACTTGCTCGAGAGTGAGAGTGCAAGTTGTGGCGATCCAGGTTCTGTTTCGATCGCGGGGAGCCATCGTCGTTATCCTTTGGCTTCCCATTGAATGCGGCAGACGGGAACTTGTGTTTTTTCGAGAGATTGAACGATATCGTGGGCGAGCCGATCTGTGATGCCGCGCTGGCGCACCCGGATTAACAGCCGGGTCGTTGTCCGGCCAGAATCAAAGTCTCGATCGAAAGCCACCTGATTGACTTTCAACCGCTTGCGCTCGACGGCGGCGACGATCTTCGAGACGTCAAAGCCGTTGATGGTGACGATTGTAAGCACCCGATAAGAATCGTGGCTGAGCAGGCGTTCGAGGACTTTCAACAGGATTAGGCTTACGAGAGCAAGCACCGTCGAGGCAACAGCAATTTCATATTGTCGCATGCCACAAGTCATGCCAATTGCAGCGACGATCCACAAGCAGGCTGCTGTAGTAAGCCCACGAATGGCAAATCCGTCTTTGATAATTGCGCCGGCGCCCAGAAAGCCAATTCCCGTAATAACCTGGGCGGCGATGCGGCCCGGATCGGAGACAAATTCACCAGCGGCGTTAATCGAATCGCGCGCGACGATCTCCGATAACACAGTGAATATTGCCGCACCGGCGCTCACCAGCAAGTGAGTGCGCAGCCCGGCCGCCCGGCCGTGAATGTCACGTTCCAGCCCGACGAGAGCGCCTAGAGCGGCAGCTGCAAGAATGCGGCCGATGTATTCGATCGACGGAGGGGGCAGCAAATCAAACACAGACATAAGCGAGGACCCTGCAGGCTGCTTCTGGCCAGATTAGATAGCGATTGCATTACTGACAGGCGTTTTCTCGGGGCATTTTGGGAAAACGGAGACAACTGTGCAGTCTACCGCCTGGCCTAACGAACCGACAAGATCAGCAGTTTGGGAGTGACGTGGAATGGCTGCGAAAGGGAGTGCGGAGTGCATGCATCCCCCCCTTTCCCATTGCAGCATTGATCAGAAAACCGATCGGCAGTTAGGCTACCGTGATGTTTCTTGCGTGCCGAATGAGTCATCGCTTCAGTTCGTACGTGAGTTGAAGGGGCGAGTTGCTGCGTAACCACAGGTGGTTTCGATTGCCAGAATTGAGCATTACTTTTCAAGTGCCAATATGCTTAGAGAACTGATGACCTATGCCGAGGAGTTGCGTCAGCACTTTCGCTTTGTCGATGCGCTGGATATCTGTGTGATTGCAGGGCTTATCTATGCCGGCTTAGTGTGGTTCAAGCATACGGCTTCACGCAATGTGATCATCGGCGTAACTGTGCTCGCCGCTTTGTACTTCCTGGCAAGAACGCTTGATATGTATCTGACGTCGCTGGTCTTTCACACGGCCTTCGCGGTGTTGTTGGTCTTGTTGGTCGTTTTGTTTCAAGAAGAGATACGCCGCGCGTTTGAGCGAATTGCCGCTTGGGGGACGCTCCAAGAGCTACGCCCGCAAACGACGGCGCTTTGCGACGAAGTCGACGCCATTGTGGAGGCTTCATTCAAACTTGCGGCGGAGAAGACGGGCGCACTTATCGTACTCAAGGGCCAGGAGCCGTTGCAGCGGCATATTGACGGCGGGATCAGGCTGTCGGGCTACATTACCAAGCCGATCTTGTATAGCATCTTTGATCCGAGTTCCGCCGGGCATGACGGCGCAATAATCATCGACCGAGATCGCATCGAGCGTTTTGGCGCCCACCTGCCAATCTCCAAGAATCACCGCGAAATACGTGGCCGTGGTACGCGGCACTCTGCTGCGCTGGGGATTTCGGAACTGTCGGATGCGTTGACAATCGTCGTGTCAGAAGAGCGCGGAGTCGTGAGTATCGCTGAGCGGGCGAGGTTGGTCGAGGTGAGAAACGCAGCCGACCTGAAAGATCATGTGGAACGCTTTTTGGATAAGCAGTTTCCCCGGGAATTGGATGCCACCTGGAAGCGTTTTGCGGCGCACGACATGGCCTGGAAACTGCTGGCCTTGGTGTTGGCGACTATCTCCTGGTTTGTGCTGGCATTTAACGTAGAGATAGTTCAGACCTCGGTGATTGTGCCCATCGAATACCGCAACGTACCTCAACATGCTCAAAAGGACGGCGCCTTTCCCACAGAAGCTTTGGTGATTCTCTCGGGTTCCGAGCGTGCATTCCGACTGCTTGACAGGCGAGTGTTAAAGATTTCGCTCGACTTGAGCGCCATGGGAGAGGGCGAAGATTCGATCACGATCGTTCCCGAGCATGTGCGACTGCCAGCCGACGTGAAAGTCGATCGCATTCAGCCTAGCGAGATTCGCGTCCAATAGAGGACACACGGCCAAAGGGTGGTAAGATCTGCCTACCCACGCCACGATTGATGACATGATTGACCATTCCTCCCGGGGCGACGCGTGCGGTTCTGGGCATGCCGGCAATTTAGCCGGAGGAAGCTCTGGTGTCAAAGAATTGGACCTTTCCCCCGTTTCCTCTCAACTCTGCATACGTCGCAAAGATGATTCTGAACAGCAAAAGTTGGTAGCTAGTAATTAACTACTCTAATTCTCGCAACTCGACTTCCGGGGTAAGGGGCAAACGTCAGTAGAAATGCATTACTTCTGTGTTACTCAATTGCTCGCGAAGTTTGAGCAGATTGGCCTCAGAAATCGTAGTTCCGGAGACATCAAGTGAAATCAAGTGGTTCATCTTGCCAAGCACTTGCAATGCATGATCCGTTAGCTGTGTGTCACAGATGCTGAGAGTACCCAATGTCTTCACGCTGGCAATCGCCTCAAGGGCAGGAACTGATTTCAGAGTGCCTGACAAGTCCAAGGTAGCAAGAGCAGGAGCCCTTCGCAGTTCTGCTATCTTCTTCTGTTCTATAGAGCAATAAGAAATATCTAAGATTTCGAGAGCCTCAAGTTCCACTAACCTTCCAATCAGGGTTTGATTGACTTTACTCTTCGAAATCCTAAGGCTCTGAAGTTTATTCGAGTGAATTAGTCCCTCAATATCCAGCTCTGACAAATCACACTCCGCCGCAACAAGATACTTCAGATTGCTCAATGTGACGATGTTGTCCCACGCCTCTTTCGACAGCTCTGTTTCCGACACCAGCAGCTCTGAGAGGTTGGGAAGCTGCTTTAGCGCTACGAGAGTAGCACCATCTAGACTGCAGCCGGTCAAATCAAGTGATTTGAGAGCTTTGAGGTTGATAAGGTGTTCTATCCCTTTTTCGGAAATATTTGTATTCCTAAGACTCAAGTCCTCAAGGTTGGATAGCCCACGGATATGCAGTAGATCATCATCGGCTGTTGAAGTGTTCTCAAGAGTCAGGGATGTAATGTTAACCCCGTTCAAGGCTACTAAATACTCAGCGACCGACCCTTTCCCGCCGATTGACAGTCTAATTTGTTGCTGAAGACCATTCAGTTTTCTGAGATCCTGTGGAGTAATTGTGGAAGTCTCGATGATCATGAATATATCCAATACCCGACCCTGATTCGACACTCGGACTTGCGCACCACCATCTTCAAACTCGGCAATTATCTCCTTAATACTGAGTGGAACAGCGCGCAACTGCAATTGTGAATTGCACCCAGACTGAAATAATGGGGCCACCAGTAGAGTCAATAAGAACATTGATAGGCCAATTGAACGCATATCGGTTTCCATGAGGCGAACAGCTATGACGATGAGGCTACAAAGAAAATTATCAGACTGTGATAGCCAAATATCGACAGATATCGGACAAAAGACAGAAAACGGGGACAGGTCCAATTATGGCTCTTTGGCCGGCCGGGCCGTCGCAGGGTGGCTTGTAGATTCAATTTGCTTGCTGTTTTCTTCTTCCACGCGGTGCTGCCGTAGGGGGGGCCTTTTCAGCAGCTTTGGCGGATGGCTTCCAAGTCAAGAATCTCGGCCTGTCCCCATTTCCTTCCATTTCCTTCAGGACCGATTCCGATTCAGCTGCAACCCGGTCTCGGGGTCGAGCCTTCTCCCAGTATACAGTTACTCGTTGCCAACGTCGCTTGTTAAGCCGCTGGTCGCGAAATTTGGATCGAGAAAAGTCTCTTCGCCGTAAGGGCTATAATGGTTGCGCTCGACGACATCGCCGTTCGGGTCGAGTAGCCCGGTGACGTTGTAGTTGGCGTCGTGAAGATAGAGATGCGCATCGTCGTCGCGGATGATGCCGCGACCTGCTGCTTTGCCGCTGGTGCTTACGATGCGGAAGTTATGATTGAGCTAGGGAGAACAGCGTTTGTAACTCTCTCGTGGGTTGAGGACCACGGGGGAGTTCTTCGCTTGCCTGAACTTTGGTGTTTGGATTGGCGTCGAGGCCGTGCCCTCGGCTGACTCAAACAACCGGCCGCACGGACCACATAGGAGAGCTGGTAGCAAGATCAAATCGGCGCCTAGCGCTGCTATAAGCAACGCGGACAACAGCAGCGAGAAACGCTGGGTCGGCACGAAGTCGCTGAAGCCGAACACAGACATCCCCAGGCCGCAGAAAACTGAGGTTTGAATCATCGCCAGTCCGCAATGCCGGTAAGTTGCCAAAACTGCTGCACTGCGAGAAAGCCCAGCTGCCAATTCTCGACGGAAAGTCGTGGTGAAGTGCAACGTGTCGTCCACGGCAATTCCTAAAGCGATGCTGGCCGTCATCACCGAACCGATATCGAGCGTCATCCCCGCGAAGGCGAGTAACCCAAACACGATGAGAATCGGAGCCAGATTAGGGACCATCACAACCAGGCCGGCTAACATGCCTCCCTCGGTGAGGGTCATAACCACGGTCACGATGCCTACGGCTCCTAGAAAACTCAAGTAGAGATCGTCGAGCAGTTGATTCTGAATGTGATGCACCAGGGGCATCACGCCGGTTATGCGAAGCGCAATCCCTGCGGCTGATTCGGGAGCCGCCTGCTGCAGCACAAGTTCCAGATTCTGCCGCAGACGATTCAGCAATACCCCGTAGTCGAGGTCGGCCAAGGCGCTGGCGGAAACGGTGAGACGCCAATGTTGAACGTCTTCTTTCGATTGCAGATAGTTAGCATCCTGAAGCGCAGTGAGAGTACTTGCCAGCACAGAGTCCAGCAATTGCCGCTGCACGGCGCCAGGCAGACTCCCTACGAACGAAACGTGGGGCATGAAGTTGACGGCGGACAGAGTGGCTGAGACGTCTTGGTCTGTGTCGGCTGCTTGTTGTAGTTTCCAGAGCAAATCCAATCGCTCTGAAAGCGTCAAAGGACAATTGGCATTGAAAGACACCACAACTTCGAGCGGCGCCAGCTCTCCAACGTGGTTCTCCAGCCAGGCATAATCTGCCAGGATGCGACTGTCGGCTGCAAACAAGGTTTCGATGCGCACCGAGGTTTTCAGTTCAGTGAGGAACGCGCCGCAGCCGACCAGCAGAAGCAAGCTGACTGTCGTCGTGGCGAGATAGTGTTTCGAGGCCATATATGCCAAGCGATTCCAGAGGCGGTCCAGTCGACGGCTGGCCGCCGTCGCTGGCCTGCGCGCGAGGGGCCACCACACCAAGGCTGCGGGAATCAAGGTAAGAATCATGCAAGCCGTGGCCAGCACTCCCACGGCCGCGTAACCACCAAACTGACGGATCGGATCCAATCGACTCACGGTCAGCGAAACCAGACCAATGGCAGTGGTCACAGCCGATAGCACACAAGGCAGCCAGGCTCGCCCGACGGCATGGCGCAAGGCTTCGTCGGAGGGCATCGTCTCGGAGGCATCGAAATAGTAGTTCGTCAAGTGAATGCCCCCGGCAACGGCCAGCACCTGAATCAACGGCGGCAAGACGATCAGTAGTGCATTCATTTGATCACCGGCGTAATGCACCAAAGACAAGGTCAGCGCTTGGCCCGCTATGGCGACGCCGAACACAAGCATGGCCGCGCGCAACGAACGGAGTCCCCACCAGGAGAGCAGCAAAATGACTAGCGCCGAGGGGCCAGCCAGTTGATTCAAAGCCTGCTGACTCGCTTGGTC
The DNA here is from genome assembly GCA_020427155.1 of Planctomycetales bacterium. Taxonomy (GTDB): domain Bacteria; phylum Planctomycetota; class Planctomycetia; order Pirellulales; family Lacipirellulaceae; genus Bythopirellula. The sequence continues at coordinate 12,647 of JAGQOW010000025.1, read as the reverse complement.
GACCGCATACCCGTCGATCACCGGTCCTGCCAGGTGTAGATCTTCGCGCTGCACGGCGCAAAAGTGGCTGGTTGCACTCTTAATCAACGGTACGAGACGACTTTTCGCTGCGAGCCCTGCCGGCGACAGCGCGATCACCAGGCAGGTGGTTTTTCCGTCGGATCCGACCAGCTTCGATTGCAGTCGCTTGATAGCATCGGTTTGGCTTAGCGGTGTCACGCGGATTGGAACGTCGGGGCGGAGCAACTGCTCTGGCAGCGGCAAGGGGCCGGTCATGCTGCGCACCTGTTGGCGGCCCGAAACCACGGTTTCGATGTAAGGTTGCCCTTGAGCGTCGCAGAATCGGGCATCCGTTTGCAGCACCTCGGCAAGGCGATCGAGTCGTTGATCGTCGATCGTGCAGCCCTGCCAGCTGATGACAACCACTTCGCGCTGGCCGAAGAGTTCACAGAACTGATTGTAGGCGGCCCTAGCAGGGTGCTCCTCCGAGACCCAATGTAACGGTGAATTGCTGTTGCCTTGTAGCGTGTACCAAGCTCCATAGCCGACCCACGGCGCGATCAGCAATCCGTAGATCAGCAGCAGGCGAAATCGGTTTTGGTGTGAACGCATGGCGGCAGTACGATAGAATATGCGCCGACGAATGCCCCTAAGCGGCTCGCTGCGAAGTTGGACACGGGGCCTCAGCTTGAGCAGCGGGTTCCTCCGGCCAACGCGCCAGTGGACCAACACCGACCAGGGGGTAACCTTCCACTCGCTGGGCATACGCTCGATACTCTTGCCCTAGATAATAGGCAAGTCTTTGGTCCTTCAAAACGCTGCCGACAAGAATGTAAGTTGTCCAGATGCCGGTGAGCAATGCATGGTCGAGGGACATGCGCGGAGTGAACCAGATCAGCCCCAGGAAACTCAGATAGACCGGATGTCGCAGGAGCAAGTACGCACCGCGTGGGCGGAATGTCCTGCGCTCTAGTGGTTGCCGACGCAACCAGGCGACCCACTCGGTCAATCCCGTTTGGTAACCCAGCCCGGTAAGACTGAGACTGTAGAACAACGCGACCCAGCTTAATCCGAATCCGACCTGGACAGCTAGCTTCGCCGATCCCTGCAAATCCCACAAAACGGAACTGCTTCCGCGCCACAAAAAAATGGCAGTCAGCAAGCCCACGCAGGTCGCCATACAATAGAACGAACCGTAAAAGTAACTGGTGATGTACGGTAGCAGACGTTTCTTGACGGCCGGCAACAACAGCACACTGTGTGGCACGACGTACTGCACGGCCAAGAACAGGTCCCACGCCGCAAATCTGATTGAACTGGCCGGACAACCGTCCTTGAGAAACCAAAACAAGTGCCACACGGTGAACAGAAAAAGAGCCTGGGTGGCGCACCCGATGGCAATTCCGCCAATGCGTCTTAGTAGCTGGTAGTTTGGTTCAGTCGTTTCATCCATGATGACTTGTCCGCTCTCGAGCCGGGCGGTTTGCTGCTTCAGTCCGGCGAGGTTGTCGGTTTCTCGGCAACGAAGCAACCGTAACGCATGGCGCCGGTTCGGTAAGCATTGAGAATAGTGTCGAAGCAATCCAAGAAGAGCACGGTGTCCTGGTCGATCAGTCGAGCCAGATGGCGTATGCCGGTGCGGCGAATGCGGTCGCGGCAGATTTCCCAGGTACGCATCACCGAATCAGTCCAGTCGTAGGTCGCGGTCATTTCCATGCCAGCCGACTGCAGCCAATCGACGTAATCCGCAGCGGAACCCAGCGAGGGACAAAAAAAGCCTTCGCAAACGTCGAACACCTGCTGCCGATCAGTCTCGCTTTTTAATTCGTCACCCGCCAACCAGGCGCAGATGGCGATACGCCCGCCGGGTCGCACCCAGCGTGCTGCGCGAGAGAAGAAAGTCGGTTTGTCGAACAGGTGCTCCGTGCATTCGATGCTCCAGACCACGTCAAACGAGTTGGGCTCGAATTCTGCTTGCTCCACATCCTGGCAAAGAAAGTTGGCCCGGTCTGTCAGCCGACGCAACCGAGCCGACCAGGTTGCCCAATGGGCTTGCAGCGAACTGACGGTGATTCCGGTTGCGTGACAGTTGAATTGCCTGGCCAGGTGATTCGTCGAACCGCCCATGCCACAGCCCACGTCCAGGATGCGATCCCCTGGTTGAACACCCGCTTCCTGAGCCAACCGTTGGGTAAGTTGAATCTGAGCCTGAGCGATCGGCTCGTCGCCAGACCATAGCCCATGATGAATATGTGGTCCCCACAACAGCCGATAGAAAACGGTGGACAGATTGTAGTGATATCGAATCAGGTCTTTGCGGACCGTCGGACAAGTAATCATCGCTGAGAAAACCTCATGTTTCGGAAATAGTGCAATCGGTCGTTCGGCCGCTCTAACTGATTAGCGAGTTGCAGGCTGGTTCGTACGAGCGGGGCGCTGGGCATTGGCTTTGACAGGATTGGCGGTGTTCGCCACCCATAGGTCGCCGTAAATAGTCAGGCGATCGGCAACTCCGATGGCTCCGAGCGCGGTTGTAAACGGTTTGATGCCATAGTCGGTTTGCAAGAGCGAGAAGTTTCCCATCAGCCGCGTCCACGTGCCGCGTTGCTCGACTTCCACGGGAAACTTGATCGGTCGAGACTGACCGTGCAGCGTGAATATGCCTTGGAATTCGTAGATCGCCAATCCGCGTTTGCTCGGTTGCGGCAGTTGGTGCGTGGATTGGATGTTGAACATGGCGGTAGGAAACTTCGCGACGTCCAGCACATGCGGGCCAATCATGTTGGCGGTGACCTTTGCCCGAGTTGCTTGATCGGTATCGGGTTCCATGCGGAGGAATTTGCGTGCCTGTTCCACGTCAGCCACAAAACTGGCCATGTTGAAAACGAGACTTCCGGCGTTTTCGGACACTCCAAGTCGGACCGTACCGCTGGCGAGCTTGCCCAAGACCGCGTGCTCGTGGCCAAAACCGGTTTTGCCGACGTGGATGTATACGCTGCTAGCCTGCAATTCCAGCTCGCCCGCAGCATAGGCTTTCTGCTCAGCCCCAAAGCTGGGGCAAGTCTCGATCAGACCGATCGAAACTCCAAAAAGCAGTATTGGCAAGGCAAGTTGCCTATGGAAGTAAATCGCAATCATTATGGGGCATCTCCTAACTACATCCGCTCAGGAAGTCTCTTGCTATCAACTTTTTGAAGGCCCAGATTCTGCTTGCTGCAACTGACCTTGACCTGCAGGCGGTAAATCGGGCAACATCACGCCCACTGAATTACTACATTTATCGTTGTTGTGTCGAGAGCAGTTTTTCCCAGGCACTCCCCGCCCGCCTTAACCATCCCTGGAGAGGTCTCACTGTGAAAGAGTACCGACTCACGCGCTATGAGTTAGAGCTGATGGATGTCCTCTGGCGACGTGGCGAGGGGACAGTGCAAGAAGTCTGCGACGGCCTCGAACGCGAGCTGGCCTATACCACCGTGATGACTTCGCTAAGCCTGTTGGAAAGCAAAAAAGGCGTGCTGCGGCGGCACAAACGGGGCAGGGCCTACGTCTACCGTCCGACTGTCACCAGGCAGCAAGTGTCTCGAACGGTACTGCAGGATCTTCGCGAAGTGTTGTTCGAGAACTGCTTACCGTCTTTGGTACTCAGCGTACTGTCCGAAGCAGAGCTTTCCGAGGAAGACGTTGACGCGTTAGGCAAGGCGTTAGAAGAAATCAAGGCTGCCAAATGACGAGTCTCACTGCCCTTGAAGTCGGCGTGTCGCTGGCTCTACAAATCTGCTTAATCGTTGGTGCCTGCCAGTGGTTGCTGCGCTGCGCCCAAGACGAGCGTATCGGTGAGCGGGTCTGGACCTGCTCCCAGGTGCTCATTTTGATACTCACTGCCCTAGCTTGGACTTTGCCGCACCTGCGATTGATCGATTTTCGCGACTTAATACAAGTTACCGAGGCCAGTCGCATTACCCGCTACGAATCTACGTTAGCTAGTTGCATTTACTACACTTGGATATGCGGAGTGTCGATTCAGCTGTTGCGATTGGCGTCGGGGATTGTCCAGAGCCAACGGCTGATCCGCGCCGCGCGTCGTCTGGAAGACTGCCGAGCCAACGTTTTCCTTTCGGCAGAAGATAGAGATAACCTGTCCGGGGAACTCGAGTTCCGCATCAGCAGGCAAGTGGAAACGCCGTTTTGCTGGCAGATTTCGCGGCCGATCATCGTGCTGCCGAAGGCTCTGTCAGAGGCTCCCCTCGCTGAAGTGCAAGCAATCGTCCGCCATGAGTTGGCACATCTCCGCGCTGGCCATCCATTGCACCTCTTCTTGCAGCGACTGGTGGAGACAGTGCACTGGTATCATCCGCTCGTTTGGTGGTCGTCGGCCAAGGCTGCTCGGTCTCGCGAATTGGTATGCGATGACAAGGCAGTGCGTTCAGCCGACGAAGCCGTCGACTACCTGAAAGGCCTGTTGCTGCTCACTCAATCGAGTGCGGAACGCATCCGGCTATCGGCGGGTGCGGCGCTGCAAGGAACCGGTTCGCTACTTCAGGAACGCGCGGCACGAATCGCCAGACGCACCTGGAGCTTGCCGACACCGGCGGGAACGGGCGCGTGTCGAAAACTCTTGCTTGTCACTGCGCTCTGCGGCCTGATTTGGTTGCCCGTGAATGTATCGGCTTCAAATCGCTCGGTATGGTCGCCTTGGCCCCGTTGGTCGGCATCAATCTTGCACGAACTGGGTATCACGGTTCGCGACTACGAAATCGATAGCCATCGGCTCCTGCAGCACAAACACTATTCAGAAACGAGTTTCACAAAATGAAGACGCTGATGGATCTACTCCGCCTAAGCCCCAGGAGACTTGCCAGTCAGTCAAACTTCTGGACTGTGCATGGCCGGGGCGGCGTTGCCGAGGCAGGGCGCGCGGGGCGAGCTGGGTTTACGGTACTGGAGTTGATGGTATCAATCAGTATGGTCGGTACGCTGACGGCCCTGTTGCTGCCGGCTGTCCAGGCAGCGCGCGAAGCTAGTCGCCAGGCGGAGTGTCGAAACAATCTGCGGCAACTTGGCGTGGCACTGCATGCCAGTTACATGGTCCATCAAGCTTTTCCAGCAGGGTGGCGCAAGGCGGGCAAAACATCCACCGCCTACGGATGGGCGACCGAGTTGCTCGACGAATTGGAACTGACGGATTTGGCGAAGAGCTTGCACCAAAATGCAAGCATATCTGCCCCCGACAACGACACCGTGCGGTACACAACGCCTGTGGTTTTTACGTGCCCTTCCGATATTGGCGAACCGATGTTTGAGCTGTTTCGGGAGGAAGGCGAACACGAATCGGGGGGCCAAACCTCTGATGAAGTAATCGTGTCGCTTCCACGTGCAAACTATCTTGGGGTGTTTGGTTTAAGCGATCCAGATGTTGATTCGAGTGGGCCTGGCGAAGGTGTGTTTATCGCAGAGCGAAGAATCAACTTGGCAAACATTCCCAACGGCGCCTCGCACGTCCTGTTCGTCGGTGAGCGTACCACTCGCAGATTGGCATCTTCCTGGTTAGGTGTCGACCTGGAAGGCGAAGACGCAGCTGGTCGGCTCGTTGGCCAAGCCTACATGGGCCCCAATCAAGCGAGGGCGGACGAGTGTGAGTTCGATAGCCGCCACCCGGGCGGCGCTCACTTTCTGTACGGAGATGGCCACGTGAAGCTCGTCGCTGACGACATCGATCTGTCCGTCTATCGGCAAGCGGCCAGTCGAGGAGAATAGACCGGCATCGCGTTTGGCGCCCTCAATGCCCATCCAATGCAGCACTTCAACTTTCGCAAATACTATGTTTATCGTTTTCACAGTTCAAGGATGACAAGATGTTAGGACTTCAGCGCCGCCGGCAAACGCCTGAGCTGATGGACCAGCCTGGTTTAGGCCGTACAGCACATCGGCAAGCACTCGGGGGACTGGCTCGAACAAATGGTTGGGGCTCGACGCAGCGATGTATTTGGAATGCCCTTGAACGCATCGCCCAAAAGCGGAGATTGCAGCACATGACGTTGCTGGATGTGGCCAGCGGGGCAGGAGATACGGCTATTTGGCTAAGCCAAACGGCCGAGCGCGCCGGCCTCGACCTTTCCATCGACGGTTGCGACATTAGTCCACAAGCGGTCGAGTTTGCCACCGATCGAGCGCGAACTGCAGATTGCAGCCGGGTCCGCTTCTTCTGCCACGACTTTTTCTCCTACGAGCCATTGAATTCGTACGACTTCGTGATCTCGTCGCTGTTCTTGCATCATCAGACCGAGCATCAAGCTCAGGAGTTGCTCGCCAAAATGGCTGCAGCCGCGGAACACGCGGTGCTGATCGACGATCTTGAGCGATCGATGGCGGGCTACCTTCTGGCGTGGTGCGGCACAAGGATACTGACGCGCTCGCCGATCGTTCATGTCGATGGGCCACTCTCGGTGCAAGCGGCTTTTACGGACGAAGAAGCGCGGGCCCTGGCTGAGTCGGCGGGCTTGCACGGGATCGAGATCGTTCGTCACTGGCCGAAACGTTACTTACTCGTCTGGGAGAAGCAATGCGCGTCAACTCGTCTCTCAGCTTAGCGACAAGCGAACGGTCGTGGGATGTGGTGGTCATTGGCGCCGGCCCTGCCGGAGCGCTCGCTGCGCATCAACTTGCCAAACGTGGCCTGCAGGTATTGTTGGTCGAGCGGAAAGAGTTCCCCCGCGACAAGGTCTGCGGGGGCTGTCTGGGGGCGCGCGCGGTAGAACTCTTGGATCGAGTTGGCTTGAGCCGTCTACTGGAGCCGTCCACTGCCGGTCGGACCGATGCGCTGCAGTTTTATACGCGCACCAGCACGCTGAGGCTCCCAGTTCCTGGTGGCCGGGTTGTTTGTCGCTCGGAGTTTGACAGGCAGCTTGTAGCTGCCTCGATCGGTCAGGGGGCAGTGTTTCGGCAACGGACACACGCCGTCGTCGAGCCGAATCTCGCCGTGGGACTTCGTAGGGTGTTGCTCCATAGTGAGGATGGGCAGACTGAAACCGTCACTGCCAAAGTCGTGCTTGTCTGCGATGGTTTGAGCGGCGGGGCGCTGGTGCGATTGCCATGGATGCGCGCGTCCCCGAGCGTCGGTTCGCGGCTCGGCTTGGGGACCGTGCTCGACGATGCAGCAGAATTCGAACCGGACCGGATCCATATGGCAGTGGACACTCCCGGTTATGTAGGCATTGTGCGACTGCCGGATAACCGACTCAACATCGCGTCCGCCATTGATCCTGTCGCATTGAAGGGTCGGCAACCGGTTGCGGCTATGAGCAACATCCTCACTGCTTGCCGGTTACCGGTTCCTGAGAACTTCACTTCGTCACACGTCAAAAGTACTCCACTGCTGACTCGACGTGGCGGTCAACGGGCCTGCGAAAGACTGTTGCTAGTAGGCGACGCCGGAGGTTATCTCGAGCCAATTACGGGCGAAGGAATGGCCTGGGCGATTGCCTCGGCCATCGCTGCCGAGCCGTTGGTCGCAGAGGCGCAACGCGCTTGGCGACCACATCACAGCGACCAATGGGAACAGACGGTTGGCCACTTGGTCGCTTCCAGGCAGTCGATTTGTCGCTCGTTGGCCCGCTTGACTAGACATCCACGATTGCTGAGCTATGCGATGCGTTCCCTGGCGACTGTGCCCTGGGTCGTTGCGCCACTGATCAACCACCTGAATCGACTCCCCCCGAGATTGGAGACATTGTGCTAACGGAATTGCAAATCTACGGCCTAGGGACGGCGTTGCCGGATCACGCTATTGAACAACAAGACGCCGCCGAAATGGCCGCCACGTTTTGCAGCGCCGAGGGCACTAAAACGGCCCTCGTAAAGAAACTCTACCGACGCAGCGGCGTGAGCACGCGTTACAGCACGCTGCTGGAGTCGAGCACCAATGGAGCCCCGGCACGACAATCGTTCTTTTATCCGCTGAGGACCGCAGATTCTGGCGGCCCCTCGACACAAGAGCGCATGCAGATCTATGAGACGAAGGCTCCGCTGTTAGCGTTGCAGTCTTCGCGGCGTGCGTTGGCGGAAGCCGGAGTGACACCCCAAGAAGTGAATCATCTGATCACCGTCTCGTGTACCGGCTTTTCTTCCCCGGGTGTGGATTTCCATCTGTGCGAACAGTTGGCCCTCACGCCAGGTGTACAGCGTACCCACGTCGGGTTTATGGGATGCCATGCAGCGCTCAACGCACTGCGTGTCGCAAATGCCATCACGGCCAGCGATCCCAAGAGCTGCGTGCTCGTGTGTGCCGTCGAACTATGTAGTTTGCACTACCAATACGGTTGGCATGCAGAGCAGATGGTGGCCAACGCGTTGTTCGCCGACGGTGCCGCAGCAGTTGTCGGCAAGCCTTCGTCAGACGGGCATGCTGGCTGGGCTTCGGTCGTAGATACGGCCTCTTGGCGAATCGCGAATTCGGACGACCTGATGTCCTGGCGAATCGGTGATCATGGTTTTCAGATGACCCTCTCTAACCAGGTTCCAGATGTCATTCGCGAGGAGCTCTCCACGTGGATCGCTCACTGGCTTGCCGGCAACGGCTTAACGACAAGCGAAGTCGATGCTTGGGCGATCCATCCCGGTGGACCGCGGATTCTCGATGCATGTCAAGACGCCTTAAGCCTATCGGACGAACTACTCCGACCTTCACGCAATGTGCTTTCGCGATGTGGCAATATGTCGTCGCCCACGGTGTTATTCATCCTTGATGAGATTCGTCAGCAGGTACGCGGAGGTCACTGCGTCCTGTTGGCTTTTGGCCCCGGACTGACGGTTGAAGCGATCCTGCTGCGATTATAACTCATTCTGACGAACCAATCTGTCTACCGGGAAGATTAATTGCGTGCCGTGGTCCAACGGCTACGACGCCTGGATGACACCCAGGAGAGCGATGGTTCAACTCCAGGTCGAGATACTTACATGCCGTGTGGGTGTGCAGGATAGCATCGCAGTCTTCGAAACTTCGCACGCGAGGTGCGACTAATCCCGCTGTTTGCAGAGCCCCGTCAGGCCCAATCCCAATAGCAACAATGCCAGGGATGATGGTTCGGGAGTTGTGTCGACGGTAGCAAGAGGTGCTCCAACACCGTTGCCGAATTGCCGTTGCCAAGTGAGAAAATCAAATCCGTCGGCCAGTGTGCTGTTGTCGGAGTCGCCAGACATATGGATCGCTGGGCCACCAAATCCTCCTTCCCACGCAATTAGATCGTCGGTGTCCACATCGCCATTTTCATCAAAGTCAGCTCCATAGGTGGAAACCAATTCAACGGACGTAGCTCCATAGTTGACATACCAAAGCAAGTCACCCGCAAGCGCCGGCAGATTCACGGATGTAAAGGTGCCACTGATACCGCCAGTTGCGGTTAATATTGAGAAAGTGTCCCCAGCGATGGGTTCGAATACACCTCCGCCCAAATCGACTAGAGAGACGTCCAACACACCGTCTAGCACGGCCGAACCAGTAATCGCCAGTTGGTCGTACTCCGCACCAAGTGTCGTACCACCCAACTCGATCGCAAGTGTACCACCGGCGCCTTGGGTGTAGTTGCCCGTTTCGCTCAAGATGCCGGGAGACAGTCCCGGAGCTACCGTTCCGCCGCTATTGTCGATGTCGGCAACGACCGCTCCTGCTCCGCGGAGTTGACCACCAGTGATTGCGATTGCGTTGGTCGAGTTCCACACGCCGTTTGAAACCGCCACTTCGCCGCCACTTAGAATCGTTGCGTTGACTGAGTTCAGAGTCGCTCCGCCGTCGATCGTAACTGTTCCTGCGCCAGCCGCTGACCCTACAAAGAAACCAACACCTGGTGTGGCACCGACGTCGCTGACCTCGAATTGGGCCGCTGCGTCGAGCGTGAGGCTGCCACTGTCTAACGCGACCGTGTCGACGCGAATATTTGATCCATTTACGAAAGCGGTGCCCCCCAGTTCAGTTTCGAAGAGGTCAATGTCCATATCAACGTTCGCGCCAAAGGTGGCCACCTTAACACTTTCCTGTCTGACACGAACCGTGCCACCGCCGGTAATGAGCGCGTCTTCTATGTCCGCATCGTTGTCGAAGCGGAGGATGCCCTCTGGATTCATGTTCACCGTCGCTCGCGCAACGCCCTGACCAGAGTAGTTTGGGTCAGACCGTAGAGTTGTGTCAGCCCTCATGCGCACCAAGCCGCCGTTTACATTCATAGTACCCTGAACAATGACTCGCGGCCCGGCAATCTGGTTTTGGCTAGTCTCGGGGGTCGAGTTTTCGAAGTTCAAAGTGCTCTCGGCCGAAGTTTGCCAGAATGCATTGGCGGTCTGTCCGATGTTGAGGGTCCCGCCGCGTTCGAGAGTGATTACTCCTTTGATAGTATTGTCATCATCGATCTGCCCCACAACGAACGTAACAGGGGAATTGCGACCGATGATCGTGTGGGCCGCGGTACCCAGGTTGAATCTTCCGACACTGACCGCTTGCGCGCCGCCATCAAACAAGATGGTGGCGTCATCAGGCGAGATCGTGCCTGGGCCAGAAGTGCTTCCCCCGGCCATAAAGGTCACGTTGCCGCCGAGTTGCAGCGTGGCACCGGCTGAGACTACAACAGCGCTCGCGTCCAACAGGGTCGTATCGGTCACCGTCAGGTCGTTATCCACCTGAACGCCGCCGCCAGTGCCCACCGTTAGGGCTCGTACTTCTATTGGCGCATCGACGATCGTAGTACCGGCGGGGACAATCGCGTCGTACAGCGGCGGGCCGTTGTTGGGCACTTGGTTGATGTCCCAATTCGTGGCCGTAGTCCAGTTGCTGGTGCCGCCGGTCCACGTTGCTACGAACGGAATGAAGTTGATATCGGAGAGCACTACCTGGTTAGGGTTGAACGGGCTTGTCGCGCCGTAGTCGACCTGTATGTCGGCATTGAACTCCTCGATTAACAGTCTTCCACCCGGCGCGACATTCGTAAATACTCCTGTGAGCGCGCCGGCGTCGAGGACCGTGAACTGATCGGAGGCCGAGATGGAGTTCTCAAAGCCGCCGATCAACAGCACATCCAGTGCCCCGTTGAGATTGGCGGTGCCGGCCACATTGATCTTGTCGTGCCCGCTGCCAGGCGACGTGCCGGCTAACTCGATTTCAAGCGTGGCAGAACTGCCGAGTGTCATGTCACCACCGATGTTGACCTCAGCGGGGCTGAGACCGGGGGCGTAGGTGCCGTTGAACACCACGTCGGTGAAAGTACCGAACCCTTTGACATATCCATCGAAGATGATTTCCTGGCCAGGTCCGGTGCCCACCACCGAGCCGTTGTTGATGATCGGTTTGGTTGAATCGTTGGGCGAGACGACCGTCCCTTCGCCCGTTAGATTATCGGCGAAATCGAGAATCGCCCCATTCGCAACATTCAGTACACCACCGAAGCCAGGCGTGCCGAGTGTGGTCAACGCGCCAAGGGCGGCCAGATTTGCATCCTGAATCGTCACTTGCGACGAACCAACGTGAAGGACCCCTTCGCTAGCGAATCCGATCACAGACGAACTATCGCCAAGCGTAAGCAAACTAGTCGCCTGAATCGTCGATCCGATTCCAGCAGCAACCGGTGCATTGACCGAACCATTGCCGGTCAACACATCTCCGGATCCTAAGACAATACCATTTGCTGCTGTAATCATTCCACCATTAAGGGTGGTGAGCTCACCCAATTGCGCGTATCCGGCAGAGTTAAGGGTTGCGCTATTGCCCCCAACGTTCAGTGTGCCCTGCAAATTGACACCAGATAAATCCGTAGCATCGCCCAAAGATAGTGTGCCGGATACTACGTCTATCGTCGAACCGGTCAAGGCCAACACCGGTCCCACGATTTGACTATTGTTCGCGCTGGTAACAGGGACAAACGAATCGAGAACTGTCTTGCCCGTGGCGAGTAAGGCCCCATCAAGTGATAGGCTTGTTCCTGTTGGCAGTAGCAGTCGATCATCAACTGCGATGGTGTATGTCGATGTCAAATTGAGCGAGGTGCCTAACAAACCTCCAATGAGGCCACTGCTTCCTACGACAAAACCATTGTCGTCGGTGATGCGAAGTGTTCCGCTATTGAAGAGGAACTGGCCGCCTACCAGCAGGTTTTCGAGCGCTTGAGGCCCCAGGGCGTCGACTGCAAGTGTGCCACCGTCGAGTGAAAGGGCGCCATCCGTACCGTCAGCCCCTGACATGTTACCTGCGCCTGCTCGGAGATCGACGCTGCCGGATTGCAGGACGAATTCGCCAGCGGTGATCGACAGGTTTCCTCCATTGCCACCGTCGCCGTTTCTTTCACCACCATTTCCACCACGTAGATCAACGATACCGGAGGAAGTCAGTGTGCCTCCAGAAACCAGTAACTGTCCTCCGTTTCCCCCGCCTCCTCCTTGATTACCAGTTCCAGCAGCACTGAAGCCCGAGTGACCACCCATTCCACCTTGGGCAATCAGCGAACCGGAGTGCATCGCATTGCCGCCAGAAAACGTGATACTGCCGCCATTTCCGCCAGCGCCACCGCCGCCGGAACCACCATCTGAGAAGCCACCCATTCCGCCGGAGCCGCCGTTGGCACTCAATATGCCGGCGATGGTAGTCGTGCCATCCGTGAGTATCACGCTAC
>JAGQOW010000267.1 GCA_020427155.1 Planctomycetales bacterium | reverse complement strand
TACACGATCAGCGGGGCGAATCCTGGTGACGAGCCAACCTTGGAACTGCTCGGCGGCGCCACGGCTTCGTTTACCGATCTGGTGCAAATCGGCTCCACCGGCGACGCGGCAATGACGGTCATGGGCACCGGGTCTCGTTTCACTTCGAGTCACGCCTTCATGGACATCGGCTGGGTCGGCTCGGGAAGATTGGACGTCAGCGACAAAGGGTCCGTCGACCAAACCGGCGGCGTCGTCTTCAATCTGGGAGTCGCTCAAAATGCCAGCGGCACGGTGACCGTCGATGGCGTCGATGCCGAGATTTCTGCTGGCGACTTGATCATTGTCGGCGACCATGGCGAAGGCCACTTCGACATCACCGGCGGGGCTCGGGTAACTGCAAGTCGGTTGTGGATCGCCCATTATGCCGATGCCCAACCTAGCGACATGCTCGTTTCGGGCACGGGCGGGCCAGGTGCGCCTTCCCTGCTGCAAATCTCTGGCAACGCTTCTATCGGCGGAGAGGAAATCCAAAGCAGCGGGGTTGCAGCCAACCTTGTCGTCGAAAACGGAGGCCAGGTCCTCGTCGGCGACGTGTTAAGAGTGTGGTCGGCAGGCACGGTCGAACTGCGAAATGCTACGGTGAGCGTACCCAACAGCTTCATGCGCTTGAACGGTGGTACGCTGCGCGGCGACGGCACCGTCGAGGGCGACTTGAGCAACGCCGGCACGGTTTCCCCTGGACAAACAATCGGCCTGCTCACCATCGACGGAGGGTACGAACAGGATCCCGCAGGTACGCTCGAAATCGAAATCGCAAACACAGGGCCGACCCAGTTCGACCGTTTGCAATTGACCGGCGGCGAAGTCCTCTTGGCTGGTACGCTCGACGTGACGCTGCTCGGCGGCTTCGCTCCGCACGCTGGCGATTCGTTCGAAATCCTCTCGGGCGCGAGCCTGTTGAGCGGAACCTTCACCAACGAAGTTTTACCCCAACTCACCGGCGCCCTCGACTGGAACGTCAATTACGACATGCTGAATAACCGAGTACTGCTCGAGGTGGTGACTCCCTACTCGGCCGATTTCGATCTGGACGGCGACGTAGACAACAGCGACCTCGTCATCTGGGAAGGCGCATTCGGCGTCAATACCCTGGCCGACGCGAACGGCGACGGCAAAAGCGACGGCGCCGACTTGCTCCTCTGGCAATCACAATACACAGGCGATCTCTCCCCCTTATTGGCCTCGGCGCCCGCAATCCCCGAACCCGCCAGCGCGGCACTCACCCTCGTAGCAATTTGCCTGACGCTAGGACGGCGACGCCCCTTGTCCGCCTGAAACTTGGCCAACCAATAGACTTGGCTACGGACAATTGTCGGTGCCTCGCCACAACGGGATAAGAGACAAGCCGAATGGCCTCTCGGGACAGTTCTGGGCGCCACGGTCCGGCTTGCCCGGCAGTGCGAATTCGTCAACTTGCTGACTCGTTCAGTTGGCCGCTTGTGATTAGTTCACGTGCCCAGGAACCGCACCGCTGCTCAAGCCAGTGTGGCACACGCCAGGAGTTTCACGCTTGGGCAAGTTTGCAATAAGCAGTTCCCAGCACGAGAGGCTCGCTTCAAGTGTGGATAGCTATGGGTGGCAAATCAGTGAATTGATGTGTACATGAGGAGTACCCAGGCCAGCCTGTAGACTGAAAAGGTCGATAATGTCGTTGTGTCTGAGCGGATGTGCCCAGGCAAAAGCGTTAGATAGAATGGAGATATCCTCCATACGTTGGTTTTTCTCAGCTGCGTTGCTATGCCCAGACTATGCCTACGATTCAGATTGCGAACCTTGTTCGCAGCTATATCCCTGCTAGGGCTGTTGCTTGGGAGCGTTGCTTGGTTTGTCAATTACCTTTCTCGCATTCCAAAAGAAGTGACTCTTGTCTGTGAAATTGCACCGTCGAATGCAGGCAATAAGGTTGCGTTCGTCAGAGTACATGGAGAAATCCTAGATAAATGGTCAGGTGTCCGTGACTCCATAGCAGCACATACGGGGCACAACACCTACCCTGAAAGTGTTCGCCTGACACTCTTGAACGTGAAAGAGCACAAGAAATGCCTAGACTTAGGTGGCGTAGATATTTCAGGTAGTCCTGCCTGGGCCAGAGATGATTCATTGTTGGCTTACGTTTCCGCATATAGTGAGCTAAATAAGAACGATGAACGAAAGCGACTTCAGATTTACGACGTAACAAGCGACTCGTCTGATACGGTCTTTGTTGCCAATGATTGGTTCATTCGTTCATTGAGCTTTTCGCCAGAATCTAAGCATCTAGCCTTTGTCGAAAACTACAACAACAAAAACCTGAGGGTGCTTGACATTGATAGTGGGAACA
This sequence comes from Planctomycetales bacterium, assembly GCA_020427155.1. Lineage (GTDB taxonomy): Bacteria > Planctomycetota > Planctomycetia > Pirellulales > Lacipirellulaceae > Bythopirellula. The sequence goes on along the minus strand of JAGQOW010000267.1, from coordinate 912 downwards.
CAACCGTTTTGGCTTCGGGTGTCAACTCATTTTATGTGCGATGGGCAGTGGATGGCAAGAGTGTGTTCTGCATTCGCAATGGTCTAGAAATATGGCAGATTGCAATTGAAGACAAATCCAAGGCCATGCTCTTCAAAGGGAAGGACATGAACGAGAACTATCCCAACATCCTCACCCCATCTCCTGATGGCAGACAACTTGGTTTTGCATACGCTGGTGCATTTCACTCGCTTGACTTAGAAACTCAACGTGTCGCAAGGTGGTTTGATTGCCACCATTACTTCATTACGTTTGACTGGAGCAACGAAGGAATCTGTTATCTGGACGCGGTAGATGAAGACGCCAAGAAGATGGCCCGCGTGATGGTCTACGATCCAATCGGTAGCACGCGTACAGAAGTTGATGTAGGTCCTTATGCCCATGTGGCGTGGTTGCGTGAGGGAGTGCTGGTCGTCCGGAAAGACAATACCGAGTTGTGGGAGCTGACAGTGCAAGACAAGGCGATGAAGAGGTTGTTTCCAGTGAGTTCAGATTAGGACGACCTGGAAGAATCTCGCTTTAAAACCGCAACTGCTTCCATGGGTAATCAGTTCGAGCAGCTTGGTAGATGCACGCGACAGTAGGACTCTCGTCTGCTGGAATCTGCGAGCTACAAACCTGCCTCAGCTTCATCGTCCTGGCGCAAACTAGCCAGGCGCAAGAACATACGTCTCGATGACCAACGCTCCATGACGCATTCAAGGTATCAGCAAATACCTGGCGTCCCCACTCCCAGCACCCCAGGCCGCGCACGCCAGCTAGGGCTGAAACGCCTCGCCCTTCGCTTCGCTCGGCAACAGGGGTTCGATAGCCGCGAGCTGCGAACCGTCGCGCCGCTGCGCAAATGCCCTTGCTGCTTGGGCCACGCGGTCG
>JAGQOW010000266.1 GCA_020427155.1 Planctomycetales bacterium | reverse complement strand
TTGAGCGGCCGATGGCCGACATCATCTCAGGAAACACCAAAGCACGTCCCATCGGTCCGCTCTAATGCGTAGTTAGGTAGCGACGACCGTGCCAAAGCCAACGACTCTAGCCCCCTCAAGGATCTTGAATTCGGCGCCTGGAGCAAGCGAACTGTAGTCGACAGCGTATGGAAGCCGAAAGCGGACATCGAGCTGGACGTCGGGCGTGGGATTGGGCGGAACAGACGTGAACTCGACACCGAGCATTTCGCCTTCCTGCACCGAAAGGTGCGGCCGGTACCCGATGAACAGGCATGGCTCGGATCTTCCGCCACGTTCAGGCCCGAGCATCCGGACTCGCGCTTCCATCTCCATCGCTACCTAACGCCGCATTGAGCGGACGATGGCCGATATCGTCTCAGAAAACATCGAAGCCTGTCCCATCGGTCCGCTCTAATGCGTAGTTAGGCGTGCCCAGCCCAGTGTCAGAAGCACCAACGAAAGTGCCGCTATGAGGCCAACGTGCGAGATTGCGGGCACGGGACGAGCCGGAGCTACCGAGAACGTCGCGAACTCGACCGGAAGAGGAAGGCCGCTGGAGAAGGAAACCGGGCGGTAGGTCAGCGTGTAGTCTCCGGCTGGGAACTGCCCCAAGGCAAACTCAAGCTCGAAGGACGTTGGCCCAGGTGCGCAAGGCTCAATCACCACCAGTTCGGCTGTGATTTCGCTACCTGAAACGGTAATGGATGGGACAACATCTGGCTCGAAAACACCGCAAGACGAGGAAGTCAGGACGAGGCTCAGAGATTGGCCGGGGAGACTTGGGTTCGGAGTGACGCGAGGAACGGACGGATAGGGCTGAACCCCCTGAGCAAGCGCTGGCGCCGCCAAGTTCAGTAGTACAAGCGCTAAGGGCCACAGCATTCGCATGTAAGCACGCCTAACGCCGCATTGAGCGGCCGATGGCCGACATCACCTCAGGAAACATCGAAGCGCGTCCCATCGGTCCGCTCTAATGCGTAGTTAGGTTAACCCTACCGCACTGGCCGGCAAAACCTCTGCGTCGCCATAGGATACCGAGTCACCCGAGCTGTCAGAGTGCACGACGGCATACGACAGCTCTCCGTCAAACGGATGGATGAAGCTCCAACAGTAGACCTGAGCGTCACCCTCGGGGTAGACGCCATGGAACTTTAAGTCAGCGGCTCTTACCGCGCCCTCTTCGAAGAGGTTCGCACCTAATTTCTCTGCGAATGTAGCGCGGCACCGATCGTTCAACCTCCTCGGCAAGGCCCGTCTTTCCAAACCACGATGCCACTTCGCGCTCGGCGTGATCTCTCTCCCAAAGCTCCATCTCAGCCTGGAGTTCGCGTTGGAACTCCTCGTCGCTGGATATGGAGCGAACCTCCTTGAGCGCCGAGGGTAGTAACACTACGAATCGAACGGCGCCGAGTATTGCCTTGATCATTCGTGGTTAACCTAACGCCGCATTGAGCGGCCGTTGGCCGATATCGTCTCAGAAAACATCGAAGCCTGTCCCATCGGTCCGCTCTAATGCGTAGTTAGACACCAGCGCTGAAATTCAACTCGACTCCGTTTCCGGCGGGATCGTTCAGAAACAATTGCACTTGGCCTGTACCGGGGACTAGGTCGCACTTGTAGGCGATACCGGCAGCATCTAACCTCGCTCGGTAGGAAGCAAGGTCACAGCAGGAGAACGCCACGTGGTTGAACGTTGTACTCACGTGCACCCCAACATTCTCTTGCGGTGTCGCTTCAGTCAGATGAAGCACGTCTTTGGGGCCAGCATACAGCCAGAACCCAAAGCTATTGAACGAAGGTCTGGCGCCCACCGAAAGGCCAACAATAGCTGTGTAGAAGTCACACAGCTGCTCCAACAGACCTCGGGGGGCGCGAAGATTGAAGTGGCAGATTCCGATAACTTTGGCCATGGTGTCTAACGCCGCATTGAGCGGCCGATGGCCGACATCATCTCAGGAAACACCGAAGCACGTCCCATCGGTCCGCTCTAATGCGTAGTTAGCCAGCTGCGGAGAACAGCTGCGCACCTACTCGACGTGCATTGCCAGAACAGCTGCGTATGCCACCACCGATAGCCCAACTGCGCCAAAGAGCCAAGAGATTCGGGTAAGCAGGCCGGTCGCCAGAATGGACAAACCAAGAGTAAGTGCGGACCACGCCAGGAGCATTTCCCAGCTCCCGCAATCGGGGTGGCGCTCTGGGCAGGACGCGCTTCTGTACCAATAGTACGGCGAGGCAAGAATGAGAAGCGCCCCAAGTGCGATCTCGAAGTAGGCGAAACCGTGACGAAACCTTGTCATCTGGAAGGCTGGCTAACGCCGCATTGAGCGGCCGATGGCCGACATCATCTCAGGAAACATCAAAGCTTGTCCCATCGGTCCGCTCTAATGCGTAGTTAGGCAACAGCATGACAATCACGCAGCCGAAACCTCGGCCCTGAGAACGACCGCTCTACCGCAATGAATTCCGATTGTGAGGATTTCATCGTTTCTGCCGCGCACCTCGCTGTAGCCGGGCTTGCGCTGATGAAACTCAGCTAGGCATCTGACCACCCACCGTGTCTCGGAAGACTCCAGAACATCGACGAGCGTCATGCGATATGTTGGGTAAGTGAAACCGTCGCTAAACCAGAAGCAGGTCTCTTGTAGGTAACCCACCGCGCCCCGCTTCTCTTCCCGAAAGGATTCGCCCAACTGGGACCGAAAAACTAGCTCCGCATCTGGCCCAAGTGTTTCTGCGAGTCGTTCGTAGTTGGTTTCGCGGTATGAAGACGCAATGTCTTCCAGGAGCTTCTCGACGTCTCCACGTTCGATTCTCACTAGGGATCCATAGGTCTCTTCACCCCAGTCCTTGCCACGAAGTGATTTGAACCATTCGACAAGCGACACGTTTATCCCTGTTGCCTAACGCCGCATTGAGCGGCCGATGGCCGACATCATCTCAGGAAACATCGAAGCACGTCCCATCGGTCCGCTCTAATGCGTAGTTGGGCGTCACGTGCCCAAGACGAGACGCAGCCCTTCATCAACCTGATGCATTGTTGAAGGTGAAAGTGCCCTCACCTTCGAGGTAAGCAACGAACGGTCGAGGGTGATGAGCTGGGAGACATTCACGACCGAGGGCTTCTGAAGCCCCGCCTCAGACTTGGAGAGCCTCACGTTTCCAGGCGCGTCAGCGAGCCCAAGATTCGACGTAACCACGGCAACGACTACCGTGGAAATGCGGCTTTCGTTGAAAGGGTTGGATTGCACAACGAGAACAGGGCGGCGAAACCCTGGACCGGAAC
>JAGQOW010000265.1 GCA_020427155.1 Planctomycetales bacterium | reverse complement strand
ATGCCGGAACGAGGACTGCCGCGGCAAGAAAAGCGCTGTAGCGGACAAAGAGAATGAACCTGCATTTGTGTGTCGCGTGAAGCAGGCTATTCGCAGCTGTTGGGGAAATCTGCGCAAAAATTGAATTCCAGTGATACGTTTTGCGATCTTCTGTAAACCCAAGCCGATTTCCACAGCCGGTTGTTCGACAGGACGCACATCTTTCGGGCAGACGGTTGGATGGCAAGTGCTTTGCATAGAACGCAATTTCTCGCATCCAACGAAACATTAGCCCTGGCGGTCGCTCATTTGACCTCTTTGCCAGATTCTTCAAGAGCTCGCTGTTGCTAAGTGGGTCGTTGCTCAGAAAGTGAATTGCAATAACAAAAAAGATCAGGAAGAATCCCGCGAACTTCAAGCTTGAGCCGGAATAAATTGGAATGCTGCGAGTTTGATCGAAACCGCGAACGAACAATTTCTGCAACCAATTGTTGTCTATGATCGCCTTCAAAGTGTCGGATTTCGATATCGCATGCTCAACTATTGTTGTTGATATGCTGTAATTGGGAGAAGCAAATTCAAGCCCAATAAGAATCAGGATAGTGGCGGTCGTGGCAAAAGTGAACCTGCATATAGACTTCTTCGTGTCCCACTTCTTTCGGACCTCTGCGTTTTGCAGCTTGTGGGCATTGACTGGATTATGGAATAGGGATCTCATATCTCATCATGAGCGATCAAGCAAGGAGTCGCGGATAGAATGATACTTCAATTCTCGCACCATATGACTATTACAACACAGATTTTCTAGTTGCCGAACATGCAACCGAGGCAGTCGCAACTTCGGACCATGACGTTTCGTACACGGTCATATCTCGATATTGATTAGCCAGAGACGTAGACGGCCATACGGACCAAGATAATCAAGTCAAGAAAGGTTGCATTACGCGGCTTGAAGGAAAGGCCGCTTCCCTATATCTGTTCGGTCGGACAGTCGTGCTCATGCGGCTTACCGCTTCGGCCGAGTCGCATCCGTAGGCCGTACGATTGCTTCCGAAGTGGTGCAGCCGCTCCGGTGACAGCTCTCTCCGACTCCCCGCCGGCCGGTCATGGCCGGCATCACCAGTTCCGCCCGGTCACTTCGAAGCTGCCGTTGCGATGCCGCGCGGAACAATCGGCGGCAGTTTTCGGCGACGCAACTCGGTGTGTACTGGTAGAGGGGGCCCTGGAATCCCGCTACGGACAAACCCTGTCCTCCACTTGCCTCGTGGTGCGCGTTGATACTGGCCTCGGCGCTATCGCCATTAACCTCGAGATACACCATGCACCACGATGCCAACCTCACTTCCGCCTCCAACACCCCCGAGAACGGCCCCAGCAAAACCGGGAATCCTTCCGGCGGCGGACGAGGCAACAATCCACCCAAGAGCAAGTAATCGGGCGATCCGCCCGCGGCCGAATAGCTAGACCACCTTGAACTGTTCGGCCTGGATGGGGAGCCAATGTCGGTACCAATGCCGATAGCGGCTCTCCCTCCAATCCTGTATGGACGGGTAGCCGAACGGGGCGGCCGGCTCGTTGAGCCTATTCAGCCGGACCAGGATCGACGCCAGGAAGGCAATTCGCTTCGTCGCCGCCGCCTTCATTTGGCTGAGTAGCCATTTTTCGTGCCCTGGGTGATTCGGCTTGTCGGCCTTGTCCCCATAGAGGTTTCTGAAGAGCCCGTCGAGCGCGTCGTTCGACGGAAACCCATCGCCACTCTTCCAGCGTCGGAGCTGCCGGCTTAGCGACGCCAGATCCACGTCCTTGCTGGTTGCCGGCTTGGAAAGCTGGGGAATCTTCCACGCGAGATTCCCCTGAGTGTTGCTGTAGCGCTCCAGCCATTCGAAGAACAAGGCATTCGGCGACTTGACTGGCTCCTGAGCAAAGTTCGGAAAGAGATCGTCGAAAGTAGAAGCTTCGGCTCTCCCCTCGCCTTGGATCCGAGCATCTTCGCACGCCAGAAGGGAGAGCCAGATCTCACACATAACCAGGCCACGCGCCGTGGTCACCTCACCTACGGTCGAAGCCCTTCGCAGGTTTGCGATGAGGGCCGGCCACAAATAATTCTTAAGCATTGGCGACGCCTCGAGCAAATCCACGCACCGAGGAACGTCACCTTCTGCCCACGCCTCAGTAGGTGCTTTGAGGGCCAGTTCGAGTTCGATTAAGTGCTGACCGAGCACTGACAACTTGGGTGGCCACTGGCCATCCTTGGCGTAGGCCTGGGCGTAGAAGTAGATCTGCCAGTGACCGAAATCGCTACATGCGGTTACCTCACCACCTAACGCACGCTCGAATTCGGTAGCCCATGGGAATCCAGTATCCGCAAGAAAACCTGGCAACACCGCCTGCGCGCGTTTGATGCTGATCGGGCGCCTCCTCCCGAGATCCCGGAAAAGGGCCAACACCTCCCGGTATTCGTCGCCCATCGTCGCGGACATCGAAAGGCCGCTGAGTTCGAAGTCGATCATCGGACTGACGAGAAAGAAGTCAGAAAACTGAATCTTGCGAGGGTGGCCCTGACGACCGAACGAGGGTGTTGTGCTCATCGGGATGACAACCCTTTACCCAGTGTGCAGCGGAGGAGAAGGGGGCGGGACACGCTGCAGCCAGACCCAATACGGGAAATCTTACTCCATTCGGATGGGGCGGCACATTTCCCAGAGCCAACGTCCGCTGTGCGGACAAGGTCGGGACTAGCGGCCTCTGGCCGGATTGACCCAGGCCGTTCCTCAAGTTCTGCGCCGTGAACCGGCCGCTCAAGCGGATCGGAGCCGGTCCCGTCTCCTGAAATCGAAGTGTAACCATGACCGGCGGCTGATGGCCGAAGGCGCTGGTTCACCAACGGCAGCTTCGTGGCATCGAACCTCGGCGACACCAAGCATGCCCGAACGGCAGCTTCGGGGAAAGCTGGATGTCGCCTTCGGGTCGAATCCACTCACCGGCCAGCGTCAGCTTACGGGGAGCGAACCTCGAACGGCAGCTTTCAGGCGATGAACCTAAAGAGTCGCCGAGTGGAATTGGAACCCTACGGTCTCTCACGCCCTAGGAAGAGCAACTATGGCAAATGCGTACGCGAGCCGTTCGGAAGAACGGCCCGCACTCGGAGTGCGCTAACGGGAACACGCGTTAGCAAACTGCTCCTTCTAGATGCCGTCAGCCGTAACAACACCTTATGGGCGTTTGCAGGATCCGTTCTTCTTGCCAATCGCCATCGAACGATCTTGGCTGCGCGCCACGGTCTCGAACTTACCCGCGCACTCAATGCCTGCGAACTTCCCGGTGCCACCAACGAATGCGATTTCGCCGCTGCCA
>JAGQOW010000264.1 GCA_020427155.1 Planctomycetales bacterium | reverse complement strand
TACTAATTGCACCTCGTGCGCCTTGGAAAAGCGAACTCTGAATATCGACCGCGTAGGGCGTCTTGCGGAAATCGACCCTGTACTGCAGGTCGGGGTGATCCAGGTCGGCAGCATTGCTTATTTCATACTCTTCGGTCGCCGCGTAAAAAACCACACACTCTTCCGCCACCGGCCCCTTCATCATCGCACGGGTCCGCACGTAGCTAAGATCGGCAACCAACCGCCGGGCCGCCGCCTCGACGCGATACCGCGCCGCCGTGGCCCGATACTTCGGCGCAATCACAGCGGCCAGGATGCCCATCACGAGCATCACGATCACCGTTTCGATCATCGTATAGCCGATTCGATCGGTTCGCATGATTACGCCTCGCCAATTCGCCCGGCATCTGCCACACCTTTAGAGGAGCTCGTACAACAGCACGCCTGCAGTCACCAGCGCGCAGTAGCCCAGCACCCGCGCGTACTTCAACAACACGCGATCGGCATCGACTTTGCGATCGAGCATGCCGACCTTCTCGTTCGGGTTCGCCGGCCGCGTAAACGCCGCATTCAGCCCTTGGAGAAACCGGGGGCTCCCCAGGCCCAGCAAGACGCCTCCTACACAAAGGAATAACGCCGACCACAACAGCGGTAGCCGGAAGATTGCTGTTAACTCGACGACGTTGTCCATAATCGATACTCAATCATTACGAGGAAAAAAGTGGAACCTGGTTTTACTTCTATTCACTACACGGCAGCTGGCAGCGTTAGCTCACGGTACATGCCAACTGGCAATTCGCAGGTTGGTGGCCGCTCTGCTCGATCTGGCAACCTCCTTGACATTTCACTCTCTGCGGCAGCGGCGGTCGCTGATAGCCTTCCTTGATCGCCACGATCTCGGGCAAGATCTCCAGGAACAAGTCGACCAACTCAGTGTTCCATTGGGTTCCGGCACCCTGCTTGAATATCTCTACCGCTCTCTCCACCGACATCCCCTTGCGATACGGCCGGTCGCTGGTCATCGCGTCAAACGCATCGACCACCGCCAACAGCTGCCCGTCGCGAGGAATCGCTCCGCCAGCTAGCTGGTCAGGATAACCTTTGCCGTCGACCCGCTCGTGATGGTGCAACACGCCGGGCAGCACGTAATTCAAATGCGTTAACTCGCGCAGGATGGCCCAGCCGATGTCCGGATGCCTCTGGATCTCGGCAAACTCCTCATCCGTCAGCGATCCTTCTTTCTTCAGCACCGCATCGCTCACGCCAATCTTCCCGATGTCGTGCAATAGCCCTGTCAAGTAAAGCCGTTCACTGGCTTCTGCCCCATATCCGGCCGCTGCGGCCAAACACTTGCCGTAAAGCGCCACGCGCTCGCTATGGCCGCAGGTGTACGCGTCTTTCGATTCGACCGCAGAGACCAATGTGCGCACCACGCTCACCAGCATGCGTTCTCGTTCTGCCAAGAATGAAATATTGTGCGTATGAGACGCCAGCATCGCCGCGGCCGTGTGGATCAGCGAAGCCTCCGAGGTGCCAAACTCCACCAGGCTTTGCTGCCAGTACGGTTCGTCGCCTGCCGCACACGCTTGCTGAACCTTGTTGACTCCCAAGAACCAACCGATCGGCCCAATGGCCGTCGACACCGCCACCAGGACAAACTCGTTCAGCGCAGGCAATTCGGGATGAAGGTCGCTCTCGATCAGCCCGTTCAGCACGACGGGCCGTTCCAGCGCCTTGTGACTGTATTGAACCACCAGTTGCTCGAGATCGCGTGGCTCGAAGCGGTTGGCGAAATCGGGATTGGACAACCACCGCTGCTTGACCCGCGGCGCGTCTTCCATCCCGCCGTCCAGAAAATACAATTCTTCCACCGAGGCCGTTTCGCCCAGCTGCGGCATGAGATACTCGATCAAACCCGCAACGTCGTTCGCATCATCCTCGAGGGTCAATTGCTCTGCCATCGAGCGCAAGAATGTAAGTTCTTCGAAGTCATCACAAACCTGCTTCAGAAAGAACTCGTTTTCTTGCTTCAGCAGCTTGATGTCGTCTTCTTGCTCCAGCTCTCTGAGTTTCGATTTTGCCAACTGCAGCAGCAGTTCTGCCGAGTTCGCCTCGACTACCGACACTGCGCACTTGCGAACTTCACTATTCGAATCGCTCAGTGGAACTGCCAGCAACTGCTCTCCTCGCGGTAGCTCCAACGCCCGCGGCTCTTTAAGATCGTAGGCTTCTGCCAGTAACGCCTGTAACTGTTCCAGGCAATGATCGCTGGAAAACTCTCCCCCTTCGCCCCGCTCAGCTGCCAGCCACTCGTCGCCGCCCGACGAGGTCCACACACCGAAGCACGTACCGTAGGCTTCCTCGAGCATTGTGACGGTCTCATCGTGCTCGTCGTATTCGCTATCTACTAGGGCGACTTTGCCGACTGACATTGCTCTTGCTTCCCGAGGTGCTGAGGTTTCAGTTTCGAAGGTCCCGTCTTTGCCTCTGTAAAGAGTCTCTGCGCAGACTCGCCGCCAGGACTCTCCTGAAAAGAATAGCTCACCCACTTGAACTAGCAGCTGCAAAAGAATAGCGACCCGGCAGCTGGCGACCAGTCTGCCGCGCCAGCGCTGTTTCTGGCAGCAGCATTACCGGCACAATCGACACACCAGGAATGATTGCCAACCACTAGCGGCCTTCTCCGCCGAGTCTCCCGTTTTTCCCTTGGCAAATTCCGCAATGCAGAAATCAAAAGCTAGGGTTGCACAGCAGTAGAAGAAAAAACGACTGGCGTTCAGCCGGTTGAGCTGGGCAGTTTTCATCGGAATGTGTTTTTTGAGGAAAGCGGAAAATGAACAATCGACGCAATGGTTTTACCTTAATCGAGCTAGTGGTCGTCATTATGATCCTAGGGATTTTGGCCGGCGTCGCAGCCCCCAAGCTGCTCAGCGTCTCGAGCGATGCGACCGACAACGGCCTCAAACAGACTTTGTCAATCGTCCGCGATGTCATCGAGCTCTTCGCTGCCGACAACGGCGGCGCTCTGCCGGGCTGTACTGGCACCGGAGCTGATTTCCGCACGTCCCTGGCAGCCTACATTCGAGGCCCGTTCCCGGTCTGCCCGGTAGGCCTGGCAGCTAACAAGAATCATGACGTCGTGCCGACGGGGGCAGGAGCTACGGTCGCCGACGCACCTTCTTCCGCAGGATGGAAGTTCAATACCGACGACGGAACCTTCATCTGCAATTACGGCGGAGCTACCACGAGCGATGCTACGGTCAACTACGACGAACTTTGATTCGGCCAGCTCGCATCATTGGAGTACCTGAAAGCAGCAGCATGGAAACCACCGTCAAAAGGGCTCTGATCGTCGACGACAATACCG
>JAGQOW010000263.1 GCA_020427155.1 Planctomycetales bacterium | reverse complement strand
ATCGATGTGAGCGAAGCCGAACGTCTCGAAGCGTGGATCAACGCCGCAATCGCAGCGGGCGGCAAAATGCTTTGTGGCGGTAAACGCGAAGGAGCGATGCTCGAAGCTACGCTTCTCGAAGATGTTCCCAGAGACCAAACACTCTGCACGAATGAAGCGTTTGGGCCAGTGGCCGTTCTCAGCCGCTTTCGCGATTTCGACGAGGCGCTGGCCGAAGTCAATGACAGCGTTTTCGGCCTGCAGGCTGGTGTTTTCACTCGCGATATCTACAAAATCCAACGTGCCTGGGACGTGTTGGAAGTCGGCGGCGTCATCATCGGCGACGTCCCCTCCTGGCGAGTCGACAACATGCCTTATGGCGGGGTGAAAGATAGCGGGCTGGGGCGCGAGGGCATTCGCTTCGCCCTGGAAGACATGACCGAACTGCGGCAACTGGTCATTCGCACGCCCCTGGGATAGCCCGCAGAACAGGCTGCCCGACTCCCTGTAAAACTGTAACGGTTATGCGGGGTCTTCATCAAAAATTCTTCGAATCGACCTGTATTTCCAGATCAATCCGCACAATGTACCTAGAAACGCGGCCGATATTCTCAGTGGGATGCCTCCAGGCGTTACATGCGTCATAAGGCGTTCGACGAGAGAGTTCCTCACAATCGGAAGAACCCCACTCCATCGTTCATCGCAAACAGCCCCAAAGTACTCCATGACTCTCCTCTGGGACTTCCTTCAACCTGCAACCACCTGGCGAGATCGTTTAACCATGCTAGCAACTGCTCGTTTCCGATCAGCACTTCGCTGCGTTTCAGTAAGCACTTTCCTACTCTTCGTGTTCGCCTCGGGGGATATCGTAGCCGGGGCCAATCAGGACGATGCCCAGGAGCTATTGTCCTTCGAGCCGTTTCGACAGGTGGCGTTCTACGATGCCTTTCTCGGCGACGAAGGATCTGAAGACGACGGCAACGAAGACAAAGCGAAAGAAGACCCTTCGTACGGAGATCGCCTGGACAAACTTGAAGAAAACTATTCTGACCTGGCGAAAAACTATGAAAAGCTCGGAGACGAAAATGCAGACTTGAAGAAGAAGTTGAAAGACCTCGCCGGGATCGGACATGGCGAAGAAACAATGCAGGTCAACGGGCGAATTCATGTCGACCATTGGGCCTTTCCTGAATCGTCGCCTGCGATCAACGTTTTTGAAAACCATGATCCGAGCATCAGTCCGCAAGACCGCATCGGCTTTCGCCGGCTTCGGTTTGGAGTGAAAGGGGATCTCTGGAAGACCATGGTTTACAAGATAGAAATGGAATTCGCCGGCGGTAACAAAACCGAGTTTCGTGATGCTTATCTCGGCTGGGAAGAACTTCCAATTCTGCAAACACTGCTAGTAGGCAATCAGAAACGGCCCTACGGGTTGGACCATCTCAATAGCAGCCGTTACAACGTCTTCTTGGAACGGCCTTTCGTGATTGAATCTTTCAATCAGGACTCCCGTCGATTTGGAATTCAATCCTACGGCGTCTCAGAAGACGAGGCATGGAACTGGCGCTACGGCGTCTTCAACCAACGATTGATTCAGGACGAAGGGAATTACGTCAGTGACCATTACCAAATGGAGTTGGCAAGTCGTTTGGCCAACACCTTCTGGTATGACGAAGCGTCGTCAGGCAGAGGCTACGGCCACTGGGCCGTCGCGGGGTCCTGGGCCGATCCCGACGGCAGTGGAATCGCTGGCCGCGCTACCAACGAAGCCCGTTTTCGACATCGGCCTGAAGCTCGCTCGACAAACCGCTGGCTCGATACGGGCACCATCGCTGGCGCCGACGACTATACCTTGCTCGGCCTAGAAAACGTGTGGAACTTTGGTCCTCTCCAGTTGGTCGGAGAGTACCAGAGTCTCTGGCTGCAGCGTAACGGCGGTACAGACATCCATCTTCATGGCAGCTATGCTTATGTCTCTTACTTTCTTACTGGCGAACATATTCCCTGGGAACGCGACTCGGGAACACTCGGCCGCGTGAAGCCAATCGAGAACTTTTTTCTGGTTGATACGTGTAGCGACGGAGTCCGAGGGGGCTGGGGAGCCTGGCAAGTCGCCTACCGCTGGTCGTATGCCGACTTCAACGACGAAGACATCCTCGGCGGTGTGGGGCAAAGTCACACACTGGGGCTAAACTGGCACTGGAACCCCTACGCCCGCATGCAATTCAATGCCATCTACGGTGAAATCGACGATCACGAAGGGTTTGACGATGCCGATCCGCCAAACTCGCTCGGTGCCCTCTCGGGCCATTACGCCATCCTCGGCACGCGTTTTATGGTCGACTTCTAACATCTAAGTACTCGTCTGATTATCCCATAACCACTGCCCCTGTTTCTCACCTTCGAAGGAAGGATTGATACTCGATGAAAGCCAACTGCCAAACCATGAATCTGTCGGCTCCATTGCTTGGTGCCTTTTTCTTGCTCACTTCGATTTTTTGCCTGGTCGTCTCTGCCAAGCAGCCGCAGCCCGAGGCACTGACGCCTTCCTTTGCTCCAGCAGGCCCCGACCTTGGAGTTATCCAGGTAGGTTGCGACGACTGCCGCTGCGGCAAAAACTGCGGCGGCAGATGTTGCAGCGAATGCTGCGAAGCAGTTTGTTGCCCTAAGCGAGTCGAGAAAGAAGTGAAGAAGCACTGCTGGAAAGTAGAACCCAAGCTTGTCTGTATTCCCGGCTTTCGGTGGCCCTGGGAGCGTTGCGACCACAAGAATCCTGGCTGTGCAGACGGTTGTGATTGTGCCGAATGTTGCGCGCTGCCCTGCGGCCGAGTGCGGTGTGTAAACGTGCTTGAGAAGCACGAATACAAATGCCAGGAGTGCGGCTACGAGTGGGAGGCCAAGTGCATTCGCAGCTCGTCTCAGAAGGGCAGTTGCTGCGGACGAAGCTGCCCAAGTTGTGGCAGCGACTGCAACTGCGACAGCTGATTCAATCTGGACGGCCAGCGAAAAGAGACGAGAGACTCGTCCTTGGGACATTGACTACAGCCGTAAACGCCGTAGACTACGGACTGTCCGTTGCCGGAGTGGCGGAATTGGCAGACGCGCTGGATTCAAAATCCAGTGCCCGCAAGGGCGTGTGGGTTCGAGTCCCACCTCCGGTACTCTTATCTGACAAGGACTTACGTCGATTGTCGCAATGGCCCGAAAATGGGCCGCATTACCTCTGTGGCACACTTGTGGCACACCATGTGGCAATGTCGCTGTAATTCCGGGGTCACGCCGTTCTCCCAGTGAGAACATCCATGCGGTATTATTGGCAATGACCTACTAGAAGTCTACGATCAGATGTTTGCCTTATTAAATGGCCGCACTAGGCTGCGTGTCG
>JAGQOW010000262.1 GCA_020427155.1 Planctomycetales bacterium | reverse complement strand
GCCTCAGGCGAATCATTTTCTCTACCTTCTCTTCGTTCCTCCTCAAAGTAGAATCTTGAGAAGACGTCCGTTGATCGGACTTGCGCATCCCAGGAGCTGCAATCGAATGATTGAAGAAGGGTCAATACGGGCCAGCGACCACTTCTTTCGAGCCGCTCTCGCAGTTCCTTCCAGGCGGTCTCCGCGTCACCCGTTACCTCAATAACGAATGCGGTCGCCTTGTTGCTCCCGGCGGGAACCGTTGTGACCCTATTACCTGACAAAGACGTCCCGGCCAGCAGGTCGTGCAACTCATCGTTTGAATTGATCACAACGTCTCCAAATCAGCTCAACGCCGCATTGAGCGGCCGATGGCCGACATCATCTCAGGAAACACCAAATCACGTCCCATCGGTCCGCTCTAACGCGTAGTTGGGCGGCCCCAGCCGAACTGGAAGATGACGTGCGTCTCTAGGACCTGCAGAACATCTGCGACAGCCTCTTCGATCACCCGGTCTTCGTCTGCGTAATCTGAGGCTCGCCAGTTGCCCTTGAAATAGCGGGCATCCTCTTGCGCTGGATCGAAGTTATCGACGCCGTCTGAGAAGCACTCGTCAAGCGATCGGTCTCGATCTCGTAGGCACCACCAGCGATCTCCGCCGAGGCATTGTGTCCCCAACCGGTATAAACCCTCCTCTCCGTCGTGGTACGAACCCGAGCCGTCAAAACCCTTGGCTGGGCCGTACTCTGCGGAGATGTTCACGTCTATCGTGAACTTGCCAGCGTTCCATGGCTTCGGGTTGTGCCAGATGTGCACCAATATGTGCATGCCATTCATAGGACAACGCCCGAAGTAGTAGCTCGAGCTCTTTGGTATCGCGACGCAGATAGCTTCCTTCGGCTGAACCACGAAAGGGTAGTCGGATCTCATCCGAGCCCAGAAGGCGCGGAGGAACTTCTGATAGACGCTCGGTTTTGCCATGAGCTATCTAGGCCGCCCAACGCCGCATTGAGCGGCCGATGGCCGACATCATCTCAGGAAACATCGAAGCCTGTCCCATCGGTCCGCTCTAATGCGTAGTTAGGCGAAGACGACCAGTAGCTAGAGCGTTCCCCTACAGCCATTCCACTTCTCTGATGGACCAGGTTCCTAGAACGAACCGAACTCTGAACTTGTGCCGCTGCTTGACGCCATCGCGAAGAGAGATGAGCGAGTAGTGGTTCTTGTGTAGCTCTAACCGAACAAACTCTTCACGTAGAGTTGCACACCTAGCCAACGCGACCTTCATCACGGCCCTTCGGTCCAGCCAGGAGTCAATTGTTGCAGTAATGGCCAAGGGACCAAACAGAGCTGCGACTCCACCAAGAACCTGCGCAAGTACCAGAAGGCCGCCCGGTTGGCTTTCGGCAAGCGGGGCAAGCGTTCGCAGCAGCCAGAACGCCACGACATAAAAGACAGCGAGTAGAACGAGCGGCACGACTCTTCGCCTAACGCCGCATTGAGCGGCCGATGGCCGACATCATCTCAGGAAACATCAAGGCACGTCCCATCGGTCCGCTCTAATGCGTAGTTAGAATCGCGCGGGCGCTGGAATGCCCAGATCCTTGCAGATCTTGCGGGCAAGATTGTTGTCGATCTCGTTGTGCCGAGGAACGGAACTACGCTTGTTGAGATCAGGGTTATGCCACCAAGAGTGCCGCCCGCCCTCTCGAAGAAGCGAGCAGCCGTTGGCGGTGAGATGCGCCAACAGATCGCGACGCTTCATACAGCGATGGGCAGCTCTTCGTACTCGTTTCCGGCGGCGCCGAGCGCTTCCTCGCGGTTGAACTCGAGTGCCTCGGCAAGAGTGACCTTGAGGGTTTCGATCAGCTCCTCACGGGTGGGCTCTTGGCAATTGACGCCCGGAACCTCTTCGATCCAGCCAATCCAGGCGTCGGTCTCACGCTTTACCACGGCAGTGTAGGTTCTCTGCATGGGTGTATTCCTCTAGACCGGCCTAGGATACCCGAAACGCAAAGCCGCGATATCTAACGCCGCATTGAGCGGCCGATGGCCGATATCATCTCAGGAAACATCAAAGCCTGTCCCATCGGTCCGCTCTAATGCGTAGTTAGGGACCCCTGCGACGGATCGGCTATTGCTCGGCAACATGGAATTTCGCGTCTGAAGAGCGTGAAAAGAATGGTGCGGAGCATCGAACGGTGTAGACCTTGGCCCCAACCTTCCAACTTCCGTAGACAGCCAGCGGCTCGTCTCCTAGAGCGCTGCTCATGAACGGGACCCATCCGCCAGGAGTCTCATTTCGACTGAGAAGGTACTCACGAGAGGCAGATTGGCACCAACGTTCAAGACCGGCTTGCGTCCACACGAAGGAGTACGCGAGTACGGCGGCCGCTACGAGCAGGCCTGCTGCAACGCATACGCGGAGCGCTACGCGCTGCACGAAGGTCATGCTCGGGTGCCTAACGCCGCATTGAGCGGCCGATGGCCGACATCATCTCAGGAAACACCAAGGCACGTCCCATCGGTCCGCTCTAATGCGTAGTTAGACGCAGGCTCGAAAGCACCAGCGCCAGTTCGCGATTGCGAGAGCGAATATCAGAGAAGGCAGAACAATCTCAGCAGGCGCATCACGAAACGTGTAGCCGTTCTCAAGCATGAGTGGATAACTTGTGATCACCGCATCGATCGCCATCCCGGCGTGAATCGCCACGGCAAAAGCTACCATCTGGGGCCCCGCTCGACGCTTCGAAACCATGTAATAGATGCACCCCAGCACAACCAGCGCAGCGAGCAACGCTTGCGCAGCGAAGGAGACGCGATATTGAAGTGGCCAAACGTAGGGCTGTCCAGACAGGATCTCGATTCGGGGGAAGAGTGACGAATATGCATAGCTGAGGAGATAGCCGCCATACACAAAGAGATTGAGGGAGAGAAGAATCTTGGAACCAATCGTCATGGGAACCCGAGGCGTCATTGGCTGCGTCTAACGCCGCATTGAGCGGCCGATGGCCGGAAAGGTATCAGGAAACATCGAAGCACGTCCCATCGGTCCGCTCTAATGCGTAGTTAGCTCTCACTCGCGCCATTCATACTGGCACTTTAACAGCGGATAGACGCACTCAGTATCAATGACAGAGAGAATCTCTTTGAGGTCACTAACGTAGACGTAGCCTAGAGGCCACTCTTCTTCACTTTCATCGACTTCAAGCTCAATCGAAACGCTGCTTGGGTTTGCTTCTTTACACTGAATCATTGCGTACCGCCCCGAAGTCAGCTTCACGCAAAAGAAGAGATGCCAAAAGCCGTCGCCTCCGTCTAGGCGTTTACTTTTTGCCGAGAAAGCTGCCTCGACCCGCGAGAATTGACAGCTGAGCTCATACATCGGGAAGTAGAACAGTC
>JAGQOW010000261.1 GCA_020427155.1 Planctomycetales bacterium | reverse complement strand
CACCCCATTTCTCCAAGGCTGTATTGGCTTGTTCAAGCCAGGGGGAACGATCAACGTCCGTTGGAACGTCAGGTTCGCCAAGGAAGGCTATCGGTTCCAGGTAGTCGAACCACCGAAACTGACTCTTCGTCAGCGCTCGTGCTTTATCCGATTGCGATGACCATCCATATAGAGCCACATCGCGACGTAGCACGCCTGCAGCATGCCGCAACAAGGCATGAAGAACCCACTCCGACTCACGACCGTCAGGGCTGTCGGAATGAACACGTGGCGAGAGAACAACGTCGTGACCGCCATGCAACGATTTCATGAAAGTTCCAAGCGCCATTTGCAATGGAATCGCTTTGAGCCAGGGTCCTTGATCTACTTCAACCAGTGTCATCTTCAACGCCCGCATACGGAGATGTTTGTTCCCGAAGACGAATCCTTCGACAACTTCACGCACACACCAGTTGGCCATCATGGGCCCGTACGCATGCTCCCAGCCGAACATATGTTTCACATGGGTAATCGGAGAAAGTTCGTAAATACCGTCGTGGTACTTGAGGCAAAACGTGAACACAGCAACGCCGATTACACGCTCAAAGTTGGTCCTGGCTACCCCCTTGTTCGATTCCCAGGTTTTCATCATGTGAGCAAGCTGAAGTAAATCGTCGTCGTAGATCCATAGCTGGTTCTGGCTCAATTTCTCGATCAAGCAGTCGACGGCATCAAGGCCTTCAGGTGGAATGCCTCGAACTGCTTGGGGCGACCCATGTGGGAGTGACTTGCGTAGGCTCAACTGTACTTCGGGTACACGGCCTCGCCCTCGACAGATGCGCTCGGCGATTGATTTGCCTTCATAGAGTCGATCCAGCGAGTCCTCCCCTAGCCTTTCCCGAGGGATTGGGAGCAAGCCGTTCGGGCAGGCATCGATGACTTCCTGCGGTGCAGGGTTGCCTTCACCCATCTCGTGGAGGTGACAATTGATCCACATCATCTGCTTGTCGAAGCCAACGACATCTGATCGCGCCATTTCCTTCCTGCTATCAGGACGGCGGCTGGGAACCCCGTCTTTGCGATGAAGTGCGTCCAGACTTATTGCGAATTCCTTCGCAACGGTTGCTGGACATACCAGTGCCGTAACGCCACTCGACTTTGCGATGGCCATCCGCAAGACTCTCTCAACCTCATCATTGTTTGGCGCCTCTACCCAGATGTAGCCCCACGCTTGTGAGTCGCCCTGGCATGAGTAAACCAAACGGTGGAGTGGCCGTCCTTCGTACTTCTCACCTCGGATGATTTCCCCGATGCTATCGATGACCCGATTTGGTGAGGTGCCAACAGTAAAGTAGGCAGACTGCTTGGACGTTTTCCCCTTCGTTGGTACAACCCAGGATGCCAACTGCTCGCTATCCAGCTTGAAGCGATGAGACGCCTCTGAAAGGAATTGAGGGGGATTGGTGGTGAACGAATCGAGGCGACCGTTTCTGGCAGAGAACATCGCCTGGTTGTAAGGCATGTCGAGCAAGGCATAGGAAACGGCGTCTCGCAAAGTCGCCAGTTTCAGCGTGACACCTTGAGTCCTCGCGGTGGTGACCGCAGACGCAACCACGGATGGGAAATCGAGCATGGCATGACCCTCAGGGCACTGGCGGCTCTTAAACCAGCGCCGCTGGAAAGGGCATGCGGGCTGCTCAGCGAAAGGCAACATCTTGCTGTAGGGGTTGAGCCGAACCACACCCAGCCGGGCCTGCTTGCGCAGCTGATTGGAATCATGAGAACAGCGCGCTTGTTTGTCAATTACTCAGTCCGTCGCAATCCTTGCGCCTGCGCGAGTAGCAGTCGAGAACGCATGTGCGCGCCAGCGATTCTCAAATCACCGGATAGGCGGATCGCCGTGATAAGGTTTCGCACGGTTTACTAGCATTTCGTGACTTTATGGCTCACAGCGGAAACACGACGCCCACAAGTTCAATGGTTGCGTTCGCAGACCGCCTACGTGAGGAGCGGCTCCGCCTGAAGTTAACTCAAGCGGAAGTGGCAGCAGCAGCAGGGATCTCGCCTCCTACCCAGGTTGGTTATGAAAAAGGCTCGCGATCACCGGACGTACACTTTCTGGTCGCCATAGAGCATCTCGGTCTCGACTCGGTCTACGTTCTCACCGGCGTACCGAAAAAAAAAGCAGCATTGGCGTTTATGGACTGGGAGTTTTTCTTTGAACTTCAGGCCATGGCCGATGCGTGGTTTTTGGCTGAGCGTGAAATCACGAATACTCGTCGTGACAGTGGAAACATCACACGTTTGCTATACGAAATATTGATTGTGGATCGAGACTCACGCCCGGAGCGGGTTCATAGCATCCTCAGGGGTATTGATGAGGTTCGCGGGGGAATGAAATAGCGATGGAATGGATTGGACCCCTCATCGGATTTGCTGTCCTCGGACTATTGGCCGCCCTGGTCTTCTATGTGATCGCGACCCTCTACATTCGCATCTCGAAACTGTTCACCAGGAAGCATCGTCCGACTCCAACACCGGTTGCGAAGTCCAATGCGACGCCACTAAAGCGTCCCAGTAAATCAAACACCCGTCAGGGTGCGGCTTTCCGTTGGGTGCCGTTTGGTGAGTCCGTCAGTGTTGCGAATGCCGAGATCGCCGGCGGTGGCTTCTACCTAGGCGACCACACCCGTCCACACTCCCCAGCAGTACCGCTGGTTGACCCTGCCCTTCGTGTTGATTTCAAGCAGCAGGAGTGGTCGGCAGAGCTCGGCTATTGGCCGGAGTACGAACGGCTGACACCGCGCCAGCGCGGGACGCTGCTGGCTTACCTCAATTCCAAGCGCGAATCGACTCAGGTCGCGATCGGGTATGTGTTTTTGTACTACTACGGGCTGGAGCGCCGCATCTTCGTCGACGCCTTCCACGATGAATCGCTGGCCGGCGAGCTGCCGCAGCTCGTTGCCGAGGTACAGCGACTGCATCGGGTGTACGGGCCACTGAATCACTCGTTTAAGCAGTATTCCGGCCGAATCGCGACGATTGGACCACTGCTCTACGACTCACCCGTCCCCTTGCAGCCCTACGACTCCTTCCCCTGGGATATGAGCGAGGAGATGGCGGCTACCCTGGGCCAGGCCGTAAAGGCCGGTCGCGGCCTGACGGCCGAGGAAGCCATGCTCTGGGCGTCGACGCTGACCAATGCCTCGAAAGGCAAGGCGTATTCCAAGGTCTTGCCGGAGATCCGGGCGTTGTTTGAGGCGCGGTACCGGGAGCAGTACCCGGCGGGCCTCGGCGTGCCCCTCCCGAAGACGAAACTGAAGTTCGACGTCATGCTGTCGGCACCCGGCTACCGGTCTGCCGAGTTCGCTACCGACCTGCCAGACGTGCGCCGAGTGTCCGCGCCACTGAAACCGGTCGTGGCAATGCTGGAGGGGGTGT
>JAGQOW010000260.1 GCA_020427155.1 Planctomycetales bacterium | reverse complement strand
GAAGTGCATGACATGCTCCTTGTGTGGAAACTGGGGATTCAATACTGGTTTACCACGAATCCCAAGGAGTGCGATGCCGTGCGATGCGTTGTCGCTCGACCTCCTTGTTTTCCATATCTTCACGTCTGAGTAACTTCATTCGCACTTGACTGAAAGCCACGCATTTCGACGCACGAGCTCTACCGATCGCCGTAGCTACTCGTGGCACAGGCTGCCAGCCTGTGAAAGTCACATCGAGCACGACACTTGGCATACGTGCGCAGCGAGCAGCCGCCATGTGCCGCTCCATGTGCTGCGCCATTGAGTGCGCATTGGAGTTGCGCCGCGCCGCACGCGCAAGGACGCCCATGACCAGCGCAGCATTACTTTCCCGGCATGCCCCTCAGGTCCACTCGCCGTATTTCGATTTGGCGCTCGGTGGCAGCGGCCAGCAGCTCGCCATTTGCGGAAAAACAAAGCAGTGGCTCATCCCCATGCCTTCGCGCGGGGAAAGACATCAGTCGCGCCCCACTTGGAACGGCACGCAATACAATCTCGCCTCCGAAAGTTGGCGATGCGACGACTCGACTGTCCGGGGAAAACACAGCGGGAAACACGAAAGAGTCAGCCGGTGTCTGCGAGCACTCAAGAGTGGCCGAGGCGAGATTCCATCGCTTCATCGACTGGTCGTAGCTTACAGAGCTCAGAAACCTGCCATCGGGAGAAAATGCAAGTGACACGACCGCGTCTGAATGCCCGCGCAGCCTCTGCTTTTTGGCGTGCGTACACGTATCCCAGACCACGATCGTGTTATCCCAGCTTCCGGAAGCTAAGGATTTCCCATCCGTTGAGAACCGCACTACGAACACGGAGGCATCGTGTCCTTCAAGAACTCCGAGCTGTTTTCCAGTGCCGGTGTCCCACAATCGAATTTCGTTCCCGACACCTCCTGATGCAAGCACTTTGCCGTTCGGCGAAAGAGCTATGTCGAGAACTCTCTCCTTGTGCTTGAGGCGGGGGCCCTTCATTTCTCCCGTCTGAGGATTCCGCAGCTGAACGGATTTGTCCCAACTGGCTGACGCCAGAACATTGCCGTCTTTTGAATACACCAGCGAGGAAACTTGAGCCGCATGCGCCTTTGCCGAGAAAGCCTGCTTGAGCGCATGCAAATCCCACGAGATTAGGCCGCCGTCCTTCCCACCTGCTGCCAAAGATCGGCCATCTGGAGAGAACGCCATTGCCGTGACCTTGGTGTCCAGTCGAACGACAATGCTTACCTCATTGGCCGGCGTCTTGACGGAGCCTCCCAACAGGATGAAAGCCAGCGCGACCTGAAAACCGAGACGGTCGCAGATGCCAATTCCACAGATACTTGAATTCACTACTGGCATATCAGCGCCCATCGCAAAACCGCGATCATGGTGCGGCCCTCCTCAAACTTGACTCAGACATCCATTGTTAAGACGCCGAGTTTGCACCACGAGCCAACTCGGGCAGAACACGGTCAAACAGGAGCCGACGCCGCTAACGCGCCGGGCTTCGCGATTCCAGGATCGCCCCCCCTCCCGCCTTTCAATGTCGTTATTCGAGGCAATCACGATTCTTGGGTGGCGAAGTTGGTGCTCCGGACATGAGCGAGCCGAACAAAACACCAAATTAACTCAAGATTCACAATTGCGCATGCAGTAGACACGAGCCCCACACTGCAAACAAGTCCTGCGCGATGGCACGCGCCACGCTCCAAACTCAAAAACACACCAATCACTACAAATGAGGAAAGGAAATCCATCAACTGGATTTGCCGCCGAGTCGGCGCTACCAATGCAAGTAGTGCGGAAATATAGAGCACGATGTTCGCTGAGAGACACCCCCAGGAGAATTGCTCCCACATGGATCCGCCGGATCGTCCCTTTGCGCCAATGACGTTTGGTTTGACCTGGAACGTAGCGTGAGTGCGGTACGGGAGCGGCCATCCCCATGCAACCTCATCCACCACGACTGCTCCACTCATCGACTCTGCTACAAGCAAGTTCTGGTGCACCTGGCTGGGAATCATGTTCGCCCCCCAGAACACAACTGCAGTGGCAGCAAAAGAAGTCAATGGAAGTCCTGAAAATCGAAGTCGACTTTTCCTCATGTTGACAATCCCGCTTCAACTGCATTGCTCCGCTTGTTCACGGTCTACCTGATCGAAGATTCCGAGCCGAGCGAGAACGCTTGGGCCGTAGATCTGACTTCAAGCCTACCCGGCCCACAGCGGTCCGCGCGTCGCCACCAAGGAGAAGGTCGAGTTGTTTCTTCGCCGCTTGCGGATCAACTTCTGGTGGCAAAGTCCGACTTGTCCTCCAACGGATAGGTCGGCGCCATTCACAAGCCACAGCCAAAGTGTGACTTCCATTCGGCTCGACTGCTTCAGTGGTAATTCTCGAGAGCGATTGTCATTTGCTGTTTCAGCTCAGACGTTTCCTTCATCTTCGCCATCACACTGCGGACGGCCTCTTCTCCCGTCTCGCCGTGTATTCCAATCAACAGATTTGCAGCCATTGCTCCGATCAAGCGATCTTGATTAAGGGGCAAGGCAAGGGGCCTGTCCTTGAATGGGGGCAGCTCTAGCAGAGTTTGCCTAATGTGAAGAGTTCGAAACGCAACTATACACATAGGGGCAAACTCAACACCGAACTGCCTCCGTAGCGCCACGCTATCCTCTTCGTCCGAGAGTAGATCCTCCAACATTACAATTGGCCGAGAATCCACGAGTAGCCCCGCCCCCACAGTAGGGTGTATCTCCCCGTGCTTTCTGCATACGACTAAGGCGTTTGAGCGAACCAGTTGCTCGTGGTCAACAAGGCAACGATTCAGTGCGAGAGCATCCGATTCGTTGCGGAAGTTGGTCTGCTTTCCGAGTCGGCGAATCGCGGCGGCCCCTCTGTGCCAAGATGACTGAGACAACTGCCTCCTCATTTATTACTGTAGAGGGCGAGGAGGCCCAGGATGCCAGAACGAACGGAAGAAAACTCGAAAAAACCTGCTTCGGAAGTTCCCGAGGTGCCGGAGAAGGCTTCGCGGCGTCGCTTTGACGCGGAGTACAAGCTGCGAATCTTAGATGAGGCGGACCGTTGCACCGAGCCCGGACAACTGGGTGAGCTGTTACGACGGGAAGGGCTTTACTCATCGCACCTGGCGTCATGGCGGAAGCAACAGAAGGAGGGCGCTTTGAATGGCCTGCGCGAGAAGAAGCGGGGTCGAAAGGCAAAACGCCAAGATCCCAAGGACCTGGAGCTAGCGCGCCTGCGACGGGAGAAGCGGCGGCTCGAAGACCGACTCCGCCAAGCCGAGACGATCATTGAAGTTCAAAAAAAAGTCTCCGAACTGTTGGGGATCCCGCTAGCCCACGAGAACGACGAGAACAGTTAGTGACAGCGACCGAGGAGCTCGGCAAGGAGG
>JAGQOW010000259.1 GCA_020427155.1 Planctomycetales bacterium | reverse complement strand
AGCGTTGCCTTGAGCGCGGCAATGTCCGGCGTCTCCATATCGAGACGCGCGGCAAGATTGCCGAGATCGCGCGGGTCTTTCCCCATTTTTCCAGTCCCCTTATAGGCATGCCGTGCTTCCCCAAGCGGCATGCGCGGGAACTCTAGGGACGAGACCGCTCAAAAAGTCTCAACGGGAGCGTGCGCGGACAGGCAAATCTCCCGGCGTGCTTTTCAAAAGGTTACGGGGAGGATTGCGGCTCGGACGCTAGCAATACGCACATCCACTCCGCAGTCTCCCGGAATTGCCCCGGCCTGAGACCAGACGGTCTGCTAGCCACGCATCGCGCTGAACGAGGGATGGAGGTAGTGTTGTCGAGTTTGGCGGGGGATAAGGTTCTCCTCCTAAGAAGGCATCCACTGAATTAGGGTCGCCACGTGTTGGCGAATCGGTGCCAACGAAGCGAGACTGTGCTTCAGAGATTGTTGAGGACGGCATAGGCAAAAGGTTGGACACACGAAGCCCTGAACAGCGTCGCCACATCATGCAAAGTGTGCGGCAGGAGGATACCGGTCCGGAGCTAGTGGTCCGACGTATAGCCCATGGGCTCGGCTATCGATACAGACTTCACGTTCGCGACTTGCCAGGAAAACCAGATCTGGTCTTCCCGCGTTGTCGCAAGGTCGTGTTCGTTCATGGATGTTTCTGGCATGGCCACGGTTGCAGCAAAGGCCAGCTGCCCAGGTCGCGGCTCGAGTACTGGGGGCCCAAGATCGCAAGCAACATCGAGCGAGACAAAAAGGCTCGGGACGAACTTACTCGGCGCGGTTGGCAGTCACTGACAATTTGGCAATGCCAGACCAAGGATACGGAGACACTATCGAAAGCCCTCATCGGCTTTTTGGGGGTGCGCACCGAATGACGCGAGAAAACAGGCGGATTAGTACGACTCTCGTTTGTTCGCTCTTTGTTCTTGATTGCAGATTGTGTCTGACTTAACGTTTTGGTGGTTGGGCAAGGGAGATACGGATGACACGGCCAATTGCTGTAGACCTATTTGCCGGTGCAGGTGGGCTCAGCCTGGGTTTTGAGCAGGCAGGTTTCGATGTTGTGGGGGCAGTCGAGAGCGACCCAATCCACTGCGCCGTGCATAAGTTCAATTTTCCGACTTGCGCCATCCTTCCCGAGCCAATTGGTTCGCGCTCAACGGCTAAGTTGCGCCAATTGTCGAGGATCGGAAATCGCTCGGTCGACTGTGTTTTTGGAGGACCTCCCTGCCAGGGCTTTTCCTTGATTGGCCATAGAGCCTTAAATGATCCGCGGAACTCGTTGGTCTTGGAGTTTGTACGAACGGTTGTCGAGCTTGATGCAAAGTCTTTCGTTTTTGAGAATGTCAAAGGGCTTACGGTCGGCTACCACCGCGCCTTGCTTGAGGAACTGGTGACGGCGTTCGATGCGGCCGGGTACGCTGTGCGCCTTCCTTGGAAAGTGTTGGACGCATCTTCGTACGGCGTTCCCCAGAGACGCCAACGCCTGTTCCTTATTGGAACGAAGAAGGGTTTGCCGCTGCCGGAATATCCGCCGATCCAGACCGCTCCTGCAGACGACTCCAGGGACGGTGTTTGCACAGGCCCTACTTGTGAGGAAGCTCTCGCAGACTTGCCCAATGCAGACCGGTACGCTGAGTTGGAGTCCTCTGACAGCGTTCGCATCCCGACGTGGGGACGAATGAGCTCCTACGCTCAAGAGCTGCGCTGTATCGCAGACCACGCTTGGCACTACGGATACAAGCGCCGATGGGACCCAGGCAAGCTTACGTCTTCCTGGAGAACGCGCCATACAGAGATTTCACAGAGGCGTTTCTCAGAGACTGCCGCAGGTAAGGTAGAGCCGATCTCAAGGTTTTTTCGGCTGGATAGGAAGGGCCTCTCGAATACACTTCGGGCTGGTACAGATGGTGCCCGCGGCGCCTTTACTAGCCCTCGTCCAGTTCACTACGAGTTCCCTCGCTGCATCACGGTGAGAGAAATGGCACGTCTTCATAGCTTTCCCGACTGGTTTCGTTTGCATTCAACGAAGTGGCATGGTGCACGACAGGTTGGAAATGCGGTCCCACCGGCAATGGCAAGAGCGGTTGCCGCGGAAGTGATGAAGGCACTTGGACAAACGCCTCAGCGTCCGTCTGAAGGGCTCGAACTCGGTGACGAGTCCCTTCTTTATTTCGATATGTCGAAAGCGGCACAGTTCTTTGACGTCCCTGCTCCAAATACTAGGCGAGACCGAAAGAGCGGCGCCAAGAAGCGTAAGCAGCATGACATTGAACGGGCTCGGCTTGTAGCATTGACAGCCAATGGCTAAGGAACCAAAGAGGCAGCACCGCTACAAAGCTCTGATCGAGAGCATATTCTTCGATCATTGGAGACAAGGTGTCGACGAGTTTGAGTTCGTACGCGACGAGATAAAGGCAAAGGCAGCCGAACTGGGCATCGTGCTGCCCGACAATATCGGCGATGTGCCTTATTCGTTTCGCTACCGAATTGACTTACCACAGGCAATAGCCGAGACCCAACCCGTTGACCGCGAGTGGATAATCGAGGGCGCGGGACGTTCCCGCTATCGATTTAGGCTTGTCCGTACAACTCGGATTCTTCCAAGCGAGCATCTAGTCAGCATCGCCATTCCGGATGCCACGCCTGAGTTGATCCGAGCATATGCTTTGGATGACGAACAAGCTCTTCTGGCAATCGTCCGGTACAATCGTTTGATTGATACATTCTTGGGGCTAACGACCTACAGCCTCCAAAACCACCTGCGCACAACGGTAAAGGACATAGGCCAGATAGAGATCGACGAGCTCTACATCGGTCTAGACAAGCACGGCTGCCACTACGTCATCCCTGTGCAGGCGAAGGGTGGAAACGACCAGATTGGCATCGTCCAGACCACTCAAGACATTCGGTTTGCTGAACAGAAGTTTCCTGGCATGAGGTGCCGCGCGATTTCGGCGCAGTTTATGGCTGACGGCGTAATTGCATTATTCGAACTAACCCTAAAGGGAGACGAAGTGAAGGTCGTGGACGAAAGGCACTATAGGCTTGTAGCGGCTTCCGAACTTGACCAAAGCGATGTGCGCTCCTACCTAGAGTGAGCCGCTGCTGCGGCCCCCTAAGCCGCTTCCTTCGCCGTCTCACCGTTGAAGGTCAGCTCGCCGTCGCGGACGGAGACGTTGACGCTCTCGCCGTCGTGAACCTTGCCTTCGAGGATCATCTCGGCCATCGGGTCCTGCACGTATTTCTGGATCACGCGCTTTAGGGGGCGCGCGCCATAGGCCGGGTCGTAGCCCTTGTCGGCCAGCCAAGCGATCGCCTTGTCGTCGAGCTCGAGGCTGATCTTGCGGTCGGCCAGCAGGCGCTCGAGATGCCTGAGCTGGATCTTGACGATATCGCCCATCTCCTCGCGGCGCAGC
>JAGQOW010000258.1 GCA_020427155.1 Planctomycetales bacterium | reverse complement strand
CCTCTCGATCGGAAGTCTTAATTCGACTAATGAAGTTGTTATTCTCACTGGCTAGCAGTTGGTCGATTTTCTCTTTTGTCGGTTCGCCCTCCATCGGAGACCAGAAGAGAGTGAAGCCGTGCAGACCCTCGCCGGGCATTTTGGCAATCATATTATCGTTTTCAAACCACTGCCAATCGCCCTCGCTGTCTTTCACGGGACTGAATTCGGCGGGAACGAGGCATTTGCTGCCATCGACGAGCGTCCACTCTTTCCATTCGCCATCGTTGTAAATCGAGAACGAAGAAATCGCCCTGTGAAGCGGAATGACATCGCACCCCAGATGGTCCAGTAGTTCTTGCTGGACATCGCAATACTGCCCCCAAGTGTTGTACATCTTGGGCAATTCATCCTGATCGAGATTCAGGTGCTTGCGCAACTTCATATATGCGAGTACTGCAATCGTACTCGAGGCGTGAGAGCCGAGATCGATGGGAACTCGATCGGTCTCTTCGTGCCTTAATGCTGCGAGAACCCTATCACGGGATGTGGGCATGCATTGTCTCCTGATCCTGCATTCTGAATGTCGAGGTAACTGAAGAGGAATTGATGGAACAAACGGCTATGCGCTGCGCTCGGCAAAGACGAGCCGCTGAGAATGGGTATGGCTCACGGTTCGCATCGTATCCTGGTAGAGCGAAATAATTGTAAGGATATTCAAGGCTCACTTCGTTCCAGCTTATCTTCTGCTGCGGTTCGCTGATAGCGCTAGGCGCAAGATGCTCAGTGAAAACCAGGTGTAGCAGGCCCATAGCTACGTCATGATACCCATACTCATCATCCGCCGCACGTACGTGAAAATGCCATGTCTTTTTGAATAGGCTTGGAGACCGCGTTCAATCGTGCCTGATTGCCGTATTCTGCTTGAATCGCCAACTTGATCCGCGTAGAGTTGAATAGCCGCGTGCCTAGAGGGAGGCCTTCTGGGTCACTTCTCGCAGCCCAAAGCTGCGGCAGAAAGAAGGATTCGTATGAGACCGCAAATTCAGTGTCTGGTGTTTGCACTGAGTTCCGTGTTGCTGACGGGAATCCTATGTGGGCAGTCGTATTATGCAATCGAAGTACTGGATTCTGTGACTGGGCGCGGTGTGCCGTTGGTGCAAGTCAGTGTCGCCGGCCAGAAGTTCTATACCGACAGCAACGGCTTTGTCGCCTTCAATGAGCCGGGGCTGATGAACCAGAGTCTGTCGTTCGAGTTTGACAGCTACGGGTATGCCAGCAGTTCCCATACGCTCACCACGCTGCCGGGGAACCTGAGCCAAATACAGACGACGCGAATCAATCGGGCCGAGCGTCTCTATCGTGCCACGGGCGCGAACATTTATGAAGACAGTGTGCTGCTAGGCGAGAGCGTTCCGATCAGCCAGCCACTCTCCAATGCCAGTATCCTGGGCCAGGATTCTGTGCAGGCAGCGGTTTACAAGGGCCAAATTCACTGGTTCTGGGGCGATACGTTGTACGAGAGCGGCGGGGGCGCGGGTAACTACTTTACCTCAGGCGCAATATCGCAGTTGCCTAACCAGGGAGGCTTGGATCCTTCGACGGGCATTGACTACACGTATTATGAAGATCCTCAGGGGCGAAGTAGGCCGATGTTCCCTCAGTACCAATCCACGGGCAAGCCTGTCTGGGTCGATGGATTGTTTACCGTGAAAGACAATGCGGGGCAGGAAAAGCTCATGGCCCATTTCGTCAACGTTCAATCGCTGTTTCCAACATTTGTGCTGCTTGAGCAAGGCTTGGCCTTCTTCAGTGAAACGACTGGCACGTTTGGCAAGATTCGAGACTACCCGGTGGCCCCTGTGCAGCAGTGGGGCACCGGACCGCCGATCGTCCCTGCAGGCCATTCGTTCCGGCATTCTACCGGTGGCGAAGACTACATTTACTTCGGCGAGAACTATCCGAATATCCGCGTTCGAGACAATTGGGATGCCGTGTTGGACATCACCCAGTGGGAAGCCTTTACGCCTCTGCAAGAAAACATGCGATACGACGCAGCGAATCCGCCGCTCGAACTAGACGGTTTCGGCAAGCCGGTCTACGGATGGAAGAAAAACACCGACCCGCTGGGGACGGAAATCTTTGAGGAGATGGTAGCAGCGGGCCATATCTCTCGCTCAGAAGCTCCGGTGGGTTTGGTCGATATTGAATCTGGCAACAATGTGAAGTTGCACCGATCTTCAGTTAATTGGAATGAGTATCGGGGTAAGTGGGTCATGATCGGCAACGAGTCTGCGGGTGACGGGAGTTTCCTGGGGGAAGTATGGTATTCCGAGGCGCCGACTCCCGAAGGCCCCTGGAAGAACGCCATCAAGATTGCTACTCATGCCGATCCGACTGGCAATCTGGGAGGTTCTTATTCCTTCTATAACCCCACTCAGTTGCCGTTTTTCGACGAAGCAAATGGTCGGTACATCCATTTTCATGGAACCTACTCGACCAACTTTTTCGACTCGGCTCCGGCAACGCCGGGTTACGAGTACAACCAGATTGCGTACCGCTTAGACCTCGCAACGATACCCCAACTCTCGGTCAACGTTGCGGCGGCCGACTTCAATGCAGACGGTTTGGTCGACCAGTACGACTTTGCTACCTGGAGTGGGGCCTTGGGCAGCGACGACGGCGGAGATACGAACGGCGACAGCTTGACTGACGGATTTGATTTTCTTATTTGGCAACAACAGCTGGGAAGCAACGTCTGGAGTTCTGCGCCGCTCGTTGCGGGGGCAAGCGTACCCGAACCGGGCACAGCTACCCTGTTTTGCTTCGGGATTGTTGCCGGTATGAGCTGTGCCCGCTCGCGACGAGAGGAGACTCGACAAAGTCCTGGGCGCTTCTTGTTGCCTGCTTCGCCTGGCGGGTGAGGTTCCCCGCTGCTTGTGGGTCGCAGGACAGTGGTAGACTGCTGAAAAACAGCCATTCTATTGGGTTCTTGAGACTCAAGCTCCGTGAGATATTGCCGCTCCTCTCAGTGAGAATGAGCAGTGTATAACACTAATTTACATACCGGGTGGGAGCAGCGGATTGACAAAATGCTACACCTTTATTTGTTCGATCCATTTCAGAAAATGGCTAGAAATTGCTATTTTCGTTGACTCGCTGGGAACGCTCGACTACTCTCTACCTAAGTAATTAAGGGCGAATGAGTTTATCATTATTAGTCGGCCTAGAGATGCTGACGCCAGTGTCTCGTTTGCTTACTTTTCTATCGGTGTATGCATCTTTTAGGGAGGATTGCTAATGGGCGTTTTTAGAGCACTTTTTGGCTGCACGCTATTACTGGCGTTGTTGGCCGCACAGTCACAGGCAGCTGTCATCACGCCAGTTGCGGTGACACCCTCATCTCAGTTCGCGGCAGCTGCGAATTTGATTAACGGTTCAGGACTCGATGGCGTTGGCCCCGTCTTAGGACAGCTGCACGACAACAACGA
>JAGQOW010000024.1 GCA_020427155.1 Planctomycetales bacterium | reverse complement strand
TGGGAAACGGGGCTCGGCATGTCCGCAGGCGCCACGCACATGGACGGCGACGCCGACGGCGATTTCGACGTCGACGCTTTCGATTTCCTTGCCTGGCAGCAACAATATGGGATCGGTGCCGGGCCGTTATCCGCCGTTTCTGCCGTCGTGCCAGAGCCTAGCTCGATTTTCCTCCTGCTTTTCGGTTTGGGTATGGTAGTGAACTCGTTTCAAAGGGGCCGATTGTGAACAGGCACAAGCGTTTCTCTTTCAGCGTTCTGGTATGGGCGAGCGTTGCTTTGAGCCATTGTTCAACCCTTACCGCACAGGTTACTTGGCAAGGTGACGACGGCATCCAACCAAGCAAATGGGGAGTTCCAGGCAATTGGAGTGGAGGTGCCGTACCTATTTCGACCGACGATGTCATCGTTGGCGCACCCTCGCCAACCGAAATTGACAGCGTATTTGGTCCATTGATTGCCTCGGTTTCTACCTTGGAAGTGCAAGTTGACGGGGCTATTGAAATCGCAGACGGCAAGAAACTCGACATTCACGGCGGCACACTGTCGAACGACGGTTCAGTTACGGTCAACAGCGACGCGGGGGCAAATGCCAGGCTGGGATTTGTCAACGGCGGTACCATCAGTGGCAGCGGCGACATCTTATTGCCCGCTCCTGGTGTTGCCTCCGAGATTCTGGTGACGCTTGGCACTCTGACCCACGAGGCCGGTCATACGATCCGTGGCGAAGGGCAGATCAATGGAGCGTTCATTAATAATGGTTCTATCGTTGCCGAGGACGGCAGTGGCGACCTTAACGGTGCGTTGTTGATCATTGGCAGCGGAACGAAGACAAACAACGGGACGATCCAATCTTCAACAACTTCAAATGTCAGTTTCTTAACTGACATTACTCAGGGCGCTGGTGGCAAGATCGTAGCCGATACAAAAAAGGTTTTCCTCAATAACCGTACCTTCACCGGTGGTACCCTCGAATCGGTGAATGGCGGCATTTTCGAGTCAATTGATGGCACGCTTACGCTCGACTCAATTCATCTCTTAGGGACGCTCCACAAGTATAATTCTGCTACTGGGTCGACGTTGAACGTGGCGAACAATACTTTGACTAATGATGGGACGATCCAAATTGGCATCGATGCCACCGAGTCGACCGTCTTGAACTTTGCTACCTCGGAGACTATCGATGGCAGTGGCGAGATCATCCTCATGACCGAAAACCTCACTGGCGTAGGTTCGCGGATACGCTCCTCAGGAGGGGTTGTTGGAACGATCGGCGCCAACCAAACAGTTCGCGGAGTCGGAGTCATTGAAGCCGGCCTCATCAATGACGGCACCATCATCGCCGAGCCCCAAATCGGAACTATTTTACAGTTTGAGACCAGCACAAATCCACAAACCAATAACAATCTCATACGAGCAGATGCCGGCGCTACACTTCGTATTCGCGTTTCAACGATAACCCAGAATGCTCCCAATGGCAGGATTCTTGCAAACGAAGGAACCGTGCAACTCGACGCAGGCGGTACCATCGTGGGTGGCAGGCTGGAGGCGGTCGGGGCGGGTACCTTCACGCTCACCACGTCCGGTCGGCTGACGAATGTAATAAACAACGCCCCGTTCACCATCCTTGATGGCAACAACACGCTTAACCTTAACGGTACGTCGTTGGAAAACAACAACACGATTACCAATCGCAATCGCATCTTAGTAGAGAGCGATGTGGCGTTATCGGGCTCCGGTGAGATTCTTCTACCCGACCTCGCAAATGGCTCGTTTATTACTGTCAACAGCGGATTCACGCTGACGCAAGACCCAGGGCATACGATCCGCGGTCGGGGACAAATTACGGGGGCCGGAATGACGATCAACAACGGTCGCCTGGAGGGCAACTCGGCCGCCGAAATGCTTGAGATCCGCGCTACCAAGTTAGGCGGGACGGGGGTGCTCGACGATGTTCGCATCGGTTTTGTCGCTACCCATTCTCCTGGAGAAAGCACTGCCATCGTTCCGCTGGAGGGGAGTTATTCGCTCGGACATATTTCTGCACACCTGGAGATCGAGATCGGTGGCCCTACTCCTGGCACACAGCACGACCAACTCAATTCCACCGGTGCAGTGAATCTCGATGGCGTTCTCGATGTGCTGGCGCTCGATGTGGGCGGTTACACGCCTACCGCCGGCGATCGCTTTGATATCATTGAATCGACTAGCGATATTGTTGGTACTTTCTTCTCCGCGAATTTTCCCAGCATTCTCGGCGGTCGATCGGTGACGTGGCTTCCGGTCGATTACCTGACCGATCCCAAAAAAGTGACGCTTGAGATTGCTACTGTGGATTTCCTTGCTGGCGACTTCGACGAAAACGGCATGGTCGACAACGCCGATTTGACCACCTGGGAAACGGGGCTCGGCATGTCCGCAGGCGCCACGCACATGGACGGCGACGCCGACGGCGATTTCGACGTCGACGCCTTCGATTTCCTTGCCTGGCAGAGTCAGTTCGGTATCGGAGTAAGCCCGCTTTCGGCAGCCTTGTCGGCTGTACCCGAGCCGAGTTCACTGGCGTTGTTGCTCGGTTTTGCGCTGGGACTGTCGTGCCGCCCCAGGCGTGGTTCCTCGAGTCGTTGATCTAGTCAGGTCGCGTTATCAGGCCTGAAGGCCTACTCGTCTCGCAGGCGTGGGTCAAGCGCGTCGCGGACGCCGTCGCCCAGGAAATTCAATGCCATCAGCGTTGTGCCCAGCGCCAGACTTGGGAACAGAATCAGCCACCAGTAAATCTTTACCGGCGTGATGACCTTGATTCCTTCGTTGGCTAATAATCCCCAGGAAACGTCGGGAGGCTCGACTCCCAGGCCCAAAAACGACAGAAAAGCCTCGAAGAGCATGACGCGCGGAATCGTGAGCGTCAGATAGACCAGCACCACGCTGAACAGATTGGGCATCAGATGCAGGAAGATGATCCGCGTCTGCCCTGCACCGAGCGACCGGGCCGATTCGACGAAAAGTTCGTTTTTTAGCGAAATCACTTGCCCGCGAACGACTCGCGACATCGTGAGCCAATAGATAGCGCCTACGACGAGGAAAAAGATCGTTATCCGATCGATACCCCAATACGCCAGTTCGTCGGCAACGCTTTCTTCGCCCAGGATTGTAATCAGGAAAATGACGACAAAGATAAACGGGATCGAATACATCACGTCGACCAACCGCATCATCGCGTCGTCGACCCAGCCGCCAAGGTAACCTGACACGGCGCCGTAAGTGACCCCGATGCCCAGCGAGACGATAGTTGCCACCAGTCCCACAATCAAAGAGATTCGCGCTCCCCAAAAAATGCGTGAGAGAATATCGCGACCCAGCACATCGCGGCCCCAGACCGAGTTGAGGCTGCGTTGGCCAAACACCGCGAATCGCAACTCGACCATCTGGCGGCTAAGCCAGCCGAGATTGGCAAACCCCAATTTGCGGTAAGGCTGCTGAATCGTGTCCTGAATCTCCGCGTCCTTCTGGCGGAGGAGACGTTTGGCTTCGTCATAGGCACGCTGCGGGGCATCGAGTTGTTGCTCGCGTTTTGCAGGCGATAAGCTGTCTGAAAGTGCAACTCGAGCGCTGTGCAAATCTTCCTGGGCCTGATCGAAGGCCAACTGCAGAGCAGGTAATTGGCTTTCAAGTTCATCGACAACCTGCGGCGTCTTTTCAATCGCCGCAGTGTCCAAGACAAATGTATTCAGCCAAAGCGGCGAGGCGGTGGGTTCGGCATACTGCAACGAGGTTTGTGCCGAGTCGGGAGTCTGCAGCGGCAGCAGCGGTGTGAGAAAGGCCAAGACCGAGATCACCGCCAGCGTAATCAACGAGGCCATCGCCACGCGATTGCGGCGCAGCCGCCGCCAGGCGTCTTCCGACAGCGACATTCCCTTGGGAGAATTGCTCGGGTTGGCGGCTACTGCGGGCAAACGCCTTTTACTCCTGAATCAATAATAGTTATTCAAGCCGCACTCGTGGATCGAGTACCGCGTAAGACATATCTACCAACCAGTTCATCGTGTAAAGCAGCACGGTGTAAAGCATGACCAACCCCATCGCCAAAGTGTAATCACGCTGGGTCGCCGCTTGGACGAAGTGCGACCCTAGGCCGGGAATGGCAAACACTTGTTCCACCACCAAAGAACCGGTGAGGATTCCTGCCACGGCGGGGCCCAGAAACGAGACGACCGGCAGCAGTGCGCCCCGCAATGCATGGACCAGAATCACCCGCACCGGTCCGACTCCTTTGGCGCGCGCTGTGCGAATGTGATCTTGCGACAGCACGTCTAACATGCTTGTCCGTGCGATGCGGGCTACGTAGGCGGCGTATGGGGCGCCGAGGCAAAACGCGGGCAGGACCAATTGATTCAGGTCGCCCCAGCCAGCCGCAGGAAAAAGGGGAATTAAGAATACGAACAGAATGATACAGATGCCGGCAACGACGAAATTTGGCAGCGCTATGCCGATCGTTGCCACCAGCATGAGCACAAAGTCGCCCCAGCTACCTCGAAATACCGCCGAGATAATGCCAGCGAACAGGCCGAACAGTACGGCCATTAGCAGAGCGAGCAATCCCAAGGCCATCGAGACCGGCAAACCTTCGGCGATCACTTCGTTCACGCTGTAGTCTGTAAGTTTGAAACTGTGGCCAAAATCGCCGCGAGCGTAATTCCAAAGCTCGATCACGTATTGTTCCCACGGCTCCTTGTCGAGGTTATAACGCTTCATCAGCAGTTTTTCGATTTCCGGCTCGAGGGCTTTCTCGCTGTCGAACGGCCCGCCAGGAACCGCCCGCATCAGGAAGAAAGAAACCGTGAATACCACCCAGAGCGTGAGCACCATCCAGAGCAAACGTCGCAGGCAGAACGAAATCATGGCTGCCCCTTTGTCTTCATGAACTCGTTAGGCCCTTCAGTTTCGCGATCGATCCAAATGGCCCACAGCGGGTGGACGTCCTGGAGATTGTTGTAGAATCCTCTTACATGCGATTTGACCATGTTTTTGGAAACATAGAAATAGATAGGCAGAATGGGCAGTTCGTCCATCAGAATCCGCTCGGCCTGTTCCAGCAACCGAAAGCGATGAGCAGGGTCCGCTTCGCGACTTGCTTCACCGATCAAGCGATCGTAGTCTGCGTTGCTCCAACCGGTATTGTTCTGTTCGCCGTCGGTGACAAACATATCGAGAAAGGTGTTCGGGTCGGTGTAGTCCCCGATCCACGCACGCCGACTCACGTTGTATTGCATTTGCCGTTGACTGGAGAGGTAAGAAGCCCACTCTTCGTTGCGGGTTTTAATCGTGATGCCAAGTTCTCGTTGCCATTGCTTGCGAATCAGCTCGGCGATCGCCTGATGGGCTTCGCTCGTGTTGTAAAGTATGTCGAGTCGCGGAAATCCCTTCCCTTCGGGGTAACCGGCCTCGGCCAACAGCCGACGAGCTTCTTCGGGGTCTTCGGGAAGACTCTCTTGCGCTTGATAACCCTCGATCCCCGGGGGTACCAGGCTCAAGCAAGGAATCTCGCCTGCCGACATGATCTTGGTCGTGATTTCTTCGCGATCAAGGGCGAGCGAGAGCGCCTTGCGCACGCGCACATCATCCAACGGCTTGCGCTTGTTATTCAGCATATAGTAATAAATGCCCAAGAATGGCGCTGGATTGAGATCGTTGCGCGGCGGGTCCTCTTGGAGCAGAATCCGCAATGCGGCAGGAGGAGGGGTTACGATCCAATCGGCTTGCCCGGTCATAAAAAGGTTGAGTCCCGTGGTGTAAGAATCCACTGCCAACGCGTCGATGACTCCCAATCGCACTTTGTCGCGATTCCAGTAAGTATTGCTTCGCACAAGCCGAATGCGATCGCGGATTCTGCGAAATTCGATCTGGAATGGCCCATTGCCCACAATGTTTTCCGGCTTGGTCCACTGGGGTGCGCCATACGTTTCGACGCATTTCTTGTTGACCGGATAGAGTGGATAATAGCCCGTGAGATTGATAAAGAACGGCGTGGGCGATTCCATCGTCATCTGCAGAGTTAACGGATCGAGCACCTTGATGCCGACTTCGCGAAAATCCAACAGGACCTGGCGGCACCACCGAGTGCCGGCAGTCGCCTCGTTGCTTGCCGCGAATTGATCGTCAGTGGGCCGGAATCGCTGCTCACGGCCATTGATGTCCACGACAAACAACCGGTCTTCGCTCCCCGCGATGTCTTCGACGGCGACGAGCTTGCCGCGCAACAATTCGCCGCGCAGCGTATTGATTGCGTCTTCTGGCAGATTCAGCTCGACCTCGACCGCATCTCCCGGCTCGATGCCAGCTGGGCCGAGGCTGTAACGGCGGGCATTCTTGATGTACCACGCTTGGTAGGCGTACTCGGCCACTGTGCGCGGGCCGAGGAAGCGGCGCATGGAATAGTGGATGTCATGGGCCGTCACTGGGGCGCCGTCGGACCAGCGCGCCGTTTCGCGCATGTGGAACGTGTACGTGAGCTGATCTTCCGAGATCTCCCAGCTTTCAGCCAGGCCGGGGATCGGTTCCAGCGTCTCAGGGTCCCAGCGGGTGAGGCCTTCGAACAACGCGGTGACAATTCGCTGTTCGGGCGAACCGTTGACAATCGCCGGGTCGACGCTCTTGACCTCGGTACCGTTGATAAACGTAAAATCGGCAGGCGGCAGCCGGGTGCCGAGCGTGGCCCAAGCAGCCCCGCCCAGCAGCGCCACGAGCAGGCCCCAACCAAACAGCGTGCGCGGGTTCACAGGCATTGCCAAGACTGCTCCGATAGGAAAGACGACAGGGTGCTCTCCAACAGCTTAACGTTTTTTGCCGCCAGACTGAAAGGCGACTCCTTCCGTGTTTGAACACCAACGGCACAAACCGCCCCGCCAGCTCACCCAGCCGCGGGAACTGATTGTTGTTTGTGCCCCGCTACGAAGCAATGTAAACCTCTCTCGCATCGCTCGGGCGGCGAGTTGTTGCGGATTGGACCGAATCATTTGCACCGGCCCGGCCAAACTCGACCGCCGGATCGCCCGCGACGGGGCCGATACGCTCCAGATCGAAACCCACCGTACCCTGCCGCCCGTGCTGCTCGAACTTCGCAGCCTGGGGTACCGACTTGTCGGCTTGGAACAAACTACCGATTCGGCAGACCTCCACGCTTACCAATTCCATCGCAAGTCGGCACTGGTCGTCGGCAACGAGCGGACCGGGCTGACGCCCGAGGTCTTGGCACTGCTCGACGATGTGGTAGAAATCCCAGTCTGGGGCATGCCCTTCAGCTACAATGCTGCTACGGCAACGGCGATGACCTTGTACGAATACTGCCGACAGTACCCTGACGGGTAGCCAGTAGAGAAGCCACCTGACACCTTTTTGAGCGGAGTCGGAGTTGATAAAGAAACACCTAGGCATTCGAGCCGGCATTCACCATCTGTCGCTCTTGATTGCTCTGACGACTTGCCAAGCCGCGACAGCGGTTGAATTGCAGCTAACGCTTCCGGCAGAGTTCTATGCCGTCGTCGACGCGGAGATGCATCTGTACTTCGCCGAGACGATCCTTGCGGAGCATCCTGAAGCGTATCACTTTGAAGTGACTTGCGACGTGGGGTCGGCGGAAGCGACGCATTGGCATCTGCTGCCGTCTGCTAGCCAGGTCGGTCGGCATCCGTTTGCCCTGACCGTCAGCGATGCCGAGGGCCGTCAGCTGGCCACGGCCGCCACGACGCTGGTCGTTTCTCCTGCCGAAGCGGGGAAGGATCGCAACGTTCGCCTGCTGATCGTCGGCGACAGTTTGACGCACGGCTCTATTTATCCAAACGAAATTGCCCGCCTGCTACGTCGGCCCGGTAATCCTGGCTTGGCGATGCTCGGCACCCACCAGCCCGGCAACGCAGCGCCTGGGGTAGCCCACGAAGGTTACGGCGGTTGGACCTGGCAGCGATTTGCCGAACACTACGAGCCCGACCCCGACGGCACCTATCGCAAGAAGTCTAGCCCGTTTGTATTTCTCGACGAGAACGAGCAACCTAAGCTCGATCTGCCGCGGTATTTTGCCGAACATTGCGACAGTCATCCTCCAGACATCGTTGTCTTCAAACTGGGAATCAATGATTGTTTTGGCGCCAACTCAGAAAGTACCGAGTCGATCGACAAGTCGGTCGACCACATGTTCAAGTATGCCGACACGCTCTTAGCCGCATTCCGCAAGGCTGCGCCGCAGGCGGAGTTCGGCATTTGCCTCACAACCCCTGGCAACGTCCGTGACGAGGCGTTCGCAGCGAATTACCAAGACCCCGCGCGCCGCTGGCGGTGGCGTCGCATCCAGCACCGACTGGTGCAGCGGCAACTAGAGCACTTCGGCAATCGACAAGGAGAAGGCCTTTTTATCATTCCTACCGAACTGAATCTCGACACGCTGGCCGGCTACCCCGCCAATAACGCGGTCCACCCCAACGCGGTGGGTTACGTCCAGATTGGCAACACGGTCTATGCTTGGCTCAAGCATCGGCTCGCCGCTGGCAACTGAATTGGCGAGTGCTAAATCGTATTCCTTCCGTCGATTGCCTTGGTGGCTGACGTTTCGGTGGCGAAGATCTCTTGGACCGAGGTTTGGATCGTGGCACAGATGCGATCGAGATCAAGTCCGTCGCCGTCGGCGTCGAAAGGTTGCTCGATGTGTTCCGAGATACTTTCGGCAGCGATGACGAAATAGGAGGTGAAAAACATGATCACAATCGTCCAGCTGCCAAACTGATTGACGATTCCCCAAGGCAGAGTAAGCAAGAAGCAAGCAATGGCATGCAGCAAAACCGCTCGATAGGAGGCAGCAATGGGCGTGTTGCGGATGCGCTCGCAGCCGCCACAGATTTCGAGCAGCACCTTCGTTTCGCGATCGAGCATGCGAAACTCGCCGTACTGTATCTGTTGCGAGCGTTTCCACACTTCGAAGATGCCGTACATTTGATTGACAATCCAGCTGGGAAGGTGCTGGCCGGCGAACACTTCGTCTTCGAGACCTGGAATCTTCTCTCGCTGGGCTCCTCCGCGCAAGTGATCGCGCAACGCAAACGAAAACGCATAGGTAAGACGCTCCAAGCGTTCTGAAGACGCATCGCGTTGGGTCAGTACATTATTCAGTTTGATCGCCAGGTTGCGGCAGCAGTTGACGAGCATGCCCCACAAGATGCGTCCTTCCCACCAACGATCGAAAGCCCGGTTGACGCGAAATGCGAGTAGCAGGCCGATCGCCAGCGAAAGCGCCGCCTCGAGACTGGCGGGAAAGTCGCCGTAGCGAGCAAACGGTCCCTGCTCTTTCCAGACTGCCAGCCCGCCGTAGGCTGCTAACAGGAGAGACCAGAGTAAGGTCTGACGAAGGACTTTGGTGGGAAGTAGCAGACGCAGCACGGGTAGTTCTTGATAGAGTTGGCTAATGAAAGAGGTCAAACAAGCAAGGCTATTCTAACTGCTGCAGTGCGTGACCGCACCCTGTAGATTACGAAGAGCCCCGGGAGTGGGACTTTGGTCTTCGGCATCCAAAATGAAGAGTACGGATTCCGAGAGTAGATTGCCCCCAGCGTCCCCCTGTTGCTCCTCAGAATCCCAAGGCACAATAAACGGTACAGACATGCCCAACTCTTCGATTAAGGAGCCCTCAATGGACAACGAAAACATCGTCAGCTGGTTACGTCGCCGAATCACGCCAGAAGAATACGAGAACATCCGCCACGAGTGGATCACTCATTCGAAAGCCGAAGACGCCCGCGACATTCCCGGCCTGATGTCGACCCTGACCGAAGATTGTGTCTACATCTACCCCCAGACCGGCGAACGATGGGACGGACACGAGGGCGCCACGAAATTCTATACCGACCTGCTCACTGCCGTGCCCGACATTCATTTCGACCTGCAGACGATTGTGATCGGGCCACAAGGCGTTTACGAAGAAGCCCGCGCTACTGGTACGCCGGTAACCGAGTGGCAGGGCAATCCTCCCACGGGCGAGCCCTTCGATCTTACGATCAGCATCTACTTTCCTTGGGATCCTGAGAAGAAGAAATTCCAGGGCGAGCGGATGTTTATTATGGGTAAGACCGGCAAGATGCCGCTTTGAGCGGATCAATAGCCGCAAAACTTGAAAGAGCACCCACAGCTCGTTGGGGTCCGCGAAGCTTGCGATTCACTGTGCGCTACGTTCAGTCCGTTCTGCGCAAAACGGACAATCGGCCGTCACGGCATCGGCGGGAGGATTCAGTTGGGCGACTCCCCGGGCGATGGAAATCGCACCAGTTAGCACAATGCACCAGGCTGCAATGTGGAAAACGCGAGCCCGGTGAGCCGTTGCCAGAAACTGGCCGCCGTAGCCAATCAGTACCATCAGCGGAATGGTGCCTAACCCAAACGAGGCCATCGTAAGCCAGCCCATCCAGATACCGCCAGAGCTGCCTGCCTTGAGCAGAAAGGCATACACCAGCCCACAAGGAATGAAGCCGGTAAATACGCCTGCCACGAGTGCCCCCAGCCAACCGGGGGCTGCAAGAAACGTCTTCAACCAGCCAGCCGCACCGCAAGGCAACCCGCTCAGAAAGCGTATCGCGGGCCGAGGCAACACCCCAGCCGTCACCAGGCCCATCAGCACCAGCACCGCGCCTGCCAGCACCGCCAGCCAGGCCTGGGAGAGCACGAAACCGCGCGACTCAGACGAAAGCCACGCCCCCCCCAAGCCGGCTACCGCCCCACAGAATCCATAGGTAAATACCCGGCCCAAACTGAAGACAATTTGCCGGCGCAGTTGGTTGGTTCCTGCCGGCGCCCCCGCGCTGAGCGAAATCGCTAGCGGACCACACATCCCCAGGCAATGGGCGGAGCCTAACAAACCTCCAACAAAGATGAGCGGCAGTTCAATCATGAGGCGGTCACAATCAGCTCTTGCTCGGAGGTTTCGTGCTCGCCGCCTGCTGTAGGAAGCACGTTCGCCACGGCAGTCTGGCTCGTATCTGTAATCGATACGACGGCCCCCGACAATAGCTCGGGATAGCGACCAAGCCGCAACGAGTTGGTCACTACCATGATACTACTGGCGGCCATGGCAAGTGCAGCCCAAATGGGATTCAACCGACCCGATGCCGCCAGCGCAATGCCGCAGCAGTTGTAGGCAAAGGCCCAGAACAAGTTTTGCTTCACAATGCGAAACGTCTGTCGTGCCAGGCCGACGGCCCACGGAAAGCTGCGCAGGTCGTCGCCTAGCAGGCACACTCCCGCTGTGTCGCGAGAGAGATCCGCTCCGCAGCCCAACGCGACTCCGACATCAGCGGTTGCCAGGGCCGGGGCGTCGTTCAAGCCGTCGCCGATCATGGCAACTCCGCCCTGTCGAGCAAGCGATTCAAGAGTCGTTGACTTGTCCTCGGGAAGCTGGCCTGATGTTGCAGGAATGTTTATTCGCTCGCCGATCAGCTCGGCGCGTTGCTGCTCGTCTCCCGTCAGCATGCGCAGCTCGAGACCCAAGTCGCGGCACGCCTCTAGTGCCGTCGTCGCCTCTGCACGCAGCTGCTCAGCGAAGTAAAACACCCCGCGCACGACGTTTTCCCAGCCGATGAACACCTCTTGCGGGCTCGCGTCGCCTTCAATAGCGGCACTGCCAAGTTCCTCCCGCCAGCGGAGTCGGTTCTCCTCCATCAACCTCCGATTACCTAACACCGCCTGACCCACGCCCGCGATTTCACCAACGAGCCCCCGACCAGGTATCGAGCGAACTTCAGCGTCTTCCACCACCGGCTGAGTTTCCCCACGCTGCTGCGAGAATCTCACGATCGCTTGGGAAAGAGCATGGTTCGAGCCCGCAGCCAAGGCCGCAGCAACTCGACAAACCCGTTGCGGATCTTCTCCTGTCGCAACGAGCAATTCACCTGCCTCCGGGCTGCCGGTCGTCAGAGTCCCCGTCTTATCGAAACAGGCATAGCGTACCGTGGCCAGGCGCTCCATGACCATTCCGCTACGAAACAAGACTCCTGCGTTAGCAGCTCGGCCCAGAGCGGTCCAAACCGCCATCGGCGTAGCCAACCCCAGTGCGCAGGGGCAGGAAATCAACACGACGGCCAGGGCCGTGAGAATCCCCTGATCGAAGCTGTTTGAGATCCCTTGTCGCCAGCCAGCTGCAATCGCAATCACACACACGGTCGGCACAAACCAGGTAGCGATCCGGTCGGCCAGACGTTCGTGTCGGCCCTTAGCGCGGCGTGCTTCACGAACCAGCTTCAAAATGCGCGAGATTGTTTCTTCGCCGTCTGCCGCGGTCACTTCAATTCGCAAATCTCCGTCGACGTTCAGCGACCCGCTAAACAACCGGTCGCCGACCTTCTTCTCGACGTAGCGGCTCTCGCCTGTGACAATCTGCTGATCGACCGCAGCGCTGCCCGAGGAGATCACGCCATCAATTGCCACCCGTTCTCCCGGCAGCACTCTCACGATATCGCCGGTTCGAACTTCTTCTCGCGGAATCTCCAGAAAGGCCCCTCCAGCGCCGAGTCGCCTCACCGTCGTGGGCAGCAAGCGAGCCAGCGCGTCGAGCGACTCTCCCGTCTGATGTTTTCCTTTGGCTTCGAGCCAACGGCCAATCGAGATGAACACCAGTACCATCGCGCCAACTTCAAAGTAGATATGGCCCTCGTCTCTCAGGACCGAAACGATCGAATACCCATAGGCTGCGGCGATTCCGAGAAGTACCAGCAGATCGGTGGTGATCGCCTTCCGGCGCAGCGATTCCCAAACGCCTTCGGCAATGGGTTTGCCCAGCAGCAAGAGCACCGGCAGAGAAAACATGAGCGATGCCCACCGAAAGACGCCCCGCAGCGCTCCGGCCAGCGGATTGGCGAAAGCTTCTTCCGCATAGACGTCTCCGCTCCACAGCGCCATGGTAAAAACCATGACGTTCATTGTGAAGAATATCGCAATACCAAGTCGCAGTAGGCTATTGGCAGACTCGCCTTGCTCGCGCCCGGCGTTCTCGACACTTGCCACGGTGCGGCAACCCGAGCAGCAATACTCGTCCCCCGCCGCCAAACGGTCTCCGCCAACAGAAAAGCTCGCTGTCAGCGGCAATCCACAGAATGCGCAATACCGGGGTGGGTCGCTGGCGCTCACGGAGGCGAAACGATTTCAATCTGAAGCGCAGGAAACAGGTAAGCTATCGTGTAATAGACGGCATAGACCCAGAAGAGCAGCCAAATAAGCCTGACGTACCACGGAATCCGATTACCCACATAGCTGTGCCAGCGACTCTCGGTCTTCGCAGTCGTATCATGTACCGGCTGGTCTTCTGCTTGGGTTTCCAGGTAATCGCTCATCGCAAAGGCGCCTTACTGCATGATAGAGTTACTGAAGTGGGCCGTGTCTGTCGTATCGTCAAGCTG
The DNA here is from genome assembly GCA_020427155.1 of Planctomycetales bacterium. Lineage (GTDB taxonomy): Bacteria > Planctomycetota > Planctomycetia > Pirellulales > Lacipirellulaceae > Bythopirellula. The sequence goes on along the minus strand of JAGQOW010000024.1, from coordinate 33,459 downwards.
CTCGTTCAAATCGAGCATCGTCTGCTTCGGCTGTTCGATATTGTGAAACATGCCGTGAGCTGCTGCCCAACCAAGCAGGCAAAGAAAACCCGCACTGGCCAGCAAATAGTTCACCAACGGGGCGACGGCAAACATACCCTTGGTCGCTACCTCTTCGTCTCCCAGCACCAGACGTACGAACTCGATGAATTTGCTTCCGAAACCATAGGCGCAAAAACCCAGGATCACGACACCCATTAGGGCCACCGCCAAATTCTTGGCTCGCGAATCAGCTGCCATGGCTTGCCTCTCTATTCCAGCGGGTTTCGCATCTGATCTTCCAGCGGCTGGTAGTCTTCGTAGTCGGGATACTCCTCGAGCCACGAACCCAACCACTGCACATAAGTAATGATAGCCAAGCCGCGCTCGTTGGGCTTGCTGGGATCGTTATCGTCGTAGAACCAGGCATACTTGGGCATTGGCGATCGTGGAGAAAGCGACTGCGGATTGAAAAAATGCACCGCATGCCAGTCGTTACCGCGGCGCCCTCCTTCGCGACTCAAATCGGGGCCCACCCGGCGAGTCCCCCACATCACCGGACGCTGCAACTCATTCTGAAATTCATCCGACGAGGCAACCTTGCCCCAACGGGAACTCTCGTTCGATACCGGACGAATAAATTGGCTGTGGCAGTGCCAGCAACCCTCGCCCGTGTAAATGTGGCTACCCAACCGCAAGGCCTTGGTGAGGTTCTCTTGGTTTGCCTCTCCGTAGTACTTTTCGAACTGCTCGGGATACCGATTTTTCAAGTCTTCGAACTGGTAAATCAGATTCTGGTTGTCGGCCAGTTCTTCGACGGTCTGCTCCGGCAAATGGCGGTAAAGCAAGATCGGCACCAGTGCATTGGAAAGAAATGCGAACAGGAAAAAACCTATGCCGCCAATCAACAGAATTCCAGATTTGCTTTCAAACATGAAACGCTCGTCAAACTGAAAAAGCCTTGAGTGTTGTTAAGCGGCAGCAGCCGATCGCCGGGAAAGTTGCCAGGTCTTCCACAAGTTGTACACAAAGGCCAACTGGCCGCCGATGATCGCCAACCCAGCAAATAGTCGCGTCACCCAGAACGGATACGACCCGTCGATCGAAGCTTCCCAGGGTTGTAGCGAAGCCCAAAAGTAACCTTGGAATATGCCTGCCAAGGTAAGGTCAATAAACATCACCAGAATCCCACCCGCCGACAACCAGAAATGCCATTCGCACAGATTGCGGCTATACCACGACTGCTTCAGCAGCCGGGGGAACAGATAGGTCATCATGCCGAAGAACCACATGCTGAATACGCCAAACATCACCAGATGGGCATGGCCGACGACCCAATCGGTGAAGTGAATCAGCTTCTGGAACGTATGGGTCACTTGCATCGCACACTGTGCGCAAGTGATGAAGTACAGCACCATGCCTGTGTAAAACCAGCGAATCGGCAGATTCGTGACCACCGCACGGCCGGACCCCCACAGCGTTCCAAAGAAGTTGATGATCACCGTCGTGACGACAAACTCCACTGCTATCGTCGACACGATCGCCCCGTACTCCAGGAAGTCGGGAATGGGCGTGTAAAGAAAATGGTGAATGCCGTTGAGCGGATAAAAGAACGCCAACCCCCAGAAGCCCACAAGCGACAAACCGTGGCTCCAAATCGGCTTCTTCAGCAGAATTGGTACAAAGTAGTACATCAACCCCCAAGCAAGCGGGGTCACAAACAAACCGACCAGGTCGTGAATAAACAAGCCGCCGATCGCGCCCGCACTCGTGCCAGAGACAAAGTACTCAGGAGCAATATTCCCCATTGCATAGGTCAAAAACGTCCAGACAAACGCCGCCATGAAATACCACAGCGTTACGTAGAGCGGGCCCTTCGCCTGGATGATCGGAGCCATGAAGTTCAACGCCACCAGCGCCAAGCCTGCCAACGCCAGCGGGTCGATCCATTTGGGCGTCTCGCCCCACTCGATCCCCTGAGCCTGCCCCATCAAGATGCCTGCCGCGGTGGAAACCACCACCACTTGCCAGGCAATAAAAATGAAGTAAGAGAGCGGTCGGCTAAGCACCGGCTTCAAGGTCAGACGGGGAACCGCCCAGTGGAGCCCAGCGAGAAAGCAATTGGCGAGAAAACCATAGGCCACTGCGTTCGTATGAATCATTCGCCAACGGCCGGGCGACAAATACTCGCTCCCTTGCAGCGGATTCCACTGCACAAGCTGCAGCGCCATCATCAGGCCGCCCGAGAACGAGATAAACAAGTAGACCAATCCAGCGATAAAATACCAGGCGACCAACCGCTCTTCGACGAGATGGTCGTGATCCAGCGTTGCGGCGCCGTCGTCAGATGCGAGAGAGGATTGTGCTGCTTCACTCATTAATGATCTGTCCCTTGCTGATGAGGCACGAAATCACCCAACGGGTAGACGAGCGCCATCGTCCAGCCAAATACCAAGTGCGTTGCCGCGGCTACCCACGGTGGAACCAGATTGACTATGTAGTTCTCCTCCGACATATCGACCACTGCCGGTTGCAACCAAGACAGGATGCCGTAGAAATTGATTACCCAAATAAGTAGCGACACGACCGTCGCAATCACGAGCTTGGCGAACAGCGACTTGCCAGCCCCCCAGCGAGTCAACGCCAGGTACAACGGAATGCCAAGCACCATGCCGGTCCCGATATAGAGGCAGCAGCCAATCGCCAGCATCAGCCCGTCTTGCTCGGGCGGGAAACTAAAGACCTGATCCCCAAGCGGGAAGGTCAAGTATACGCGTATCAACTCAAGCGGGTGCTTGCCTGTAAGCACCGACCCTACCACGTTGAAGAGCAAACTTGCCATGGCCCCGAAAATGCCAAGCATGAATCCCGTGGTCGCGTAGTAGGCCGTGTAGTAACCCGTCGGACGAAACGGCTTGTACTCAGTTTCCCGGGCAATCTGCGCTTCGAGATCGCTCACGCGTCTGCGAAGTTCGGCAAGTTCGGTTTCTTTGTTGTTGGTATCCATTACGCGGGCACCGCTTTTGGGTACTTGATGTGGCGCACTGCTTGTGCCGTGCTTCTTATCACCGAAGCATCCGGCCTAGGCTGACTCATTACTCGTTGGTGCAACGGGTTCTTCCGATTCCTCGGAAGGCTGACTCTCCTCCTCAGCAGCCTCCGTTTCAGGGGCTGCTTCCTCTTCAGGTTCCGCAGACTCCTCTTCTCCAGTTTCCTCAGCTGGTTCCGACGATTCGGTTTCTTCAGACGACTCCGCGTTCTCAGACGACTCCGCATCCGTAGCATCGCCCTCGGCCGGCGCTTCTTCTTCGGCAGCTTCCTCATCCTCTACTTCTTCAGATACTGCAGGCGCTGCGACTTCGGCGTCGTCAATTGGCAGGTCGGCCTCGCTCAGCGGCGGCTGGCCAAAGCGGCGACGGCTCCCCGTCTGCTTGATAAAGTGGACTAGCTGCCAGATTGCTTCCGGATTGTCTGCAAATGTTTTTTCGAAAGCCGGCATGGGCGTTCCATTGATGCCCGAATTGATCCGACGCCAAAGATCGATCGGCCGTCCCCCGCCACGAAACATGCCTGAAGAAAGATCAGCGGCTGCAGTCTTGTAACCCCAGGCATCGGCGCCGACTTCTACGTTGCCCATCGATCCACCGCGGCCAAATGTGCCGTGGCACTTGTTACACGCCTGCTTCAAGAAAATCTTATGCCCTGCACGCACGCTTTCCTCGGTCATCGGCGGCATCACCGTCGAGGGCATCACGAGCTCGGTTGATGCATTTCGCCAGGGCTCCATAATCCCTTCGATTAGCTCTTCGACACCCTCCTCGTCGGGCAGTTCCTCGTCGTCATACGCCGTCATCGCCAGCGTTCGCTCAAGTTCTCCTCGATGCGTAAGCGCCAGAACATAGTCAACTACTGCGCCAAGTTCTTCGACCGAGAATCGGTCGAACGACGGCATCGACGTTCCCGTCACCCCCCTGCGAACCGTCTGCATTAAGTCGGAGCGTCGTGGTTTGCTACCGTACGGGGTCGAAGTGAACTTGAATATGCCGTGCGTGTAATTGCGCGGCTTGGGATTCAGATGCTCGGCCACGGCTCCCATGCCGTCGCCGTTGACGCCGTGACACTGAACGCAGTAACGCGAGTAAAGCTGGTAGCCGAGCTTTAAGTCCGAACTGTCATCCTCCTCCGTCTCGCCCAGCATCTTAATCTTGTCGGGCGAACCAACGTATTTGCTCAGCAGGCTCGCAATCTGCGATTGTAGCCCTTGATAGAGTTTCTTTTCGTCGGCGTCCTCCAACTCGGCAGTAAGTGCCTGCACTTCTGGTCCGGGAGTAAAGCTTGGAGGCGCTGCGCGACGACATCCACCGAACACTAGGAGCGCGACAAGCAGAAGAGGCAAGTAGATCGCTTCGCGAGACAATGAAACGACTCCCTGGTTGAATCCAATCGAAACAAGCAACTGCCAACGTGATTTGACAGGCCAGTAACCTCTCAGATCCTGAACTCTGCCAAACGCAGCGGACAAGATGGCAGTCAGTCTAGTTATCCAGCAACATACGTCAAGTCGCCGATTCAAAATAAAAGTAATCTATTTCATCTTCAGAGCTACGTTCGCAAAACCGATTCATCAAGCTTGTATTCCGTCAGAAACATTGCACAGTTCGATTCGTCCAACTGACCTCATGACGACTCAGCTCTCTGGTGTGCGGATTAGCACACTTGCTTTGGTATCTGGGTCAACAATTACACCCACTGAGATGTATTCTCAAGTAAGCAACGAAATACCAATCAAGAAACTTGACCCAGCCGCGCCCTACAAAAGGCCATTACTCGACAAGATTGGCTTGCAGCATCACACCGGCCTGTGCTGCGATCTCAAGGGCCGGCGCGCCGCTCGGACCAATGTGACAGCCCGTTATCAGGTTCCGCAGTCCAATCCCCTTCCAACGGATCAGGCCATTACGCGGGCTCTCGGCTTCGACTTCAGCTACCGTAGTGCCGCTAAGCAGAATGTCGCTGCAGTCTTCGGCATATATCCCGCAAGGCGCGCCATCGAGCACGTGGCAACCGCTGATGCCAATCCTGCTCGAACGAATCAGTTCCACGAGTCCCAGGCGCGGAAACGCTTGGGAATTCTCCACGGTGGTCTTCCCGGCGCTGGCGTCTTGAATCACGCAGCCGGAGATCTGCGAGTTCACGGTATCGACCAGGCGGATGCCAGTACATATTTCTTTCGTGTTGTAGCCAGGATTGTGATCGAAACCGTTAGGCCCAACCACGATGTTGCGCGACGATTCGACTAACAAGTTGCGATCGTGACCGCTGTAGATCACGTTGCCCGTTACCACCACACCACGGCAAGCGACAAGATGCACTCCCACTTGTTGGCTGCCGATCAAATTGCCAGATATCGTGATCATGCCCGCGTTCTGGTTCTGCTCGGGCGACAGCCCGCGAATCCGGATATTTGCGCCATTCGGACTGAAACGCGCCTGAATCGTGTTGCTGCAAATTGTGGCCTCGCGAACCGTACTACCTGCTGTCGAGCAATCGATCAGCACATCGGCCGAGCCGTCGACGTTTGGCGAATAGTTGTACTCGATATCATTGCCCGTGATTTGCAAGTTGCGCACCTCACTCTCGCGGATGCAGATTCCCGCCACCGGGTTGTAACTGATGTGCGATGCGCTGATATTCGCCTGGTGTAAATTCAGTCGGTCAAAAAAAATGCCGTACCGTCGATTCTCGTAAATGTGGCAAGTTGAGAGAATCACGTTGCGACAACGCCCCGTCAGCCGAATCCCGTCTAGCAGACGGCGACAAAGAACTCCCTGCAATGTTGGCTGCATTACTCCTTCCAACAGCAAACCTGTGGCCTGCTCGTGGCGTCCCTCGATCTCGATGTTGCAAACCGTCGGCAGCCGTTGACGCTGCCAGACGCGTTCCTCGAACGAACCAGGATCGGCAGTCCCCTGATGCGTACCTACCAAATGAAACGCCGGACCAGGGCCCGCCATAATCACCTTGGCTGTCCCGCCCAGCCCGTCGATCGCCGTGCGATCGCACTCGTCGAGCAGTATCTCGATAGGTCGAGAAATGAGATACTCGCCTCGTGGGAAATTGAGAATGCCGTCGCCTGCAGTCACGGCGTGTTGAATGGCATCGGTGGCGTCGGTTTTGCCGTCCGCCACTGCTCCGAATCGCTGGACATTGCTCATGGCTGCATTGGAACGTTTGACCTGCCAGCTTGCAATGACTCGACACCGGCCGTTGCATACACTAGACATGATGACCGGTTGAAACCTTTTCTTGCTGCTGAGGCACTGCAATGGCAAAACGTTTTGGCATGACGCTGGTGATTCTCCTGGCAATCTCTGTCGCTTCGTCCGCTGAAGAACCTCTCGCATCCGCGTCGGCATACGTCCGCCGCGGAATGCAACGCTTTCAAGCAAATCTGATCGCAGAGTCTCTCGAAGACTTCGACCAGGCCGCCAGGCTGCAACCCGCCTTGTCGCCAAGCCTGTGGCAACGTGGAATCAGCCTCTACTACGTTGGCAACTTCTTGGCAGGACGCCAACAATTCGAGTCGCATCAGACGGTGAATCCTCATGATGTCGAAAATGCTACCTGGCACTTCATTTGTGTCGCCCGCGACCTTGGCCTCGAGCAAGCGCGAGATGCTCTCATTCCCATCGAGACCCAGCGAGACTCGCGAGTCCCCATGGCAGAAGTTTACCAGTTCTATGCAGGCCATGGTTCGAGCGAAGCCATACTCGCCGCAGCCAGACAGGCTGCCACCGAACAGGCGAGCATGTACGCCCATCTCTACCTCGGGCTCTACTACGAAGCAGCGGGCGAAGCAGATCTGGCCAAACACCACATGCGTCTCTCCGCTGCAGCTAAACTACAAGACAACTACATGCACGATGTTGCCAAGGTACATCTCTTGCAGCGCGCGTGGTGACTGCTGGCAGCACATCAAGCTAACTCTTTGGGAGAACCGCCAAGTGAATACCAGGGCACTTACTCTTCTTTTCGCGGCATCAGTTGCACCAACAATTGCACAAGCCGCCGAGCGTCCTAACATCGTCCTGGTGATGGCCGACGATCAGGGATGGGGCGATATGGCCTATCAGGGGCACCCAGTTCTGAAGACGCCCAATTTCGATCAGGCAGCGGCTGCCGGGCTCCGATTCGACCGCTTCTATGCCGCCGCCCCTGTCTGCTCGCCTACCCGTGCAAGCGTAATGACAGGCCGACACCCCAACCGCATGGGCGTCTTTCAATGGGGTTTTCCTATGCGTCCCCAAGAAACCACCCTGGCCGAGGCCTTAAAAACGGTCGGTTACACAACAGGCCATTTTGGCAAATGGCATCTCGGATCGGTCCGCACGCAGAGTCCCGCAAACCCCGGCAAGAACGGTTTTGACGAATGGCTCAGTGCCCCAAACTTCTTCGACAACGATCCCATTCTCAGCCGACGCGGAGAGGCGACGCCCACCACCGGAGAAAGCTCGACCGTCACAGTCGATGCGGCACTCGATTGGATAGAAAAGCGGTCGAAAGACAAACAACCCTTCCTAGCCGTCGTCTGGTTCGGCTCGCCCCATTTGCCCCATCAGGCGATCGAAGCCGACCGCGCACTCTACGACGATCAGCCCAAAGCACTGCAACATCTTTATGGCGAAATCACTGGCATGGACCGCGCATTTGGCAAGCTACGCAGCGGGCTCCAACGGCTGGGAATCCGCGAAAACACGATCTTCTGGTACTGCAGCGACAACGGCGCGCTCCCCCGTGGCGGCTCAGCAGGCAACCATCGCGGATTCAAAGGCGAAATCTACGAAGGCGGTTTGCTCGTTCCCGCGATCCTCGAATGGCCAGCAAAAATTCCTCAGCCGCGCTCGACCACCATGCGCGCGGCCACCTGTGACATTTACCCCACTTTGCTACAGATCACCGGAGTCACCGTCCCCCACCAGCCGGCGCTCGACGGCATCAGTCTCTTGCCTCTGATTCAAGGAGCAGACCAGCAGCGGGACCGGCCCTTAGGGTTCTGGGAATACCCTATCCCAGGAATTCGCACTCCTTCTGCCGAATGGATGGCCGAGCTTCTCGACGCCCAACAGCAAGGCCGCGATCTACCACCTTACGAAGCAAGCCAGCGCGCCGCCGAACTGCCTGATCCCGCCTACCCCGACAACCAGTTCCCCGGCCATTCCGCCTGGATCAACGGCGACTGGAAGTTGCACCGAATCGCGAACAAGAAGGGCGAGATAACATGGGAACTCTACGACCTGGCAAACGATCCTGCTGAAAAGAATGACCTGTTCGCTACCGAACCACAGCGGGCAGAGGCGATGAACGCTAGGCTCGAAGAGTGGCTAAAGTCAGTAGTTCACAGCCTCAATGGCGGCGATTACTAACCCTCGCCCGCGATAATACCGACTACCTGCCAACCGCCTCGAAATACTCCTGGTTCAAAGTGAACCGCTACACTGGCTGGTTTTTCTTGACCGGCCGCAAATCCTGCTGCTACAATCGCAAGCAAGGCAAGTTCGCCATCCCAGGTACCGCCCGATGCGCTCCCGCATTTACAATCTGACCGCTATCTCACTGGCCGTACTCTACGGCGTGGTCGGACTAACTGGCGAAGCCCTGCACTATTCAGTTCAAAACTGGGTAGCGCAAGACCTGAATTCCTCGTCCCGGCAGAACGAGCCAGGCAAGGTTGTCGGCTACTTCCACGCCCACCACCCCGATAACCACCAACACTTTCACCATCATCACGACCATAGCCATGCAACTTCGCAAGTCGAGCAGTCAGGCGTTGCCTCGGTCGATTCCAAGCTGCCCCAGCTCAAGTCGGGCAAACTGCTCCACTCGCCGCACGATTGCCCCCTGTTGACCCTCGTCTCGCAACTTCGCCTGGGAACTGGCGGCGCGGCTTTACTTGGCGTTGCCTTAGAGAGTCACCACTCGCTGCTTCTCGAATCGACTCTTCTTCCCTCCTTCCAGACTTCTGGCCTGGTCTTGGCTCGCGGCCCTCCCGCACAGGGTTTTCTGGCCTAGTCAAGTTCTTGCTCGCAGCAACTGACTAGCGAAATTGTCGCATGTCGAGCAAGTCGCGCTGAAAGCCACTTCGCCAAAGCCAGGAGCACGCACGCTGCGCCGTCGCTACTTTTTATGCGACCTGATGCGCTTCGTTGCTTCCCAGCAATGGCAAAACTCACAGGAGATCATCGATGCTCTGTTCTTTGTCCCTTGCGCCAAAACGCCCACGAGCGGCATTCACCCTGGTGGAACTGCTCGTCGTGATCGCCATCATCGGCGTACTGGTTGCTCTGCTGCTGCCAGCCATCCAGGCCGCACGCGAAGCGGCCCGCAAATCGTCCTGCAAAAACAACCTGCGCCAAATTGGCCTGGGCCTGCTGAATTACGAATCGGTCACTGAAGAGTTGCCGGCCGGCTATCTCTACGAGCAAGGCAGCGACGGCAATCAACTGGGCTTCTCCTGGTTGACACTCAGCCTGGCGCACATGGAACTGGGCAATCTTTACGATCAATTCGATCTTACCAAGCCGATCTTCCACGACGACAACCGAATCGCCCGCGAAACCCAACCCCCCTTGTTCCTTTGTCCTACCGACGATATCTCTCCAGGCAAAACCATCGTCATGGGCCCCGTCGAGCTTGCGATGGCCTGTTACGTTGCCAATTTCGGACCCCCTGATCTCGACGAAACTCAGGAAAAACGCGAAGGACCGTTCTATCGCAACAGCGCCACCCAGCTGCGCGAGATCACCGACGGCACCTCGCATACCCTCATGGTCGGCGAGCGCCAAAACGGCCCTTTCCGCGCCGGCGCCTCGCACGGAAACCACTTCGAGTACGAAACCACCTGGGCTGCCGCCATCCGCGAAATCGACGACCCGACCGACGATCACGGCCACATGGTCCTGTTTCAAACGGGTCACACGCCAAACGATCCTGGCAGCGACGATCGCGACGTCTCGGCGCCACACGATCAAACCGCGCATTTCCTCATGTGCGACGGCTCGGTGCACGAAATCTCCGAGCAGATTGACTTCGAAGTCTATTCCGCCTTGGGTACTATGGATAAAGGAGAAACGCCTCAGGACTTCTAAACCACTGCGTTTACTCCAGCGGCAAATGCTTCTCGAGAAACGCCATTACCTCGCGGTAGGCCTGCTCGACTAGCTCGCGATCGCCGTCGCCGATGCCATGGCCCGCCTTGGGAATGGTTATCAGCCGATGCTCGACTCCGTGCTTCTCGAACTGCTCTGCCATCAGTTGCGACTGGCGATACGGCACGTCCGTATCTTCGGTGCCATGAATCAACAACGTCGGCGGATAATCGCCGGTAACATTGAGCACGGGCGAAAAGGCATCGTACGCCGCAGACTCTTGCTCCGGATCAAAGCCAGTCACCTCCAGCGGCCACAGCCCCTGCTGTCGGCAATACAGATAATAATCGCCCCGGTCGCTGCCATCCTTTTGCCCGTTGGTCACTGGCCCACCGCGAACGCCGCGGTAAGCCTGCTCGCGCGAGACTAACGGCCGCTGCCGATAGAAGGGGCTCGGCTTGCTATACCAATCTCCCGTCAAATCGCCGTAGCCCCAAAACGCCACCAGCGCCGCCGGCCGGGGCTTGGCTCGAAACCCAGCCGTCAACGTCAGGTAGCCTCCCGCCGAGCCTCCCATCACGACCACCCGCTCGGTATTTGCCCGAAACAATCGCGGCCCTTGCTGGTGTACCCAAGTGTAAGCATCTTCCAAGTCGTTCAAGATTTCAGGCAGCTTCGTCTCGGGCGCCAACCGGTAATCGATCGAAACCAGCACATACCCGGCCTCGAGCAGCGGCTCGCGAATCCGGCGATCGATCCCCTCGCGATTGCCCAGAATGAGCGCCCCGCCGTGAATCCAGATGACAATCGGCCGCACACGATCGTCGTCCAGCCGAAAAACATCCGCCTTGATCTCCAAATCGCCAACAGTCTTATACGTCCAGGACTGCTTGACGACCTCCGGCACCGGCGCCGCGACAGCTTTCACCCCAGTCCAAACCATCAGGCACACAAAAAACAGGGCAGATCTATTCTGCATATACATCGTGCTGATCCTTTTTTCTACTTAACAATCAACGATGGTTCCTAATTAACAGGATGATGCCCATCAGGACAAAAAGCCACCAGCCCCAGAAACCAATTGCGGAAAAGGGCTTAAGCCAATTTGGAAACGGAGAGTCAACTGTAGAAGTAAAATCCCAAGCAGCAATGATCTGAAGAGCTATGCCCAAGCAGATGAATCCACACCCCAGTGGCTTCTTGCTTTCCTTGTCTTTCACAAAATGCCCTTTTTATTGCAGCGGCCACCATGTTCCTGACTTCTTGCAGAAGTATTCTTTACGGTTTTGGAGCTAATATGCTTAGCCGTAGCCATTTCATAGCTTCACCGTAGTAATCCACCCTCTCAGGAATTCAATTGAAAGCCTCTCGCACTGTGCTAACATAGTGGCAGACTACCCTTTGGGAGCACGCTAATGACTCGATCTGCTTTTCTTCTCGCCCTTTTCCTTCCAGTCGTTCTTTGCATCCAATGTTCTGCATCGGTACTTGTGACAAGCCTATCCCAATCCGGGATTGCTCAGGGATCCGAATTCGGGAATCTGCTTCAGGACCAATTCTCCAATAACAGTCTACCACCGGTCTCTGACGTCGCTGCGATTCCTTTTTATCCGGTTTCACACCAGCAAACAGTGAATTCCTATGCTACCACAGCAAACAGCCTTGCATTGGACCTACAGCTGGTTAGTGAGGTGACTCCAGGACTGCTTGATTTTCCTCAAGCATTTGGCAACTTTTCGCTGAGCTTTACTCTCTCAACAGCCGCTGCTCTCACCTACACCGCTAATGCTGGTGGTCCAAATGAATACGTCAGTCTGCAGAAGGATGGAAACGATGTATTCTCCATTAACGATGCATCTGGCAGTGACGTCTTATATATTGGGCCAGGAAACTACCTCTTATCCCTGAGTTCCTTTGCAGACGACGGACCCTACTCGTACACAGGTTCTGGAATAGACTTGTTCCTTGAAGCAAGTCCGATCCCTGAGCCTGCCACCTGTACCCTCGCCCTGATCGGGCTCTGCTTGGCATCCAAGCGCCGGCGCTAGATAACACAGGACACAAAGAGAGTCAGAACGATTTTTCAAATGTATCGTTCTGATCCCTTTTTTGTGCTTCGCTCAATGTGCTTGTGATGCTCAAACCGAAGACGAAAGACCAAGCGACATTCGTCAAACAACTCGGAAGTCAGCGACGGCGTCCAGAAGATGTGAAAGCAAAGGCAATAAAGGCCAGTGCCAGGGCACATGGCTCGGGTACTGCCGTAGTGTTGGCGATGGTCGGCAACCCGTAGTTTGCTTCCCATTCGGCGATATCTCCGATGCTTGGGTCGCGTTGCCACTCCAAGAAGTCGAAACTGTCAACAAATCCGTCGCCATTAAAATCTCCTGGAATACCAGCCACAACTTCGACATCCCACGCGAGGCTGTACGAAGTGGGGTTCATCACTGATCCTCCAGCGGCGCGCACTTCAAATACGTAGTTGCCACTGGTCGGGGCCGACAGGAACAGATGTTCCACGTTGTCGAGCGAGCTAATCGAACTGGCCACCGGGCTCAAGAGATCGTTAGCATCGTAAAGAAACAGTTCGAGGTTCTCCAAAGGATCGGCCGTGTAGATTGCCGACTCGATGTCTTCAGTGTCGGTCGTCACATCACGATTCCAGGTGAGCGTAGCGACAATCATGCTTCCTACGTCAACCACTCCGCCTATCTGGTAGGTGTTCGCTGTGGAACCGGTCAGCATGCCGTGATCCCAGCCGAGTCCGGTTACCGTGCCCGATTCTTGTTCACCTGCCGTGTATTGGAGGTACGCGCTTTCAAGATTCATCTGGCCGGCGCCCTGATTGAGGTCTAGGGGCGTCGTCGGCGAATGGCTCCAGTTTGCCAGCTTGTCAGCCGAGTTCATCAGCACGCTCTTGATCACCTTAGCGTCGGTGTCCAGCCCCAAATCGATGCCGGCATCGATCAGCAAGGCCGCACCCCCGGCAACGATTGGCGCGGCGAAGCTGGTCCCGCTGGCTTCCTCCCAATTTCCACTCAGCGTGGGCAGTGTAATGAGCGAGCCGGGAGCGACGATGTCCGGTTTGCTGCGTCCATCGATGGTGGGCCCACGGCTACTGTAAGGGGCGATTCTTGTGTAATCGTCAGACGTATCGAGTACGGGGTCTAATCCTCCGGTTCCCCCCGTTGCCCCGACGCTGAAGATGTTGTAAGCAGCGCCCGGCGGGCCAGGGATCGAACTGGGATCAGGTCCGTCGTTGCCAATGGCGACCACCACAGTCGTGCCTTCGGTAGCAACAATGTGATCCAACGCCAAGCTCCACTGATCGGTGGCAGCATCGGACCCGGCGAAGCCGATGCTCAGCGACAACACCTCGGCGGGGTTGCCGTTGAGAATACCAAGTCCCTGGGCAAATGTCTCCGCGGCAGAGGGCTGGGTTTGCGGATCAGGATTTCTAGAGGCACGATTGGCGGTTTGCGCCGTCCAGAAACCGGCTCCTGGTGCCACACCCATCTGGTTTGGATCCTGGCTCACCGCAGCGCCCGCTACTGCTGTGGCATGGAACGATAACCAGCCGGCGCCGTTGGCGAAGTTCACACCGCCAAGAAAATTCCCGCTGATCGCCGGATGCGATGAGTCTGCCTGATGGACGTCTATGATGCCAATCTCCACGTTACTGCCCGTGTAGCCCTGCTGCCAGATATAGTCCGCATTCACCATGTCGACGGCCTGATCAAGTGCTCGACACGGAATCGCATAAACTACTAACAATAGCGTGCATACCGAGATCGAAAGGCAGTACAAAAAACGCGTCACAGATGAATCCTCGAGAAAGGGAGTAAGAAGAAGTAAAAAAAGCCAGAACGATTCTGCAGAAACATCGTTCCGGCCCCTTTTTTGTGGTCCCTTGTTGATGCTAAATAAATCACACCCCTTGTGGCTTGGCGGGGCGCTGTCTTGTTCGGCAGCAGCTACCCACGAGGGCGGCGATTCCCAGGAGCATGGCACTGGTTGGCTCTGGCACGTAATTGATCTTAAGTCGGGCTGCATCGTGAATCGTATTCTCCAGCGACGCAAAACTAAATGTGGCAAAGCTATCGGTTTCGATCCGTAGCGTTAACAAATCGGAACTTAGCGCACTCACCACCGGAGCGACTGGCGATAGCGAAAAACTATGGACGTCTCCCGTGGAGCCTCCATTGGGGATGGTCGTATCCGCCACTTGCGTACCAGCCGCGGCATAGTCGGCGATATCGACGACCCCGTCCCCGTTGTAGGCAAAGATGTCAATCGCGGCAGGATTTCCACCAGTATTCGAAACGACGCTGGTCATGGTAAACTCAAGTGTTGCAGAATTGATAGTCGCGCTGTCGGGAATACTTGACAGATCGAATTCCAATATCCCGTTGCGGATAAGTCCGCCCGACTGGGTCAGCGAGATTCTCGTGTCCGTCGTATCGATGCTGTCCCCACCCCAGGTTTGGACATCCCCGTCGGCAGTAGGAAAGAGCGTGTAAGTTGTCGCTCCAGCAATTCCGGCCATGCTCAGCATCGCGGCGATAATCAGTAGCGCAAGGCTCTTCATTTGCAACTCCGGTGTTGTTCTCATTTCACGGGGGCGCCAGACAACGGATGTCTATCAAATATAGTTGTTCAGAGAGCAAATATCCACATGAATATCACGGCAAGGACACAGGTCAGTAAGAAGGGGCAGCGCCATCTTGCAGGGATATCGTTCTGCCCTTTTCTTGTGCGTTCATTGGTTCCTTTCATTCTTCATTACGATGCCGCAATTCATGTTGTCACATACTCATCAGCCCTGCCGACATATCCTGATTCGCGTCGTGGTAGCTTTGCAGTTTCTGTCCGAATAACATTTCGTAAAAAGGCTTGTTGCGACCGAACATATGCGGTGTAACGAAATCTTCCATCCAATCGCAGGTCTCAAGTTCGTGCTCCGGGACGAGGAAGAGGTAGGATGATACTAGATCTGAAAACCGCAAGTTGGGAATCCGTCCAAAGTAGACGGAACTGCCGCCGTCCCGCAGGTGCGCGAAAGGCGAATCGGCGATTGGAAAGGCAAATCCAGTCGAGAATTGGCTCGGTGCAGCTTCTTCGATGACATCTGCAATCTCACCGAGACTAAACTTTTGGTGTAGCACGATCTGGGCAACTTGATCTGGGTATCGACCGAACAGCATCGCCCCCATTCGATGACTTACGCTAACCACACGGCCATCCTGGTTCCTTTGATTTGAACAAGGGAGATGAACGTGGGCCGCACCAACCCAGACAACGGTACGCCGACCTTCTTCAAACGCTGCCCGCTCGACGCAGGAGGCGTAGAACGCGTCGTGGAAAGCCAAATGGCTAAAAGCTTCGAGCCTGCTAAGAAGACGAAATAATCGCAGTTTCTCAGTACATGGGCCGTATTTGACTAGGGCTAACGAAGGTAAGTCAACGGATGGTGCGATGCCGACAACGTGCAGTTTTTCCTTCGCCACAGTCGTTCTTTGATTCACTTGCCAGGCGGTTTTCAAGACATCCCAATATCCTTGCCATGCCCATGAGTTCCAAACGGCCTCACGACCAATCTGCTTGGCGAGTTCCTGATCAAAAGTTTCTCCCCTCATAAGGCGGGCAAGGTCGTCATTCTGGTCTGCACGACAACATTCTAAAGCAATGGTTCGCACTTGCGCCCGTTGATAGAGTTCTGGGATTAAGTAATTGAGCAGTGTCAGGTACTGCTTCTTACCATGTGTTTCTCCCAAGAGCGTAATTTGGTGTCGAGCAGCTATGTCGATAGTATAAGCCGCCGGATCTTGGGCGTGTGAGGCAAGCCATTTCGCCAACTCGGCTTTCTGCTCCCCAGTTAAGGAAGTCGCTTCGATCGGAGTATGCTCATGTGCGACGCGGCTCTCGGCAGACGCAACTGCGTCTGCATTCCAAGCACGATAAGTTAAGTAGAATCTCGAACCTGCGATCGCATCCAGGCTAATCCACGCGAGCAAACCAAGCCAGAACAAGGTCGTCCATGCAGTTGCTCTCTTGCAGCCAGGCAGCCGATGAACGCTACTGCTTGTAAGGACATCTTGCCATCCGCGCTTGGTCGGCTTGGCCGCTACAACCAAGAAGGGCAATCCCAGCAATAAGAGAAACAGTGCCGTGAGAATACTACGACAGGCAGCTTGCATGATCGACAGTCTTCCACCGTCATTGCGTGATACAACTTGACCGCACATCCAGCCCCCGAGCGTCTGCCCTTTCCAGGCAATCGCGATCGTTGTATAGACTGCATAGCAGACGATCACTGTCATCTCGATGGGTATATATTGCCCCCACTTGCTGGCTAGGGAGGCTACAAAGCTAACCACCACGGCGATTAGCAACAAGTCTGTCAAGACAGCGGTGGCCCGCGTCCAGAAGCCGGCCGCTAGCGTGTTTCTTTCATTCATCGTTTCCACTGTTAATCTTGAAGAACCCAATTGCTGCAGTTAGCCGCGAAATACAAGGTTGGGAATTGCTGTGTGATCGAATCCGCACGCAAAAGAATACTAGGAGACTTTGTATGCTGTTTCAGGCGTCCGCACTTCCAACGGCTCAGAAGTCAAGAACAAGTGAAGCAAACAGTGGATCGCTGGTGCGGTCGGTCACTCATCTTCGCACATCTTGATGCTATTGGAAGCAATGACCGTTGCAATCAGACGCATTGGAAGCTAGCTAGGAGTTGATTATCGCTGGAAGCTTTGCCGAGACGGCTTAATACGGCTCAAAGCCCTCTTGGCCCTCTCGCAGCTCGCCTTCATTTCGCCGATTCACGAAACTCCGCGGGTGGACCACGCTTCTGAGCCTGGAACGCCTGTATTCGCTCCTGACACGACCGCAGGGGGGTAGCCCCAGATTCTTGCGGGCCGATCTAGTCAGGATCCCCAAAAAAATGACAAGTAAAGCAGTCAAATAGCAATCTAAACTTGCTAATATGCAAAGCATACTTGACATGTCTGGGCCGATGTCTAAGATACAAGTAGGAGGAAGAAACATGAAGGTATTTCGCCTCTGCAACCGCTTGAAAGTCGCGCGTGCTGAGAAGAGTCTCTCCCAGGAGAAGCTCGCGCTGCTGGCGGGGGTGACTCGTCAAACCATTGGTTCTATTGAAACTGGACAATACAACCCGTCTGCGTTGCTTGCATTGAACCTGGCCCGATGCTTGGAAAAGCAAGTTGAGGACCTCTTTTACTTGGAGGAAAAGCCATGATTGCCGACCAACCTGTGAGGGCAGATGAGCGTTCCGCAGCTGTCGCGTACAAAGCTAATACCTGGGGACTCAACTGCGTCACTTTCGCGCTGCTCTTGGACGTCGTGTGTCGCGGGTGGTTCTTGAATGAAGCGGCTTGGGACTTGTTGGCTATCATCCTTGTCGGCGGTGTCATCAGTATGGCGTATATGGCCAAGCATCAGGTCTTGGGCCAAGTGTTCGGTTGGAAGCCTGCGATTATCAGTGTTGTCGTTGCAGCAGTTGTCGCCGCGGTTTCATCATTAATAGCTATATTGGTAGCTATGGCCGTAAAATGACCTGGGTAAAAAATGGGTCAGAAAGGGTCAGAACAATTCTGTAAGTATATCGCTCCGGCCCTTTGTCTTCGTACTGTCCTCCAGCGACAGACGCATGGTCGAAGAGGCAATCAAATGTTCCTGGATCAGAACACATCAGATTGGTTCGATCCAAAACCGCACGCTAGCGCGTTGCACCTGGTTTCATGAGCGTTCAGCATTAGCCAATATGGCCAAAAAACGTAGTAGCTCCGCCCCTCCGCAGCTACAATAATCACCCCAGCGCCCTGGTGCGCGGCTCTTTGGCAATTCGGTTCTATCTCAGCGATTGCAGTTGTTGCAGTTTTTGTCCCGCGCTCGCCGCGCGCAGAATCCTAAACTCACCACCTTTTGTCCCAGGCGATTCGCAGAATGAGCTTCTCTGGCAGGCCCAACCGCGAAGACCACGGGACAAATTACCCGAGTTTTGTCCCAAAAGTTGGGACCCCGGCACAGCGGTCAAAACCCCAGCAGAGGGGGGTGATGCAAAGCCGAGAGGGGAAAGCGGAAAGCCGATAAGAGGATAGCCGGCGCAGATGTTAAGCAGTTGCTGGCTGGGGCGTACATCCCAAACGCGCTACCTCTCGATCCTTCGGCTTTCCGCTCTCCGCTTTCCAAACCCCTTCGCCTAGCCGCGCTGCATGCCGAGCAGCCACGCCAGCACGCCCTTCTGTACATGCATGCGGTTGCCCGCCTGCTGAACGACGACGCTGTTGGGGCTGTCGAGCACGCCGCTGGTGACTTCCTCGCCGCGATGGGCTGGCAGGCAATGCATGAAGAGGGCGTCGTCAGGCGCCGAGGCCATGACTTTTTCGTTCACCTGAAAATCGGCAAAGTCGCGCTCGCGCTGCTGCTTTTCGGCTTCCTGGCCCATGCTGGTCCACACATCGGTGTAAACTGCCGAGGCATCGCGCACCGCTTCGTGCGGATCGTTGCTGGCCGACAATTGGAGGTTCGGGAAACTGGCCCGGAGCGACTGCAGAAACTCGGCCGAGAATTCGTAGCCCTTCGGGGCAGCAATCGAAAACTCGACGCCCAACAGGCCGCATCCTTGGGCAAGGCTGCTGGCCACGTTGTTCGCATCGCCCACCCAGGCCAGCTTGGACCCTCGGAGCGAGCCGAAGATCTCTTGAATCGTATACAGGTCGGCTAGCGCCTGGCACGGATGCGCCAAATCGGTCAGACCGTTAATCACCGAGCAGGTTGCGTACTTGGCGACTTGTTCGACCGTCTCGTGCCGTTTGCAGCGCATGACAATCACATCGACAAACTCACAGAGCACGCGCGAGAAATCGTCGACCCGTTCGCGCTTGCCAAAACCGACGTCGTCGCCCAGCATCATGCTGCTGCCGCCCAGGTGAGCCATCCCTGCCTGAAAACTGACCCGCGTGCGCAACGAGGGTTTTTCGAACAGCAAAGCCATCACCCGGCCAGGAAACAGTGGCTCGCGAACGCCGTCTTCCAGCTTTGCCTTCAGATCTTTGGTCAGCGCAAAGATCCGCTGGATTTCTTCGGCGGTGACATCGTCAAGTGTGAGTAAGTGGCGCATGACAGGGGGGCGGAGAAGTTAGGGTAAAAGCCCGAGAAAAAAACCAGTCCCTAACCCCAGCCTCCAACTCCTATTCAAGAATTAAAATTGCGTAGGACGTCGGCCAAAATGTCGCAACCGGCGGCGAGTTCGTCGTCGCTCAGCGTCATTGCCGGCAGCAGTCGTACCACGTTGCCTTGGGTGCAATTGACCAACAGGCCGCGATCCAGGCATTGCTGAACGATTGCCGTAGCTTCGACGCTCAACTCGATGCCAATCATCAGGCCACAAATGCGAATCTCGGCGACGTAGGGCAACTCCTCTTGCAACGGCTGGAAGCGGTTGCGAAAAGCTTCGCCCAACTCGGTCGCCCGTTCGAGCAAGTTCTGCTGCTCGATCATCTCGATCGTGGCAATCCCGGCTCGGGCGGCAAGCGGATTGCCGCCAAAGGTGGCCGCGTGCATGCCGGGACGCAGACTGGGGGCGATCTCCTTGCGAGCCAACATCGCCCCCCCCGCGACGCCTCCGCAAAGGCTTTTGGCGAGCGTCATGATGTCGGGCTCAACGCCCGAGTGCTGATAGGCAAACCACTTGCCCGTGCGGCCGCAGCCGGCTTGTACTTCGTCGAAGATCAGCAGCAAGTTGTTTTCGTCGGCCAATTGCCGCAGGCCTTGCAGAAAGCCCTCGGGCGGGAGGCGTATTCCCCCCTCGCCCTGAATAGGTTCGACCAGAATCGCCGCCGTCTCGTCGTCGATCTTCTGCTTGACCGCTTCGAGATCGCCAAAGGGAGCGTAGTTGAAACCAGGCAGCAGCGGACCGATGCCTTCGTGGTACTTGGGCTGAGCGGTCGCGGTAACGGCAGCAAAGGTACGGCCATGGAATCCGCCGGTGAACGTAACGATCTTGTACCGCCCGCCAGGCGAGTGGAGTCGCGCCAACTTGATGGCCGCCTCGTTGGCCTCGGCGCCCGAGTTGCAGAAAAACGCCTGGCCGCCGAAGCTGCGCTGGCTGAGCAATTTGGCCCAACGGCCCTGGGCCTCGGTATGCCAGGTGTTGGGCACGTGGATCAGCTTGGCGACCTGATCTTGCACCGCCTCGACAACCGGCAGCGGGCAGTGCCCCAACAAATTGCATCCCCAACCCGGAAAGAAGTCGAGATAACGAGTCCCCTGATCGTCCCACACGTAAGAGCCCTCGCCCCGTTCGAGCGTGAGCGGAAACCGGCCGTAGTTGGGGATCACGTACTCGTCAAACAGTTGCGCTATTTCGGGCGCCAGGCCAGATTTGGTTGCGGTAGTCACATCGTACTCCAATGGGTTGTGGCTAAGCGGTTAGCAGTAAGGCCACGCAGTCAGTGCTCGCCATTGACTGCCTGCTGATAGCTGACGGCTGCTTTCCTGATGTGTGTTTGACAGGCATTCTAGAGAATAGGTTCGGCAATGATCTCGGTTCCCACGCCCTGATTGGTATAGATTTCGAGCAACAGCGAATGCCGCAAACGGCCATCGATAATATGGATCTTTCGCACACCTTTGCTCAGCGTGTCGAGGCAGGCTTCGACCTTGGGAATCATCCCCGCGTCGATCAGCCCGTCGTCGATCAGCTGGCGCGCCTCGGCAGACGTAAGTGTGTGGATCAGCGAGTCTGGGTCGTTCTTGTCACGGCGAACGCCGTTGACGTCACTCAGGAAGACCAGCTTTTCGGCGCCAACTGCCTGGGCGACAGCGGTGGCGGCGGTGTCGGCGTTGACGTTCAGTCGTTCGCCCGTTTCGGTCTCGCACATCGAAGGGATCACGGGCACCTGCCCGGCGTAGGTCAGATTGTCGAGCGTGGCACGATCGACGCGCGTCACATCGCCGACCAGGCCCAAGTCGATCTCTTGCCCCGCATCGTCCTTCAACATCAGACGTTGGCCGAAGAGTACGTTGTTGTTGGTGCCAGAGAAGTTCAACGGCATGGCTCGTCCGCTGAACGATTCCATCCGGGCGGCCAAGGCCTCATTCACTTCGCCGGCCAGGACCCGCTCAACGATCTTAAGAGTCGCTTCGTCAGTGTACCTGCGACCCTGGATGAACCGAGGCTCAATCTTCGCCTCGGCGCAGGCTCGGCTGATGGCCGCGCCGCCGCCATGCACGATGATGGGCCGCATACCGACGGTTTCCATAAAGACGATGTCGACCAACAGATGCCCCAGGGCCACAGGATCTTCCATCACGCTGCCCCCGAGCTTGATGACAGTGATCTTGTCCCGAAACTGGCGAATCCAGCCCATCGCTTCGATCAGGACGTCGGCCTTTTCAATCGCTTCTTGCAAGACGGGTATCCTTGGTTTGGTGAGAGCCTGGCGGAGTACGTGAGGCAGTTCTAAGGCGGAGACACTCACGACGAGTCCGAGCAGGGGCAGCGAAAGCTAAATTTGGCGAATCCCGCATTTTAGCGCCTAAGGGCCCCTGACGAAAGAGGTGCCGGAAAGTCCAATCGAGTCAGTATCTTTCTCTCCCGGGGCTGGATTGGCGGTCTTTCTGCCCAAAGAGCCGAGGCAATTCCCCTCTGGAAGCCGTGAGGATAGCAGGCAATCTCCGCAAGCGCTTCGAGATCCTCAGTAGTGCCTGACCATATGGTCGATTACCGTGCCGAGGATGCGGTTCCAGGCGTCTTCGGTTGTGTCGCTCCAAAGTGGATCGAACTCGCTGGCAGTAAGAACGATCGCGACTCGCCAAAACTCGTAAAGTTGCGGTCGGATGTTCAGGTGGTGGCGGTCGTGGGTCTTTGCCCGTTCTTTGAGCTCGCTGAGCCCTCTTTGGGCGCCAGCCGTGGCGGCGGCGACCAGTCGGAGCGAATTGAGCAGCATCTCATTCTGCTGCTCGAAATCAGTATGGCGGAACTTGTCACGCACCTCTCGCGAGGAAGCCAGAAAACGCCGGTAGAAGGTTGGCAGAAAGCCTTCGTCGGCTGCACATCGCTCGAGGCTGTCGAGGAATAAATCTCGGGGAGTCAGCATTTCCATCATTTGCCTGCCGCGGGTTCTCTAGCTGGGCGATAAGAACTTGGAGTGGATCAGACAAGCGAATTGCACAGTGATTTAGTGTAAGCGGGAGTGGTATCCCAGATTGAACCACGACGACGCGACGGGCACAACGCAGAAACGCGGTTGTGCCCGTCGCGTCGTAGATGAATAGCATCTTTATTCGCCTAATCTGCCAGTACAACGAATACAGTAAGGCTCAGGTCCAATCTGAGGCAAATCGGGACGGAGGGCTAAAAACTTGCTGTAAAACCAGCGCGTAACTGGTCTGGAAGTTGCAATGGGCCCCTCGCGAGCCCCTGGCAGCCAATGGGCGTTCATGGCAAGATGGGCCCATGACTAGCTCCTCTCAGTCGGCTCTGGCGATCGTTCTTGCTGCAGGCAAGGGCACGCGCATGGAGTCCGATTTGCCCAAGGTCTTGGTCCCCGTCTGCGGCAGGCCCATGTTGCGGTATGTCCTCGACGCCCTGGAGTCTGCGGGTGTTGCCCGCACAGTGGTTGTGATCGGCTACCGTGCAGAACTGGTGCGAGAAGAGCTGGCAGGGCTGTCGCACATCGAGTATGCCGAACAACGCGAGCAACTGGGCACTGGCCATGCAGTGATGATGTGCCGCCAGCAGTTACAGGAACATGAAGGACCAGTTTTTATTGTGGCCGGCGACTCGCCGATGTTGCAGGCCAGCTCAGTTCGGACGTTGCTCAAGCAATACAAAGAAGAGCAAGCTGCTTGCCTGATTGGCACTGTCAACAAGGAGAACCCGACGGGCTATGGCCGCGTCATTCGTGATAGCGAGGGCCATTTCCAGGGGATAGTGGAAGAGAAGGACGCCACCGACAGCCAGCGGACTATTCGGGAAGTCAATGTTAGCACCTACGTATTCGACTCGAAACAATTGCTAAGAGCACTGGACCAGCTAACTGACGATAACGTGCAGAAAGAGTATTATGTGACCGATTGCCCTGCCTTGCTGCTTGCAGCCGGCGAGCGAGTCAGCGCACACAACGTGCTCCAGCCTTGCGAGGCGATGAGTATCAATAACATGGCTGAATTACGGGCTGTGGAAGAAGTAATGGAAAGAAGCCGAGGGTAAAAGGGGCACAGGCGCCGTGTGCTGCGTGGCAGCACGGTTAACACGCATTTCGCAATCCCTGTTTTTGCAATGCCGATGACTGATTTGAAAATATTTAGCGGCAACGCTAATCCGGCGCTCAGCCGGCATATCGCCGACTACCTGGGAGTATCGCTCGGAGCGATTTCGCTGGGCTCGTTCCCCGATGGCGAGACGTCGTGCAAGATCGACGAAGATATCCGCGGCCGCGATGTGTACCTGGTCCAGCCGACCTGCCCCCCGGCAAATGAACACCTCATGCAGTTATTGGTCATGATCGACAACTGTAAGCGCGCCAGCGCCGAGCGGGTGACTACCGTGATTCCGTACTTTGGCTATGCCCGGCAAGACCGTAAGGACGAAGGCCGCGTGCCGATTACAGCCAAGCTGGTGGCGAACTTGATTACTCGGGCAGGAGCCGATCGGGTGCTGACCATGGATTTACACGCTGCCCAGATCCAGGGTTTTTTTGATGTGCCGGTCGATCACCTCTATGCGGCGCCGGTACTGAACGAGCACTTCCTTGCCAAGAAGATTCCTAGCGACGAACTGGTGATTGCCAGCCCCGACGAAGGGAGCATCAAGCGAGCCTTGGGGCACGTGAAGCGGCTGGGTGGCAAATTGGCGATTATCGATAAGCGACGCACCAGCGCAGAGGAGACGGTTCAGGCCAACATCATCGGCGATCCGGTCAAAGGCAAGGTAGTGCTGATGTTTGACGATATGATCAGCACTGCCGGGTCGATTTGCGGAGCTGCCAAGGTATTGCACGACTTTGGGGCACGGGAAATCCATGTTGCGGCCACTCACGCTGTGCTGTGCGGCCCTGCAGTCGAACGACTCCAGGCGGCTGATTTGGCGAGCCTGGTCTTTACCAACTCGATTCCCCTGAAATCGGAACAAGTGCTCCCGCAAACCGAGGTTTTGGACATCGCCCCCTTGTTGGGCGAAGCGATCAAGCGAATTCACCGTAACGAGTCGGTCAGTCGCCTGTTTCGCTGAGGGCCGCCGAGCCTCGGCAGGCCGGCTTCAGGCCCTATCTGCTACCTGGCCTGTTTTGATTTCCCAATTCCCCAGCAGGGTGGCCGTATTTCTTGGGCAAGCTGGCCAGGAAGTAGATTCCTGGGGTTGAAATCCCGCCAGAATCGGGCAGAATCAGGGGTTTGCCATATTCCGTAGGAAACGAGCCACCCTCCAGGCGAGGCAGCCGGGGCTAGGTGGTTACTGGTTGAGGTTCCCCCTATGTCGGAAGTACTTGAAGTCGCCGTTCGCGAACAGCACGGCAAATTG
The DNA here is from genome assembly GCA_020427155.1 of Planctomycetales bacterium. Classification (GTDB taxonomy): domain Bacteria; phylum Planctomycetota; class Planctomycetia; order Pirellulales; family Lacipirellulaceae; genus Bythopirellula. The sequence goes on along the minus strand of JAGQOW010000024.1, from coordinate 8,751 downwards.
AGAAACCGCCGTTTACGAATTGGCGGCAAGTTGCCAGCGGTGTTATATGGACACGGCGAGAAGCCGGTTAGTTTGTCGATCAGTTCGGACCAGCTCAGCGCTTCGTTGCGCCACGGAGCGAAGGTTGTCGAGCTAAAGGGCGCTGCCAAGGGGCAAGCCTTGTTGCAGGCAATTCAGTGGGATACCTTCCACCAGCATGTACTGCATGTCGATTTGCTTCGCGTCGATGCCAAGGATCGTGTAACGATTGAGGTCGAAGTGGTGCTTCGTGGCGAAGCGCCGGGTACGCGTGAAGGCGGGTTGTTAGAGCATTTGCTGCACCAGGTAGAGATCGAAACCTCGCCGAACAGTATCCCTGAGAACCTGGTGGCAAATGTCAACGACCTTCACTTGGGCGATGCGGTCAAAGTGTCGGATCTGGAAGGATTGCCCGCCGGAGCTACGTATGTAGGCGACGCAGATCAGCCGGTTGCCCAGTGCATCGAGCAGACGGCGCCGGAGGAGGAAGAAGCGGCTGCTGAGGGATTGGCGGTCGAGCCAGAATTGATCGGCAAGAAGGAAGACGAGGAGGAAGCGAGTTAGCTTACGTAGGTTTTGGGGCGCGATGCCTATTTGCGGGGCTGAACAGCTAAATACGCGAATGAGCAATTGATGAAACTGGTGGTAGGGCTTGGTAACCCTGGGAAAAAATACGAATCGACGCGGCACAACGTCGGCTTTGAAGTAATCCAAAGCCTGGCCAAGCGGCACGGTGCGAGTGCGGGGAAGAGTAAGTTTGAAGGGTTATTGCAGGAATGTCAGATCCGAGGTGAACGAACCCTGCTGCTGATGCCGTTGACGTTTATGAACTTGAGCGGGCGGAGCGTAAGGCAGGCGTTGGACTTTTATAAGTTGGGTCTCGACGATTTGGTGTTGGTGTGCGACGATTTTAACCTGAGTTTGGGCTCGTTGAGGTTCAGGCCAGAGGGCTCTGCCGGCGGACAAAAGGGTTTGGCGGACACGATCCAGCAACTTGCGTCAGACCAATTTGCCCGGCTGAGATTTGGCATCGGGCCAGTGCCCGAAAAGTGGGACCCGGTCGACTTTGTGTTAGGTAGGTTTTCGACGGACGAATCCGTTTTGGTTGAATTGCAAATCAACAGAGCTTGCGACGCGGTAGAAACCTGGATTGCCGACGGCATAGATCAAGCGATGAATCGGTATAACGGCGACCAGCAGTTCGGCTAGCTGGTAGAGAATACACCGGCGGACAGTTGCTCTGTTCGCACCTTATAGAGACGTTTTTTGGAGGTATGGTTTTGGCAGACAACACCACAGGCACGAAGAAGGTGGCCTACGAAGGCATGTTCATCTTCGATGCCAATCGTTTGGCCCGCGATCCACAAGGCTTACCGGGCGAAATTGCCGAGATGATCGAGTCGGCTGGCGGAGAGCTAGAAGTAAGTCGGTTGTGGGAGGAGCGTCGACTGGCCTATCCGATCAAGGGACAGCGGAAGGGCGCTTATTGGATTACGTATTTTCACCTTCCTTCCGACCAGCTGGCTCCGCTTACCAAGCAATGCGAAATCAAGGACGGCATTCTGCGACAGCTGTTCATTCGTTTGCCGGATAGCCTGGTTGAGCCCATTATCGAGCATGCGAAGGGGGCTACAGCCGGTGGGGGATCGACCTCCAGCGAGCCGTCTTCCAATGGATATGCCTCGGAGGAAGCCCCGGAAGAAATGGCTACCAACTGATATCGAGCTTGCTCAGCGTCGTTACTTGACTTTTTGCAAGTTGTTTGTCTTCAGCGGGTCGATTTGGTAGATTGTCGGATCGAGGGTACAAGCGTTCACTAGAAGGCGGTTGCGAGCAGGGTTCCTCCGGTTATGCTTGCCGAAGTTGCGAGCAAGTGCTTTGACAAAGAAAGATTAGGGAATGGCAAGCTTCAATCGCGTCATACTGTTGGGAAACCTGACTCGCGATCCGGAACTCCGTTACATCCCAAGCGGAATGGCTGTCTCGGATATTGGTTTGGCGGTGAACGATCGGGTTAAGCGAAACGATCAATGGGTCGACGAAACAACCTTTGTCGACGTGACCCTCTGGGGTCGAACTGCCGAGGTTGCCAACGAGTACCTCAGCAAAGGATCTCCCGTTCTGATCGAAGGGCGGTTGAAACTTGACACTTGGGAAAAGGACGGTCAGAAGCGGTCGAAGCTCAAAGTGATCGGTGAGAAGATGCAGATGGTGGGCGGCAAAGGTGCCCCAGGCGGGAGCTCTCGTAGCGGAGGCGGCGACTATCAAGACCATCAAGCTGAATATAGCGATTCGGCGCCTCGCCAGTCATCTGGCCCTGCGATGCCGCCCGACGACGAGATTCCCTTTTAGGCATGGAAAACCATATCGTTTTACTGGGCAGTCTAAGCGTGCGGACAATACATCGGTCGCAGCCTGTCGGCTTTTGGTCAGAAGACAACTTTCCTTTCAGCGAATAAATCGGTTTGTGTTATGAAAACTAAAGCTCAAAAAAAGATCAAACGAAAAGTCGGCCGTGTCAAGCGCTTGCCGAAGGGTCCCAGCGGCGGCATCGAGTTGCTGCTGATCCACTCGGTGGAAGATCTAGGACTGCAAGGCGAGGTAGTCGAGGTGCGTCCTGGCTACGCTTACAATTATCTCTTGCCGCAAGGCTTGGCCACGATTGCCTCGGACCATCACAAGCGGATGGTCGAGAAGCATCGCGAAAAGCTGCAGGCGATCGAGAAGGCTCATCAGTCGACGCTACGAAAGTATGCCGTCGAGATTGCCAAGCAAAGCATCACGATCGAAGCTAACGCCACCGAAGAAGGCCATCTCTACGGCAGTGTGGGTGCTCCGGAGATAGTCGAGGCGCTGAAGAAGAACAATATCGAGATGAAGACCGACCAGATCCGTCTGGAAGGGGTGCTCAAAGAACTGGGGCTCTACACGGTGAAATTCCGGCTTTCAAGCCAGGTCGATGGCGAGCTAAAAGTCTGGGTTGTCCCGACCGTCGGCGGCGAAGGTTCCTAAGCGATCGAAGCTGGGCAGCTCATCGATGGATGGCGGCCTTTGATCAGTGCAGGCAGGGAAGTACGCGGTTGAACTTGCTCGGTCGTCGTGCGAATGAGCAACTCGATCAGGGCGTCGGACAGGGAGCGATCGCCACATGGCTACAGCTGAAAGGAATCAAAGCAACGCGGCTCGGAGCAATTCGCCTAGGAGTACTTCGGCGAATTCCCCGTCCTCGATTTTTGATCGGCAACTGCCTCGGAATCTCGATGCCGAGAAGGCAGTGCTCGGCAGTATTCTGCTGCTACCCCAGGTTTTTGACGAGGTCGCCCTGATTCTGCGTGCGGCTGATTTTTACGACGATGCGAATCGTTGTCTCTACGAGCACTTGTTGCAGATGCATGACGGAGGGCAGCAGATCGATCCGATGTTGCTTGTCGAGCGACTTCGCGCTGCAGACCTGTTCGAGAAAATCGGCGGAGCTGCTTATCTTGCCGAGGTGGGCCGACAAGTGCCTACAGCTGCCCACGCCGAATACTATGCCCGCATTGTGGCCGACAAAGCAGTGCTCCGTTCGCTCATTCATGCCGGCACGGATATTGTCCACGATGCCTACGATCCTAGTGCCGAGACCCGCGAACTTCTGAGCAAGGCAGAAGAAAGCGTTTTTGGGATCCTGGAATCGCGCGGCACCGGAGAATTGAGCGCTATCAGCGAAGTGCTTGCCGAGTCGCTTGACCGAATTGATGCCCGCATGGATCAGCATCATGCCTTTGGCGGGCTGGAAACGGGCTTCGATGATTTTGACCAACTCACCGGCGGATTGCAAAACTCGGAACTGGTGATTCTTGCCGCGCGACCGAGTATGGGTAAGACGGCGCTGGCGATGAACATCACAGAACATGTCGTCATCAAGTTGCGCGTACCAGTGCTGTTTGTCAGCCTGGAAATGTCTGCCCTGGAGTTGGGCGATCGATTGCTCTGCTCGGTAGCGGAGGTCAACGGACATCGGCTTCGGAATGGAACGATCACCCAGGAAGAGCGTCGTAGACTGGTCCAGTCAGCGGCTGAGATTAGCCAGGCTCCACTTTATATCGACGACTCGCCCAGCCGAACGATGACAGAAATTGCTGCTAATGCCCGACGACTTAAGCGCCGCGAAAATTTGGGGATGGTTGTGATCGACTACCTGCAGTTGATCGATCCCGATAACGCTCGGGATCCGCGTCAGGAGCAGGTTGCCAAAATCGCCCGTCGGCTCAAGGGTCTGGCCCGGGAACTGGAGGTGCCTGTATTGTGCCTGGCGCAGCTCAATCGGCAGGTGGAAGGCAGCAGCGACCACAAGCCTCAACTGAGCCACTTGCGCGAATCGGGTGCGATCGAACAAGATGCCGATGTCGTCATGTTCGTTCATCGCGAGGAATACTATAAGAGCAGCGAGGACGAACGGGAGAGCGTTCGCGGCGAAGCCGACCTGCTAGTTCGAAAACAACGAAACGGCCCCACGGGCGATGTGAAACTTACGTGGCTTCACGAGTTCACGCGTTTCCGCAATTACTCTCAAAAACCTTACGCCGAATTCGAATCGTATAGCGCTTCGGAGTTCTGAGCGAACGGCTCCTAGCACTCTGCCGCTATTCGCGTTTTCCTGCTAGCGGCGACTGCAGAGGTTTCTGCTAGCTGGGGTGCGAAACAGCTTTCTATGTAGAAAACCATGCTACTCATGATTGTTGGTAGCTGCTCTGGCCTGTCCTGGGGTGCGAGCGAGTGGAATCCGCCTTGTCGGGCGGGGGCTGATTCAGTATTTCTTCGCGGACTTTTCAGCGGCGATGTTGCGCCAACCACTCGGTGCTGGCACCGCTCTGACGATGCTTTTCCCTAATAACCACTTCGGCGTCAGCTTGCTCATGCACTTTCTCGTTCACTCACAACGACGTCTGGGTTCTTCGACATGCGTGTTGGCCAGATTGGCGGTAGTCGCGGTGGTTGCCGTTTCTTTTGCGCGCTGCGTAAGTGCCGCCGAATCGCTTCCGCCGCCCGCGGGCGCTACCACTCCCACGGCAGACCAGGTGATCGAGATTCGAATCGTTGGCAACGATACGATTCCGACATCGAAAGTATCGGGCCATCTCAGTACGCGCGTCGGACGACCGTTCGATACTTCGATCGTCCAGCGGGACGTTCGCCAATTGGCCAACTTGGGCTGGTTTGTGGACGTAAAGCCACTTTATGAAAGTACCCCCCAAGGTCAGATTGTCATTTTCCAAGTGGTCGAGCGCCCGACGATCCGCTATGTGACCTACCTGGGCAACGAAGGCATCTCCGACAAGAAGCTTGGCAAAGAGACGGGGCTGAAGGCTGGTGGTGCGGTAGATCCTTATGCCGTCGAGGAAGGACGCCGCAAGATTCGTGAGCACTACCAAGGTCGGGGCTACAACAATGTCCAAGTCACGATTCTCGAAGGGACCAGACCGACGGATCAGGGAATCGTTTACCTGATCAACGAAGGCAACTCGCAGAAAATCTGGAATGTCTCGTTCGTTGGCAATGAGTTCGTCAGCGACGGGCGGCTTAAGACGCTTATCAAATCGAAGCCCCCGGTATTGAAGCTGTTTAAAGGCTATGTCAACCGCGAGCAAATCGACTCGGACGTCGACCAATTGACTGCCTACTATCGTTCGTTTGGTTACTTCCAAGCCAAGGTCAGCCGCAAACTGGACTACAACGAATCGGGGAAATGGGTCGATCTAACGTTTGTCATATCTGAAGGGCCACGGTACGAAGTGCGAAGTGTCAAGTTCCTTGGCAACACGAAGTTCGAACCTGCGGCTTTGGCAAGCTCGGCAAAACTATCTGCTGGGCAGCCTTTTGAGCAATCCAAGGTTCGCGATGACGCACTTTGGCTCCAGGAGCTTTATGGCAGCCACGGGTATGTCTTTGCAGATATCCGCCCCGAGCCGGTCTTTCTCGAGGAACCGGGCCAGCTTGACCTGATCTATCATCTTGAAGAAGGCGAGCAGTTTCGTGTTGGCCGCATCTTCGTACACATTGGCGGCGACAACCCGCATACTCGCGTGCAGACGGCGCTCAATCGTATGACTCTGCGGCCAGGCGACATCATGGACATTCGCGAATTGAAGGCCAGCGAACGTCGCCTGTTGGCCAGCAGTCTGTTTCATTCCGATGTCTCGACCAATACGCGTCCCAAGATTACTTACCGAATTCCTGATGGCACCGAGCCCAGCTTTGCCAATCAGCCGCGTGAACGTACTGCCTCGAACCGCGGCTCGGCACCAAGTCCCCCAGGGTCGAGCATCCGAGGCCAAAGCCCCGAGCCAGCTGGGCCCTATGTCTTGCCTCCGCCATTGCCCTCTACCGCGGCAGTTCACTCGGTCAGTCGACCTGCTTCTGACCGGAGTATGGACATCCATATCGAGTGCGACGACTGGCAACATTTTCAGCGCTGGCAGAATGGCGTGACGGTCGCTCCCTCGGAGCCTTCCAGTTTGCAAGCCCCTGGCAGCACACCATCGCCAGCAGCCGAACCAGAACAGTCTGGTTTAATTATTCGAGGCCAGAGTCCCGAGGCACAGCCGTCGGCGAATTCAGCCTGGTGGGCACCACGCGCTACCCGTAGCCCCTATCAGTCGATTCGCGGCCAAAGCCCCACCGGTTATACAAACTCGGCCTACTCGTCGCTGCCAGCCGGAGGCACTCCCTACGGAGGCCAGGCGGTTGGTGCGACTGGACCCGCCACCAAGCCGTTGGTCGCTTCCTCAGGTGTCCAACAAGCCCAATACACCGACTCGATTCCACCTCCTGCTGGCTCGTTCGGCCCGCCCCCGGGGTTGATTGGCAATCCGGTTCCCGGATACCAGCTGTTTCCGGACGGTCACTTTGGACTGCCCGGTCAGCCGTATCCACAGCAGACCGTCGATATCTTCTTCGAAGGAGAAGAAACTCAAACTGGCCGGCTGATGATCGGTGCGGGTATTAACTCGGATGCAGGCGTGGTTGGCAACATCACGCTTGACGAGCGAAACTTCGATTGGCGTCGTCCACCGCGAAGTTGGGAAGATGTGAGAAACGGAACGGCGTTCCGCGGGGCAGGTCAGCGATTCCGCATCGATGCGTCTCCAGGTAGCCAGGTCAATCGCTACTTGATGAGCTTCCAGGAACCTTACTTGCTCGATACGCCCATCAGCTTGGGACTAAGCGCTTCGTTCTTCGATCGCCGGTTCCGCGATTGGGACGAGCAACGTCTGGGCGGAAGAGTTTCCTTAGGTTATCAATGGGTCGAGCACGATCTCTCGGCCAACGTTGCCTACCGTGGCGAAAGCATCAACGTCCGCAATCCCTCGCTACCCACCCAGCCGGACTTAGCCGATGCTTTGGGAAGCAACGCCTTGCACGGCTTCAAGTTGACGGTCGTCAACGATACACGCGACAGTGCTTTTCTCCCGACGGAAGGCCATTACCTGGAGCTTTCGGGTGAACAGGTGATCGGTACCTTCGACTACCCTCGAGTGGCTGCAGACTACCGGCGATATTTCCTGCTCAGCGAGCGTCCTGACCATTCAGGCCGCCATGTGCTCAGCGCTTCGGCCAATGTCGCCTATTCGGGAACTCAAACGCCGATTTATGAACACTTCTTTGCCGGCGGTTACTCGACACTGCGAGGTTTTGATTTCCGCGGGGCTTCTCCGGTCGACATGGGAGTCGAGGTTGGCGGCGAGTTCCAGTGGCTAAATTCGGTCCAGTACTTGTTCCCGATCACCGCCGACGACATGCTGCACGGGGTGGTCTTCTGCGACTTCGGTACGGTCGAGAAGGATGTGACCATCAAGGACTTTCGCGTAGCGCCCGGTGCGGGCTTGCGGGTGACCGTCCCGGCAATGGGGCCGGCGCCGATTGCTTTGGACTTTGCCTGGGCAGTGAATTACGCCGACACCGACGACCGAGAGGTCTTCAGTTTCAGTCTTGGCTTCACCCGATGATCATTGGGCCGGCTGTGGTGCAAGCGCAGGCGATTCTTCGCAAGGACAATTCGGCACAAATGTCGGCGCACTATAGCGCCACCGGTAGTAGTCGAAATGGTAGGGGTAGGGCCTGACAAACCAGTTGCCCGACGATTGCTGCTGGTAGTACCCGCCTCGATCGCGTTCATGCCGCGGGTAGTGTCCCATTCCAGGCAGCGCTCCATAGCCTGACCGTTGGCGCTGGTAGACCGGGCCTGAGCTTTCGTTGGCTTGTGCCACGAGGCTACACGCCGAGATCGCCATGATGCCTAGAGTTCGTGCAAAGAGTCTCATTTCGACGGCAATAAGAGGAGAGAAAGAGTTTTTTGTGCTTCTCGTTCCATCTTAGGCAGAGAGAGACGCTGATTTCAAGAAACCCTCTCACTCGATGTGCGTGCCTGAAAAGTAGAAGAAGGCGGGGGTTACTGGCACCAGTTCCGTTCTTCTTGGGAGATCTCTCAGACCTGCTGTTTTCGGACCCTCTTACGACCTCAGGGCAAGGCCTACGGTCACTCCGTACGGTCGCAATCCTGAAAACTACCCACAACCCGGATAATCAGACCGCACTAGATGATTCTCTCGCGAGGGTCCGACATGCTCTCGGCCATCTTGCCGAGTGCCTCGGTTTCGATTTGCCGTACCCGCTCGCGGGTGAGCCCCAACTGTTCGCCGATTTCCTTCAGAGTCCGCGGTTCATAGCGGTCCAGACCAAACCGCATCCGTA
>JAGQOW010000257.1 GCA_020427155.1 Planctomycetales bacterium | reverse complement strand
GATTTCGGAGGCCGCTTCTGGCGCTGGACTTGACTTTCGGCCGAATGGAAGCTGGTGGTCGTTTCCTTTCGCGACATGGTCAGTGGTATTGTCCCAGCCGGAGTGCTTTCTCGGGCCCGTTGATCAAGGAGATGTCGCCCGGCATTGAAGTTTCATCGGCGTTGTGGGGCAACTCGTGGATCAGAAACTATCATTCAACCCAGTCGAGTCCGTTAGGAGTGATGCGAGCGACGCGCCAGCCATTTTCTCGCAGGAGGCCGATCTCGGCGTCGTCGAAGGCATCCGCTCGCATGGCAAGGCAAAGTAATCTGGCCGCTCTCGTCATTGCCACGTAGTGCAGCCTCAAACGCTGCTTTATTCGATCAGATCGACCGTTACCACCTTGGTTTTGTCCTAGGGTCAGGATGCATTGATTTCGGTCGCACTGCGTGATTCACGGCTCCGAAAAGGAGCGGCGACATGAGTGATATTTTCTGGCTGACCGACGAGCAGATGGCCAAGCTGGCACCTTTCTTCCCGAAGTCTCACGGCAAGCCAAGGGTCGATGACAGACGGGTCTTGAGCGGGATTATCTTCATCAACCGCAATGGCTTGCGCTGGCGCGACGCGCCCGAAGTCTACGGACCCCACAAGACGCTATACAGCCGCTGGAAGCGTTGGAGTGAAAAGGGCATCTTCGCCAAGATGATGGCTGGGCTGGCGGCGGGACACGGCGAGCAGATGACCGTGATGATCGACGCGACATACCTCAAGGCTCACCGAACGGCGACCAGCATGGCCGCCAAAAAGGGGGGCGTGGTCGCCTGATTGGTCGGACCAAAGGCGGCATGAACACCAAGCTGCACGCGATCTGTGACAGTCAGGGGCGACCGATCGACCTGTTCGTTACCGCCGGACAGGTAAGCGATTACATCGGCGCACGGGCCCTGCTGAGCGGCCTGCCAAACGTCAAATGGCTGCTCGGGGATCGCGGCTATGATGCTGACTGGTTCAGAGAAGCGTTGCAGGACAAGGGGATACGCGCCTGTATCCCTGGCCGGAAGAAACGCAAGACACCGGTCAAGTACGACAAGCGCCGATACAAGCGGCGCAACCGCATCGAGATCATGTTCGGCAGGCTCAAGGACTGGCGGCGGGTGGCGACACGCTATGACCGCTGCCCAAAAGTCTTCCTCTCTGCCATCGCTCTCGCTGCTCTCGTAATCTACTCGTTATGAATCCTGACCCTAGATCGATAGTTCAAATTCCCCGAACCACCTCTGTTACATTGTCCTTAATTATTAACGAGCACTGGGTTCGGATAGGAGATTTCCCGACTTTACGCCCAACCATTTCTCATTAGTTGAGCGAAATCTCGTTGGGAAAGGACTTCCGTACAGTCGCGCCAGTCACGATCGGAAGGCTCTGCGGTAGCATTGTAGCGAAGGTCAAATCCCGTGGCTTCTCGCTGCGCATTGATGTATTCGTCCATCTTCTCGCCCAGGGTCTCGATGTCGTCTATCCACTCATCTCTAATTGTGTCTGGTAGCGAACCAAATAGGTCAAAACGATCTCGCATGCGCTCAGAGAGCCTGTCGTACACTTTTTCATCAACAGTTTGCTCGTTTACGAGATTTAGCATATCGACTTTTTCCCTGGCTTGGCCGAACCGCTTAATCCTTCCAATCCTCTGCTCTAAGCGCGTTGGATTCCACGGGAGATCAATATTGATCAGAGTGCCGAGAGTTTGAAGGTTCAATCCTTCACACGCGGCATCTGTCGCAACCATGATTTTTATCTCGTGTTCAGCGACCATTTTCTTGAGCGTCTCGCGCTCAATGCTGACGCTTTCGCCATTCTGATAAAGACGACTCCGCGACGCACCTGCATAAAGCCCTATCGCCAAGTCGGGATAGAGGGCCGCCAAAGAGTCAGCGATCCACTTTGCCGTATCGTAGTATTGACTGAATATTATTGCCCCGTGATCTAGCCACTTTTCTTTATTTAGGAAGTGAATCGTAGCCTGAAGCTTTGGATCCCCATCGATTCTTTCAAGGCGAGAAATCAGTCGCTCTAGAGCAACTTTTTCCTCAGAACTCTCTGCGGTCAGTTCGATAACCTGATCCTCGGTTTCTTCCTCAACAATTCGGCCGGCCAAGAGCGTTCGAGCGGTGTTCAGTCCCGCTGCTATGCTTGAGCAAATCCGCTGCTCCATGAGATTCTTCATAAAGCCGCTTCCCTTCCCGCGTTTCGAGAGTGCCTTGCCGAATGCTCTGGCCTCCCGATACGCCTCCCGGAAATCATCATTAGTCCGAAGCGCCTTGCCTTCGAACAATGCGTCAAAACGCTGTGTATCGCGGATGTATCTGCGATCAGGATGCAGGTCGACACCGATCCTCGGCAGCAACCCCGAGGCTTCGAGGTCAGCGCGCTTTCGCAGAACTATGTGTCGGATGAAGGGGTTCTCTCTCTGGAAGAAGGTGGCACCCGATATCTTCCGCTCAAGATCCTCCTCGAGGATTTCCCGAGTATCATCACTCAACTGCGTGATGGGTGCAGAGGTCTCGGTCTGTTGTTCGTTTAGGCCGAGATCTTGGCGGATGGCGCTGAAGAGCCGCCGGGCTCGCGGCTCATCCGTGGAATTTACAACGGGCAGAGGCGAGCGTAGCAGCTCCCATCCGAAGGCTGGATCTACTACGTTTGTCTGACCGGAGATCAGTGGCAGAACCTCATCTGGCTGGTGCCATCTCGAATACTCGTTGCCGAGCACGAAGCGTCCCTTGCCTTTGTGGAGGATGCGCATGAGGTCCCACAGATCCTCCGACCGCGTCTGGATCGGAGTCGCGGTGCCGAGCAATACATGGTCGCTTCGTTCTGCGACTGCGGTGGCGAATGCGAGGAGCTCATTCGGGGTGCCAGCGTCCCGACCGAAGCCTTGTCGACTTCGCGCCTTGTGCGCTTCGTCGAGGATCACCAACGCGAAGTGCAGACTTAGAAGATGCTGTTTTTCGAGGCTGTCGCGCATCATGAGACCTGTGGACACGATGCCGATCCTCAATGGGCAACGCGCGATCTGTTCTCGTCCAGCAGGAGAGATCACCCGGTCCTCATGATCGAGCCAGACTTTCTTCTGCGTCTCCCATCTCGCGCAAGGTATCCCGAGCTTGTCGATCATCTCGGTCTGCCACTGCTCGCAGAGCGTGGCCGGTGCGAAGATCACGACGGGCTTTCGTCCACCACTATCTTTGTCCTGCAGTAGGCAAAGGGCGAGCGCCGCAGTGCCGAGCGAGAGCGTCTTTCCAAGACCGACTTCATCGGCAAGAAGAAGCCGCACAATGCCATGATTGGAGAAATGGCGAAGGCACTCGGTCAAGAAGCCTTGCTGCCACGGCTGGAGCGAAAAGCCCTCTCGATAGAGCGGTGACTCTATGAGGGCTGCCGGGGCGATGTCTTGTGGGTCATCAAGTTCGTCGAACAGGACTTCACGACGATAGC
>JAGQOW010000256.1 GCA_020427155.1 Planctomycetales bacterium | reverse complement strand
GTTTGGCTGCCGCCAGGGAGGCTGCGGGACAGCGTCGGCAGGCAGAGCTGGCGAGGAAGTCATCGGCTCGTGAGCTGATCACCCAGCGAGCCCAGCAGAGTGCAATGGAGCGACGGGCCCGGCTCGCCCAGAGAGCTACTGGCGCCGTGATGAACCTTGAGGGGCAGGTTATGCAGGCTGCCATGCAGGGCAACCCGGCCGCCATCCAAATGCTGGGGATGATCGCAAACAATCGGAACGCGCTGGCTGATCGAGAACTACGCAGGATGGAGATGCAGAATCGGTTCGAACTTGGCCAACAGCAAAACCGCATTGCCGGAGAAGCAAACGCAGGCGAGGCTGCGGTTCGTGCTGCCCAAGCCAAAAACCTCGAAGCCCAAACCAACGCACTCGACCTGGAGAGCAAGTCCAACGCCTCAGACGCCGCAATAGCAAAAGCTTCCAGCTTCGCATCGATGGGGCATGCTGATGCCGCCAGGTACATTTCCGGGATTTCAGGCGCTGGAGGCGGGAGTTCGGCCGACGACTTCAAGGCTGCAGGAATCACCAGCGGCGCACTGCTGTCAAGGCTCAAGGATCTTGACGCCGACAGCAACGAGTACAAGACATTCGTTAAGGCACTGAAGGAAATGGGCGTGTCGGATGCAGATATCAAGGCTGCTGGACACCGCAGGACATGGGGAGAGTTCGGCGCAGCTGCCGCAAATTGGATGGGTGGGTTTGCCCCTGGTGCCGGCGGCAAGTTCTAGGAATGCTAGGAAGGTCCCATGTATCCAAGCCCAATGAATCTTGGCTTTGGCGCTGCACAACGTGCAACGCGATATTCCATGCCGGAAGAGCAGCCGCATGGATTTGGCGGAACAATGATGAACCTTGCGTCCGGGGCAGCGAATTTATTCGACCTGCCGGGGTCAATGGTTCGCGATGTTGTTGCCATGCAGAATCCGTTTGACCAGTTGCTGTCGCCATTCTCCGGGGAAAACAGGACCAGCGGTCGGGATCTCGCGAGACAGTTCGGAGCGGCAAGCAACGAAGACACGTGGGGAAACTTCTTTGGCGGCGCCGGGATCGAAATGGCATTGGACCCGTTTACGTATGGGACTCTCGGTTTGTCTAGTTTGACAAAAGGTTTCCGGGCGAGGCGAGCCGCAAAAGCAACCAGTGGAAACAGGGCAATGTCCCTGGCAGAGTCAGCACCAGTGCAGCCAGCAGCAATGGCGTCAAGGTCAGCTTCAATGGATTTGGCCGACGAACTGATTGACGACCCGTTCGCTTCTCAACTGCCGGATGGGTTTGTCGGGCACGATCCGTTCCAGTTTGATCCAAAATCAAGACCACTTGATCTCAGCCAGAAGCAGTTTGATTATCGCACGAAGTCGGAAATACTGGAGGATTCCCGGAAACTGCTTCCAGAAAGCATGCACAAACTGGAAACTCAAGATGACGCGTTTGTCGCGGCCGATTTCATCGAGGAGTTTGGTTTTCCTGAAGATGCAGCCTCACTAAGGTCGCTTGCAAATGAAATGCTTTCCAAGGATGACGCGGCACGCATCCTCGGCGAGCACAACGTCAAGACACGAGTAAGAAACGGCACGCTAGAAGCAGAGGAAGTTGGCATGTTCAACGGCGAACAAGTATCCCAATGGCGCCCTGTAACTGCATCGAACAAATGGCTGCGGGAATTTCTCGGCTACTAAATAGGACCTGAATGGCAATGGATATTCCCGCACTGCCACCGTTGCCTTCTCCGTCAGCATCCGGAATCAACATGCTGGCTCGGGCTCGCAAACGACGCCAAGAGCCTGAGACAGAACCTTCCGATTCGATGCTTCGGAGGATCGGCTCGTCGACGCTGGGCGGAATCTCTCGGCTGGGGAATTTTCTCGACCTGCCTGGTTCGATGTTGCGGGACGTACTGTCTCTCAAGAACCCGTTCGACCAACTGCTATCGCCAACCACAGATGAGAACCGAGTCACCGGAAGGGAGCTAAATAGGAACCTCGGGCTTGCCGGGAACGAAGACAACTACGGCAACTTCTGGGGAGGATTCGGCACAGAGGTCCTCCTTGACCCGCTGACCTACATGACGTTCGGCGCGTCTGCACTCACCAAATCAGGTCGAATCGCGAAGAAAGCCGGCATTCTCGACCAGGCCATAGCCTCCAGGATCGGCACGAAAGCACAGCCAAAACTGTTCGACAGCGGCTTTCGCGGGATGATGGGTCTTGCTCGGCGCGGAACAGGCGACATCATCGGGAAACGGACAGCACGCATCAACACGAAACTATCGGAAGCAATTGAGGCAGCAGGAGCGGCTGGATTCAGCGATGCGGCAGAGAGAGTGGCAACTGCGGCTGCCAACTCCGGCGACAATCTGGCCGATTTGCTGAACATGCCACTTGGCAAGTCAATCGGATTCGGTTTGCCATTCACGTCCATCAAGGGTGGGGTGAATATCCCGTCTTTGTCGCGTGGTATGGACCTACTTTCCAACAGCATCGCCTTTTCCCGGCCCGGCGCTCACCTTACTGCTCTCTTCGACAAGACGGCCAAGGGCGCGACGGCCGAGGAAGGGATCAAGGCTGCTCGGCTCCAGCACGCCGAAGGAGCCAACGCAGTCACGAAGATCCGCGAGGAACTTGCCAGCACATTCCGGTCGGTTGACGACGCCATGGGCGCGAGCACGTTCGACGACCAACTGGCGATGACCGAGTACCTTGAAGGTCTCCGCACGGATCTTCCGGCAACGGCTGCCGGGGCAAAAGAGAGCCTCGACAAGCTCGGCGGAATGATGCGACAGATCAAGGACATGGAGGAATCGCTCGGCGTTGACACCCAGGAACTACAGTCGCTCGTCTCGAACTACTACCCGAGAATGCGGCAGTTCATCGACGAGACCGAGAAAACGGCAGTCCGAAACCGCCGGCGTCTGGAGAACAACCGAGGGTTAAACGCATTCAGCACGACGCACTCCGGCCACATGGCGCGGACCCTGCAGCACATCGACACGGCAACCGTCAACCGGATGTCAATCGATCCTGACTTCGCTGGCCGTCTGTCCACAAAAGAGGGCCGTTCAAAAGTCAATTCCGACTGGCTCGAGGAGCAGTTCTACAAAAAGTACCGCGACAAGATGCCATCAGAGGCAATCCGCAAGCATCAGATCGAAGTGCTTTCTGAGCATCTGGCCGGAGCACACCAAGCAAAAGCAAAGGCCGCGATCGAGGGATTGCGTGATGCGCGGACGCCTCAAGAGATTAACGACGCAATCGAGGCGGCCGTAGAAGATTTTCCGACATTAAACACGCTCGACTGGGCCCAGAAGGCCGACGAGGCTGATCGGGCTCTATTCCGGTCGATCACACATCGGGACATCCGCAGCGTCGAAGAGGGGCTGCCGATGTTCGTTGTCAATCCGGCGGAGGCAGCCGTTCGTCGGCTTGAGCATGGCGCCGACGCGGTTGCTTCCGCATCTGCAATCCACCGACTGCTGGCCGACCATGCGAAACTGATCGACAGAACGACGTTCAATAGCCCG
>JAGQOW010000255.1 GCA_020427155.1 Planctomycetales bacterium | reverse complement strand
GCGGGAATCTTGACGTACACCGCTGCCAGCGTTCCTGGATCGATTTGGTTCAACCTCCGACTGTGCGGCTACTTGGTCGACGGATTGCTCTATGGTTTGGCGACCGGTGCAATCTTTGCCATGCTTTGGCCCGTCGCGGCAGGCGCTTGAGAGAAACGTCGCAGTGGCCTAGAATCAGAGAAGTACGGCGTGCCTTTAACGACTCGTCGAGTCGCGGCTGGTTCCGCCAAGTGGTCCAGCGTTAGCCAACCAGTTCCTCAAGCCTCCAGTCTCCAGCCTTTCTCTATGAGCGAACTGAATCACGAGTGCGGTGTTGCCGCGATCTACCACCTCTCGGGCGACGAAGTCAGTCCGCTCTGTCCGTCGCAAGGCCCCCGTGAAGTTTCGCGGCTGATGCCGCGAATGTTGCTCGACGTTCAGAACCGCGGTCAGCTCTCGGCAGGGATGACCAGCTACAATCCCGAGCGACAGCAATTGATCGATACTCACCGCAAGCTGGGAACCGTCAACCAGGCGTTTCGACTCAACCATCAGGGCAAGTCCGAGAGCCTGATGCGCCAGTATGCCGGTTTGGCCGCGATCGGTCATGTGCGCTATGCCACCTGTGGCGCAGATGATTGCAGCTACGCCCAACCGTTCGAAAGGCACCACCTGCAGAAACACAAGTGGTTCAGTTTCGCCTTTAACGGCCAATTGGCCAACTACACCCAGCTGCGCGATCGGCTGCTTGCCGAAGACGATCATCACCTCACGCGGGCGACCGATACCGAGATCATCATGCACGAGATCAGTCGCGAGCTCTCGGGCGACCGCCGGCTGCCGCTGATTGACGTGATGCGACATCTGGCCACGCGTTTCGATGGCGCTTACAGCCTGGCGCTGCTCAACGCCCAGGGCGAAATGCTCGTCGCGCGCGATCCGCTGGGAATCAAGCCAATGTGTTACGCCATCGAGGGCCCGCTGTTTGCCGCCGCGAGCGAGAGCGTCGCGCTGGCCAACCTCGGCTTTGCTGCCAGTTCGATCCGCTCCCTCGAAGCGGGCGAGGCGGTGACGATCGCCAACAACCAGATCTCGGTAGAACGCTTCAGCGACAATCCCCGCCGCGCGCATTGCTTTTTTGAGTGGATCTATTTTGCCAATGTTGCGAGCACGCTCGACGCTCGCAGTGTTTACCTCTCGCGAAAGACCTTGGGCGAAGAACTCGCTCGGCTCGAAGACCTCGATATTGACCAGGATGCGATCGTCGTTCCCGTGCCCGACACCAGCAAGGCAGCGGCCGATGCCATGGCCTTCAAGCTCGGCGTCCCCAGTATCGAAGGCCTGATTCGCAATCGCTACTCTGGCCGCACGTTTATCGAAGGGGGCGGCGATCGCAAGAAAAAGGCCGCCACCAAGTACACACCGTTGCCCGAGGTCCTCGCAGGACGGCGGGTCCTTCTGGTCGAAGACTCGATCGTTCGTTCGACCACCATGCGAGTCTTGATCTCAAAAATCCGTGAGGTCGGTCGTGCCAAAGAAATCCATGTCCGCGTTGCCTGTCCGCCTATTACGGCGCCGTGCTTCTACGGCATCGACATGTCCACCATCAGCGAGTTGTTCGCCCCCGAGTTTCTGAAAGAAGGCCAGTCGGCGGAAGAATGGTTCGCCGCAATGGCAGCAGAACTGGGCGCCGACTCGCTCCGCTTTCTGCCTGTGGAGTCGATTGCCAAAGCGGTCGACAAACCTGCCGAACAACTTTGCCAGGCATGTCTCACCGGAGACTACCCGACGCCCTGCGGCCAGAAACTCTACGACATCGCTATCGAAAACTACCGCTCCAGCTCTGGCAACGAAACTCAACGCACCTACGAAGCGGTATCCTAACCACGATGCCACGCATCGCACGGCCATTACGGTTTCGCAAACTGCGCCCGATACACCGGCTCTTCATTCAGCCGCGTCCGCCGCTCGAAGTGCGTACGGTAGTCGAGATCGAACAAGGCAGCTTGCTCGGGCACCTCGATCGGGCCGATCAGAGGCGTATGCTCGGCAAGCAGTTCTAGCGTACCGTCAAAGTACTCTTTGACGTCGGTCCAGAAGTGCAACCGTCCTTGGCTCTTGAGCGTACGGACAACGTCGGCGAGAAACGACTCGTTCAGCACTCGCCGTTTATGGTGCCGTTTCTTCCACCAGGGATCGGGAAAATAGACGTGCACGGCCGAAAGACTGTCTCCAGGCAGAATTTCTCGAAACAGACGCAATCCATCTCCGTCGACTGATATCGCGTTCGTCAACTCCCGCTTCGCCAGCCGTGCGGCCGTGAACTTTGCGTACTTGTGAGATACTTCCACGCCCAGGAAGTTGTGATCCGGGTTTGCTTGCGCTGCGTTCTGCAAGAACAACCCTTTGCCGCTCCCCATTTCCACCTCCAGCGGAGCAACTCGGCCAAACACGGCTAGCTCGTCCCAGGGCAGGGGCAGGTCGTCGACCGTGCGCAAGTGATAGCTCAGATCGAGCTCAGGATCTACCTTGCGAAGTGCACGTCGGCCCATACTTCAGTCTTGAGAATGTAAGAGTGATTTAAGCGAGCTGATTCAATCAGTCGAGAGGGCTCGCGAACTTCCAGAAACACTCACCCCAAAGAACGCAGCAGACCGCAGACGCTTGCCACTGCAGCATCCGTTTCGCGATTCTCTGCCTCTGTATGGAATCTGCTTTCGTTTTCGCACCATTGTTGCGATTCTTGTGGCCATTACCACACAGTTGGTTGTCTCGATTCAGATTCCCTGCAAATTCAACGATCCCTGGGCAATTCATCGAGCGGCAACGGCACGCCTCGGATCTCGCCTTCGCACACTAGCGAGTTCCCGACGAATTCTTCGAAACGGCTCACAATCATCCGCCCGCGGCGTAGCTGCGTCATTTGCGTTACGATCGTCAGCCGATCGCCAGGAAACACCATGTCGCGGAAGCGAACATGGTTGAGCCCTCCGAAGCCCACCACTTCGCAGCCCAACAGATCGTGTCGGCAGGAGTGGAACGAACAGACCTGGGCCGCCGCTTCGCACATGATCACCCCCGGCATCAACGACATTTCGGGCATGTGCCCCGCCACCCAGAATTCTGCTGGCGAAATGTCGCGATAGGCAATGCAGATGTTCTTTTCCGGATCGTCGTAGACGATCGCCGTCAACTGTTCCATCGCGCCGCGCTGCCGATTACAGCGGCGAATCGCCTCGATATCGGCGACTACTTGGCTGTAGTCGATCTTCTCGGGGTCGACGATGTAATCTCGGCCACTCAAAACGGGGGCTCCGCTCCTTGGGGGGATATCCGTTTAGGTCCTTACCTTCTGACGGCGATTCTTGCGCGGACGGCTATTAGCCGGACGTTTCCCGTGATTGGCTTTCTTGACTTTGCGACCAGGCTTGGCCATGGAACTGTACCTGCTGTGGGGGAATGACGATGAAGTGCTTGACCGGGCCCCACAGTCTAGCAGGCTTTGGCGACGGAAGAAAGGCGGTAGCCCGAAGACTGGAGACCAGCGCCCCAAACGCCGCTGGCCGACTCCCCTTTTTCCTCCAGCCTCAAGCCGCCAGAATCCCGCCTACGGCCTGAGATCCCAAGCTTCCAGCCAGTCAATCTCA
>JAGQOW010000254.1 GCA_020427155.1 Planctomycetales bacterium | reverse complement strand
GCCTCGGCACTCACCGCATTGCCCCAGGACGTGATCGCCTGCAGTACATTCAAAAAGATCACTTGATCGGCTCGATACTGGGCAAACTGGGCATCCAAGTTCTTCCGAGCCGCCTCTCTTGCGAGCCTGAAAGCTTCGTACTGGGCATACAGGCTGGCCAGGTTCTGCACCGAGACCGACAGCGAGTGAACCGCATTGTGCATGCCTTGGTCAAGATTCGCCCGGTCACGTGCAATCACCAATTGCTGACGACGCAATCCGGCCCGAGCGGCACGCAGTCCTAACGGTACCGAGAAGTTTACGCCCAAGGTCCAGTCGGTGTATTCCCCGGGCCGCGTCGAGATCGTATCGCCAATCGGCATCTCTCCTTCCAGGCCGTTCCACCGATAGAGGGCCACTGCGTCCACCTGCGGCAATGCTTGATTGTTGGCCTGCAACAACAGTTGCTGGTCGGCTTCGAGAATCAGTTTCAGTTCGATCACATCGGGACGCTGTTGCTCGGCCATAATCACCAGCCCATCCCAGTCGATCGGCAGTTTGTCGGTCCGCGGCGTCGAACTCGGGACCAAACGTTCAGCGCTCGCCGGCGGCAAACCAAGAATATTTCTTAAAGCGGCTTCGCGCAATAACACGTTTGCTTTGGCCGTCACCAGGCTCGCCCTGAAATTGGCCAGTGCCACTTCTGTCTGAGCAACATCTCCCTGGTCGTCCAGCCCCTTGCGATCTCTGGCATCGGCGCGCTCATAGGCCCATTGCGCTTGCTCGACCTGTTGCTCTCGCGCCCACAGATCAACTCGTGCAAACACCAGCGCCCAATACGCGTCGATCACCCCGCGCACCAGTTGTTGCATACTATCTTTAAAGCGAAAGAATGATCGCTCGGTATCAATCCGGGCAATCACGATCGGCGCACGATTCGCCGCCAAGCCGCCCCCCTGCAATAGCGGCTGGGTGAACGACAGCTCGAGCGAGGAACGATTTCGCGGGTTCAATGGAAATACGTCCGGCTGGAGCCGCGTCGGGGTCGTGTTCACTCCAAAGTTGAAAATGCCGCCGGTGATCGAGGTTTTCGCCAGATCAAAGTCGAGATTGTAATCGTCCGACCTGTCACCCACGATCAGTGCCCGGCTCATGTCGCCGGGATCGAAGATCGCGTCCGGCCTTTCGAAGCGATCAAAGCTATTGCCTGCCGATACCGCCGGGTCGAATCTGCCACGAGTCTCGTCAATCACGGTGCTGGCAATCGGCGCATCATAGATCGTCCTGCCGCTGGCCACCGCCCCCACGCCGGCCAGCACGCGCACGACATCGGTGTTATCCAACGCGATGCGGATTGCATTGTCCAGCGAAAGAAACTGCTCGGGCACTTCGTCGGGAGACTCCACGGTAAGCGGGTTTCCGACTGCCGGAATGCGCGCCTTGCACAGGCAACTGGGATTGCGAACTCTGACCGCTCGTTCCTCGGGCATAATCGGCCAGTCGGGCAGCCCCGCAGCCAGGGCATGCAGATTGAGCGCCGCTAGAATGCTAGCAACCGTCAGCGCACACCGAGACAAACGTCGATACCGATCCATGTTCGTAAGTGATCGGATTATTCCTGTAGTGCGCTGAGCAACGGTTATTCCGCACGCGCATGTTATAAGAATTAGGACCCTGGCCGTGGCGAATGTAACGCTTGTAACGCCTGGCGAAAATCAGTCGTGTCCGAAACGATATCGCCGTCCCGCAGCACGAGTGTGCGATCCGCATTGCTACCCACGTTCTGGTCGTGCGTCACGAGAATAACGGTTAGGCCGTCTTCGTGGAGTTTGCGGAATAGCTCGATGATCTCCACGCTGGTTTTGCTATCGAGATTTCCGGTGGGCTCATCTGCCAGCAGAATCGAGGGATCGTTCACCAGCGACCTCGCGATCGCCACCCGCTGCTGTTGTCCGCCCGAGAGCTGATTCGGATGGTGGTCCATCCGATCGGCGAGCCCTACGAGTTCTAGCATCGCAGCCGAACGTTCTCGGCGTTCTCGCGCCGGAACGCCGCTGGTATACAAGAGCGGCAATTCCACATTGTCCAGCGCCGAAGTGCGGCTCAGCAAATTGAAACTTTGGAAGACAAACCCGATTTGGCGATTGCGAATCTCGGCCCGCTCCTGCAGCGACATGCTCACTACCTCTTCGCCAGCCAGCAGGTAACTGCCGCCGGTTGGCCGATCGAGGCACCCCAAGGTATTCATCAGAGTCGACTTGCCCGACCCCGACTGTCCCATCAACGCTACGTATTCTCCGCGTTCCATGGTGACCGTCACGTCCCGCAGCGCCTCGACCTGGATCTCGCCCAAATCGTAAACTTTGCTCACGTTTTTCAGCTCGATCAATGACATGGGGGCAAGGCAGGGGTGCGGGGCTAGCTGGTGGACCCCAGCGTGGGCGGGTGCTGCAGGATGCTCCCCTGCAAGAAAATCTTTGCTGGAATTCTTTTGCGGAATATGAGAAAATTGGCAAGTTCCGGTTGTTAATGGCGAATTCTGGTTGCGGGCGACCGCCAGCGGGCCTACCCGCCCGGATCGTCCTTTTATGTTTCTACGCTGGAAGGCTATGTCATGTCGAGATTCCTAAGCGGTAGCAGCGCTCTTCTCCTGGTCGGTTTACTCATCGGTATGGCAAGTGCCGAGCAAGACAACGGCTCGGCCTCCAAACTCAAGACTAACCTGGAAGGCGTCCTTTCGCCACTCGGACGCCAGGTCGAAAGTTTTCAGCTGCTCGACTTCCGCGGGAAAGAACATTCGCTCGAGAGCTTTCAACACTACCCGGTACTCGTGGTTGCCTTCCTCGGTACCGAGTGCCCCCTCGTCAAACTCTATGGCCCGCGACTGCAAGCGATGGCCGACGAACTCGAAACCAAGGGTGTCGGCTTTGTGGGCATCAACGCCAATAGCCAGGACTCGGTCACCGAAATGGCCGCCTTCGCGCGCCGGCACGATATCACCTTCCCGATGCTCAAAGATCTCGGCAACCGTGTCGCCGACCAGATGGGCGCAGTCCGCACCCCCGAGGTGTTTGTGCTCGATCAAAAACGAGTCGTCCGCTATTGGGGCCGCATCGACGATCAATACGGCGTCGGCTATGTTCGCCAGGCTCCCGAACAACACGACCTGAAAAACGCTATCGAAGAACTCCTCGCCGGCAAAGAAGTGAGCTCACCTGTCAACACGGCCGTTGGCTGCTTCATCGGCCGGGTACGCGAGCCGGACCTACACGCCGAAGTGACCTATTCCAACCAAATCGCGCGCATCTTTCAAAAGCACTGCGTCGAGTGCCACCGCGCAGGCGAAATTGCTCCTTTCGAACTAGCTCAGTACGACGAAGTCGCCGGTTGGGCCAACATGATCGAAGAAGTTGTCCGCCAGCAACGCATGCCGCCGTGGTTTGCAAGCCCCGAACACGGACACTTTGGCAATGATCGCAGCATGAGCGATGAAGAAAAACAGCAAATCTACGACTGGGTCGCAGCGGGTGCTCCGGAAGGCAACCCGGCCGATTTGCCCGAGCCCCAGACCTACGTCACTGGCTGGCAACTGCCACGAGAACCCGACTTTGTGGCGCCGATTTCTGAAGAACCCTTCAAGGTCGCTGCCGAGGGGACGA
>JAGQOW010000253.1 GCA_020427155.1 Planctomycetales bacterium | reverse complement strand
CTTTCCTCCCCAGCAGAAACCGTTTCCGGCGGGGGCACTGGCGGTGCAAGGATCAATAGAAACCCGCCGGTTCAAAGCAGCATTTCAGAAGTAAACAACTACTCAACAAAAATACTGGCTTGGCTGGCGAATTGCCCTTCAACTGCTTTGCGCCTGGTCTAGTAGCCTTTGGAGGTGCTCCTGTTGTTTCTTGAGCATCTCGAGCTGAGTAGAGATGTTATGAAGCAGATCGGCCTTCTCTGCCGAAAACGCTTGCTGGGCGACCGCAGTACGCTCCTGCCTGTGTTGCCCCGTCAAATCGCGTCGCGAACCTCGAATCGACTCCGCGACAATTGGTTGCTCGGCAAATGCCTCATCGATTGCCTCTCGAGGCAAAGTAGCCAAAGTGTTCGTCGCCCCCTTAACGCCCTTTTGACGAGACATCCACAATCCTGCCGGAGCAGAATTCTTGACAGAATGCGAACGCCATTGTTGAGGTTCGCTGATTTCTTCTCGCATTGGTCTCACCCTGAATTCACATAGATGCTGTATGAAACCTTGAAAGCCACTTAGCCCTCAGCGACGGCCGTCAAGGGAGCCTCCGTGGCGTCGCCTTCCTTTGCCATCAGATACGCTTTGATACTTTGCAGAATCAGGCGAGCACGTTCAGCGCGATCTGACTTGCGTCCTTTCCTGGTGCTCTTAGGACGAATTGAAAGTTCGACTCGCGTTTGCGCATATTCCCCGGTCGCGTATCCAATGTTGTTCGACCGCTCGATCCGGTCTTCATGAAACCGAAGCTTCACGCGAAAAGCAATGTGTCGGTCTCCTTTCCGACGATCATAAGAAACCGACTCGCTCGAGACTTCCAACTCTACGGAGTTTTCGTTAGTCGAGATAATCTTGGCCTTGTGGTCGGACACGAAGCCACGCAGCTTTTCGATTGCGATGTCGATCGGCACCATCGTCGTCAACGTAGACTGGACAACGGGCCGGACAGTCAAACGACCGAATTGCCACCATTTCTTTCTTGACTGTTCCCTATCCATACCATCCCCTAATTGTATGACCTGGTTGCGACCGTTTTCCTTAGCCATCAACAGCGCTCGGTCGGAACGGCGGAGCATCGACTCCGAAGTGTCGCCAGACTGTAATTCAGTCACGCCAAAGCTCGCCGTGATTCGCTTATTTCCCAAGAAGGAATGCTGTGTTTCAGAAAGCTTTTTGCGGATTTGCTCAGCGCGTCGGGCCGCATCGGCATTGCTGCAATCTGCACAAAGTACGGCAAACTCTTCGCCGCCATAGCGTGCCACGAGATCTCCAGAGCGGCACATTGACGAAAGCAAGTTGGCCATTGACTTGATCGCTTCATCTCCCGCTTGATGACCGTAAGTGTCGTTGATGTTCTTGAAGTGGTCGATGTCGACCATAATCAAGCTGCAAGGTTGCTTCGCTTGCTTGTGCGCCTCGATGAACAACGCATGCATGCGGTCAAATTCGGCTCGATTGGCAACCTTGGTCATCGGGTCTTTCGTGACCTCGGCGTAAAGTGCTTCGCACTTCTCTTCGAGTGACGCCTCGGGCTGGGCGTCGTGAAGTAATACGGTGACACCCTGGACCGTTCCATCTCGGGATTGAACAGGTATGGCATGAAGATCGATTGCAACATGCTTCCCTTGCCTCCCCATGACCAGCAGACGCTGTCTCAATTGCGTGTTGGTCAGCAACGCCTTGGCCACGGGACAGGCTTCATCGGCGAGACGTCGGTTGGCGTGGTTGCACATGTCCAGCAGGCTCGGGGCAAATACGCGTCCCATCACAGCCCCACTACTCACCCCAGTCAATCGCTCGGCCCCTTTGCTCCACAGGCAGACTTTGGCTTGCGAATCGACAAACACCACTCCGTCGCGCATCGCATCAATCAGCTTTTGTTCAAACAATGAACGTGGCTGAGAGCTCGGGCTTGCAGAGGTTTTGGCGTCCTCAGGACTTTCGTCAACTACGGCCTCCTGCCACGGCAGTTCTGAGCTTTGCCGAGATATCTCACCCAACCACCTGCTGGCAACTTGGCCAGAAAGGACTTCCTGGTGTTTCGAAATCATCTCCACGAATTGTTTGACCAGCACCGGATCAAATTGCTTACCGGCGCCTTCGAAGAGTTCGCTGAACGCTCTCTCTCGGGAACTGGCCCGGCGGTAGACGTGATCGGTGGTCATCGAGTCGAACGCATCGACAATCGTGATCATGCGGGCTTCGAGCGGAATGTTGTCTCCGACATTCGGCAAGTTGTTGCCCTGGCCGTCGTATCGCGCACGGGCATAACGCACAGCGTCTAACACTCGCTCGCTGCCACAGCAGCTGCTAAGGATCTCTAGCCCAATCTTCCACTGCTTCCCGACAATCGCTTTTTCTTCAGGAGTAAGTCGGCTCGACTTCAGCAAGATGCTATCAGCCACGCCGATTTTTCCGACGTCGTGCATCAATGCAGCCAGCTCGACCGCGTCGGTGATCTCGGCATCCAATCCTGCAAATAATGCCCAAGAACTGCATCCCAAGGCCACACGCAGGCAGTGAGCAGCCGACTGAGGATGCTTGTGTCGTAACGCTGTGAACAGGCTGCTAGCAATACCAAGTCGTACCTGTACCAGCCGGTTTTCATGCTGAATGTTCTTCGAAAGTGGCGCCGCTTCGCTTTGCGAGACCAGCCCACTTTCGTTGGCCGCATCTTCCAGTGCGCGAAGCAATGAGCTGATTTCGGCAACTCGGTTCTCGGTCGTGACCTGGCGAGCCGATTTCTTATGGCTGGCTGGTCCACCTTGCCCCTCGCTTGCAAGCCCAGAATTCTCGATGCTTTTTGATTTTACGTCTGCCATCGATGCGTTGCTTTTTTTCATGAGATGTTGCGCAGCCTTGGTCTACCTAGGCCCGTGGTGAACGGTAGTCCTACGTTTTCCCTCATAAACCGTAGGTCATACTCGCCAGCAGAGCAAAGCTAGCGCCAGTTTCGAACGTAACCGGCAGCACGCCATCTCTAAAACCGCTCCAGTCGCTACAGCTTTCCAGCGAGCCAACAAAGTTTGCCCATTTGGAACAACCGCCGTCAGTGCAGGTTCATAAGGGCTGGAGAGGTCGAAATGCCGAATCCGATTATGAGGAAGTTGACGCCCGCTCTGGATGATGAAACTGACATGGCAAACTACACCGCTCGAATGGGACGCCGCCGCCGCGTTATGAAAGAAGAAGTCTTGACCGCTGGCTGCACCTCCAGCGATAGCATCGCCTTTATCCCTGGCGATACGCCTCGCTACGGGGCGGGGGCGAATATCGAAAACCATCCGCAAGTGACCGACTTGGTTCCTCGGCGATTCCGCTCCATTGCTCTTGTTCTAGCTTTGGGATTCGCACTCGGTTTCGTGGCCGAGTTGATTGGCCATTATGCCGAAGAGCTGAGCAAGTTTGCTCCTGCAGTTTCTGCCGCGCAAATCACCACAGCTTTTTCAAATCAGCTTGTCTCTTGGACCTCTGCTATTACGCTACTCTTGGCCGCCTGTTATGCCAGGTTGATACACATGTTGCGTCGTCACCGGGTAGACGACTACCGTGGCCGTTACCGCGTTTGGAAAACTGCCAGCCTTGCAGCTGTAGTCTTGAGTCTCAATTCGGTAGTAGGTGGGCATGCTGTGATTGCTCGAGTCTTGGGCCATCTGACGGGTTGGAGCCTACTCCCAGGAAACGCGGGCTGGTGGTTGGCCGCTTCGG
>JAGQOW010000252.1 GCA_020427155.1 Planctomycetales bacterium | reverse complement strand
GGATGTTCGGCTGGCTGGCGATATCACCGTGGTTATCCTCACCGGCGGCGGTGCCTGGTTGTTCGATGAAGCCGCCCAGAAAGCTTTCCCGAAAGCGGAGGTGATCCGCCCGGAGGATCCCGTGCTGAGTAACGCATTGGGGTACCGGGAGATCGCCCGCCTGATGACGTCCCGCGCGAGGGCAGCGTGAGCAGGCGTCGCTCCACGCTGACGCTGGACTGGGACGACTCGGACGACGCTCCCCTGCTCCGAGACCTGTCTCAATACCGGGCAAGGGCCAGGGGTCGGCGGATCCGAGAGCTTGCTCGGATTGGGCTGGAGGCCGAGAAGCTCGGGGGCGTCTCGCCTGCCGCTGCCGCATCCATCAGCCAAGCCGCTCGCATCGAAACCTCAACACGGTCGCGGGATTCTGCCGTTACTGCACCGGCAGCGGAATTGGCCGATGACCATGCCGCAGGGCTCCACGGATTTCTTGAAGCTTTCCGATAGCACTGTTCACAAGAGGAGGCTCAACTACACATCGAGCCTCCTCCGGTGGCTTCTCTCCCAGAATCCACCCCAACGCACAGAATTTCCGTTTTTTTCTTATTTCTGTGCTTTGGCTTATTTTCTTGCTACGACCGCCCATTGTGCGTAGCATTCCCAGCTGACTATTTGAGATTCTTGCGCGCATGACTGAATTTGCCGCCGATCTAGCCAAGTTCGCCGAGTGGGCGGCGTCACTGGAACGCGAAATCGAGGCGACCCAGATTGTCGCCGCAGCGCCCCATGACGACCGCGTTTTTCCGCTTCTGCGCGCCGCAGATGCTCTCCGCCTCGGCCTCAAGAGCTATCAGTGGCGAGAGATGGCCAAGTACCTTCGAAGCCTGGATGACCTCTCGCCCGAGGGCGGCCGGAATCACCGCGTCACCCTGAGCCAGGTCCACGCCTACCTTGACCATCGCGGCATTCGTCCCAAGCGTCCGGACTCAAGCAAGAGCGGCATCCGAGTTGCCGTCGCAAACTTCAAGGGTGGCGCTGCAAAGTCCACGACCTGCTTGCACCTTGCGATTTCATTGGCCATGCGCGGCTACCGTGTTTTGGCGATCGACACCGACCCTCAGGCGACTTTGACCCGTTATCTCGGCTATCGCCCATGGTTCCTCAACGCATCCCAGTCACTCGCTGGTACGTGGTTCCCTCAGGACTACTTCATGGAGCCCGAGGATGTTGCCGCAGCTGAGGCTCAAGGTGTTCAAGGGCTGGATCAGATTGTTTTTCCCGAGCCGATCAAAACCCACGTTGATGGCCTTGATCTACTCCCCGGCTCCACTGGCCTGACCGAGATTGACGTTGACCTGATAACCCGCGTTGGCGGCCAGGACACCCCCCAGTTGATCAACCAGCTTGACGAGAACCTGGCGGTCTATGCCAAGGATTACGACATCGTCATCACCGACTTCCAGCCTGCTTTCTCGCTTTTCCAGAGTTTTCTGCTTAAGGCGCACGACGCTTTGGTGCTGCCAGTACCTACCGAGTCAGCTGACGTCGCTGGCACGGCCGACTTCCTGCATCAGGTGAGTCAGGTGCTGATGTCCTTTGAGCGAGTCGATGGTGTTC
Organism: Planctomycetales bacterium; assembly: GCA_020427155.1. Lineage (GTDB taxonomy): Bacteria > Planctomycetota > Planctomycetia > Pirellulales > Lacipirellulaceae > Bythopirellula. The sequence goes on along the minus strand of JAGQOW010000252.1, from coordinate 2,203 downwards.
ACAAGGTCTGGGACCCTACCCTCGTTGTTCATACCAAACGGCGCCTCAAGAATGCTGAAGTTGTTGAAGCGATGGCTGGCAAGGTATTCGGGGTTCACCGTCCACTTGTCCATGTTGATGACTCAACGGCGGTGTCTGCCAGCCTGTCTGCACTCAAGTCAGTCTACGAGGCAATCTCCTCGGACTACGACCTCCGCGCCATCAAACGTGCTCGCGACCAGTACGATGCAGTGGCAGCTTTTGTGGAAAGCGCCCTGAGGAAACGTTGGTTCGAGGTTTCTGGAGAAGAACGTTATGGCTCTCAGTAAGCGCACCCAGGAAAAGCTCGCAAAGCTGGATAAGCTTCGTCAGGAGCAGAGCAATAGAGTTGCCGGTGACGGTAGTGTCGAGCGTTCCTCTGTCCCTGTCAGGTCCCCCGCAAGCCGCATCATGCGGGAAGTCGAAGGCGGCCTGCAGAGCGAGTTGGACAAGGCCAAGGGTCGCGCTCAAGAGCTTGAAGCTGAAAACGAAAGCCTTCAGAAGCTTCTTCAAGGTTTGGAGGACGCTGGCATTGCGTCTGCTATCGATGCGCTGGATCCCAAGCTCGTTGACGTCGTTGGTTTCAATCGCCTGCCCTCCAGTTTCGATCCCTCAGTTAACAAGGCATTTGGAGAGCTTCTCGACAACATTCGAGAGGTAGGCGGTAACTTGCAGCCTGGACTGGTAAGGCGTGAGCTTGATGCAAAGTACGAGTGGACCGGCCGCTATGAGCTGATCTACGGCGAGCGGCGATTGCGTGCTTGTGAGGCAGCCAACCTCAGCTACAACGCCATCGTTGCTGAAATCCCCGATGACAAGGTATGGCTCTATCGGGAGGCGGAAAACTTTGCTCGTCAGGACAAGAATATTGTCGAACGAGCTCTGTCCGCTATTGCAATCCCTGAGAGCGTGGCCTACGGCGACATGACAGCGATCCAAAATTCGCTTGGCATGTCCAAAAGTCAATTACGACGGTTTCGAATGATCCAAGCCGTTCCTGAAAGCGTCTGGTCTTTGGTTCCTGGGTCGCACAGCCTTACAAGGCGTGAAGCTGAGGTTCTGGTTGGTTATTACAGTTCGGATCCAGCCTTGTTTTCTGATCAACTAAAGGCTCACAAGGGAAGTACAGGCCGGACTCAATTTCTAGCATCGATCAAGGCTGCCTTCGAGCCGCCCTCCTCTTCTGCTCCTGTTTCAAAACACTCTCTGCGTCTTTCTGGTGGCGGCATTTCCATGTCGCTGCAGCTGTCAAAGAAACAGTCGACTGAGTTGTTTGATGAGCTTAAAGCGTGGCTTTCCGAGCGCGGTATTTCTCTTGACTAGGACTGACCACCTCGAACCATATAGAAAGCCGGCGAAAGCCGGCTTTCTCTGTTTTGGCGTATCGAATTCGCAACTCACCCCTTTGGGGTTGGATGTTGCCTTCAATATTCAGTCGCTCAGGAGATTCTTCTTTGCGCCTGACGCACTTTGGCCAACCGATCCCCTGGGGATCGGTTCATATCCATCGAAGGCACACAACGCGTTGATCAGCCAAAACGATCCCCTGGGGATCATTTCGCGTTCGGCGCAGACTCTCGACGAGTCGATCCGCATAACCGATCCCCTGGGGATCGTTTCTCACGCCGTTATACCCCGAACTCAAACAACACTGTTCATTGCTCGATCCCGCTTCATGAAGGCGGAATCGAGCAGTGAATACTTGCTGCGGAAGGAAATACTTAGCGCGTAACTAGGACGAAGCGACAATACGAAAACGCCCCGGGCGATGCCCAGGGCGTTAGGACCTGTGAAGGTCAGCACCAATAGAAATTGGCTAGGTTGGCGCCACCAATACTATTGGGCTGATGTTCGGCAGTCAAGTTCGCTTTGTCTCCAAATAATGGAGACTTCAATGAACACCGAAACAATCACAACCCGCCTCAACCAGGTGCAAGCACTCGCCATCAACGGCCTGTCTCAACGCCACGAAGCCTTGCTTCTGGCATTTGTCGAGTACCTCATGCGTTTCGAAGTCCTCGAAGACGGCGAAACCACTGCCCAGATGTCGAAGTACGAGCTGCACCTCCGGACAGGCCTCTCGATCCCACAGGTGACCAGAACGATCGCTGACCTCGTAGATCGCGGCTTCCTGGTGAGGACGCAATTGGAAAAGAAATCGGGTGAGAAGGCTTTGACCATGCTC
>JAGQOW010000251.1 GCA_020427155.1 Planctomycetales bacterium | reverse complement strand
GGAATAACGGTCAAGGCGGTGTACTACACGGTTGGCCAGTTCGACATGGTCGTGATCGTCGAAGGGAACGACCAAGCGGCCATCGCGTCGCTGCTGGCTACCAATGCACTGGGAAACATCCGGTCTCAGACGATGCTTGCCTATACCGTTGATGAGATGAAGAACATCACCGCGATGATGCCTTGATAGTCCACTGATCCCGGAAATCGTGGAGCCAGCCTGCAAATCGAAATCACTCATTTGCGCCGACTGGGTACCCCCCGTTGCGCAGCAAGCGAAAAAGCCGCCTTCACGGCGGCTTTGTTCTCTGGCCGGCCACACGACCGGCCGTTCCAGGGCAAACAGAACCCCGCAAGAGGCGGGGTGCTGTTCCACTCAATGAAAATTGAGCCTTAAGCCGCCTTGTTCTGCTTGCGTCGCCGATACACGAGTCCTGCCAAGCCAATGCCCATCAATGTAGCAATGGTAGGTTCTGGAACGTTGCCACCGACGTCTACAGGGGCCGACCAGTGCAAAACGCGAAATCCGCCTGCGGGGTCAAATGCCGCAAGGGGCGCTATACGATTATTCACGGTCTCCGTGAAGGACTGAAGCGCACCAGAATCCCCGGCGGCGTCGATAAGCAAATCGATCGTGGCCTGTTCACCAACCCCAAAGATCTCGCTGAACTTTTTGCCTTGCCGGTCCTGGTTCAAGAAATCGGGACTGACCAACGTATACAAATGTCTTTTTCCATCTCCGATTCCTTCTGCTGCATCCAAGTAACCAATGACCAGGGCAGTTGTTGGAGCGAAGTCGACGATATGAGAAAGGCTAGTTTCGCCACTACCGGCGATTGTGAAAGAATGAGCGATACTGGAGCTACTGCCATTCCACTCAAAGATGAAGACGCCCTGAATATCGCCGCCAGTAGGTGTCGGCGAAGTCAGTACCATCTGGTAATCAACCTCATAACCGCCGACTGCTGCTATGACGCCAGCCTCAGTCGCGCCAACTAGCCCAACCAGGAGACAGGGCATGATCATCGCCGTTCGAATACCCATCTTTTTACTCCTCATATTACCTCCCAAGGTGTCTGCTGCAGTTATCACTGCTAGCAATCGAGCAGTCTCAGTCTCGTGCGGCACGCCGGCCTCGCGCGTGGCATAAAGCTCAACCAAGATAGCGACGCAATTTGCACGCCAACTCAATAAAGACATGTTCATCAACATGTTGCCGAATAGCGAGTAAACGTTGTGTAAATGCACCTGACACTTTTCCTGTGATTTCAACGGAGTTTTCTCGGGAACTGTCACCGCCCTTCTGCGCTGAAGCACGCTACGCAACTTTGAATACGCCTATACTCTTCTCGAATCGGCCATGGGCGATCCCCTCGATCGGTGCCGATGAATGGCTGCTTGCGGGACGCACAATGGACCTGGTTGTGACGGCGACACTTCGACGTCATCAGCACGGAACGCTCATCACCTGATAGCCGGCCACTATTCGGTAAGCGATGCAAAGCGGACGCATCAAGTCCCTGCTCACAAAGGCGATTAACGAAGACATGGTGTTCGCCGAACTCGTGCCAGTCGCCTTAGCGGTTCAACTATTCTTCGAAATTTGGCAGCATGCTTCAGACAACTTCCGGATTGAAGGAGTCAGCGCTTGATCATAAGCCGCGCCTTGATATGCGTAACCGCAGTTGTCGTCTCGCTGGTCGTGTCAGTGGCAGTTGCCGAAGATCTCCGCACTCCACCGTGTGACGACCTGGCAAAGTGGTCGGAAACCGTCGACGCAAGAGACCGTTGGGAACCATTTGCAGAGAACAATCGGATCTGGCTGCCAGACGCCATGTCTGCACCAGAATTCGAGGTCCTCTTCGGAAAGCCGGCGCTCGAATGGACACAGTCGGACGTTCAGTCTGCCCGGACCGCCTGGAATGGGTGCATTCAACAAGCGAAGAAGACCCGGGATAACGCCCAGCGCAGCATTTTGCAGAATGCCCGCCGCTTTCTCACGACGAATCTGCGAGACGCAGCACGTTACCAGGAGAGGCGCGAAGAGGCAGTGACACAAGATCCGAAAAGTATAGCGATGCAAGAGGGGCGGCGGGCTCGGGTCGCCGGCGCTTCGGAAGCAAGAGCACTTCCGTCAGAGCCGGTCAGTGCTTCTGGGTTGAAAGCGGGTGTGGATCAGCTGATCACGGCCCCAGAATCGGTGGAAGATTTGATTGCGCTCGGATCGCTCAGCAACCTCGATATCCGTGATGGCAACGCAATGCAGGAGCTCGAACGGCAGTTTGGCAACACGTACGGACCTGCGGGCAAGGCCGCCTACCGGGTCATGCGCGAACTGCGCATTCGAGGCACAACGGGATTTGAGGAACGAGAACTGCCGAGAATCAGGGCACGTCTGGCGGAAATCAAACCGCCGCTCCTGGAGGAACTCAAAGTCGAATTCTCGCAGGTTCCAGCTGACATGAACCAGCGGCGGGCACTGGCGCAACGCTACGAGAAGCTGATGAAGCAGCTTGAGGTGGCTCTGACCGAAGAGGAGTACCACGCGCTTGCTGACGAGATCCGCAAAAAAAGGAGAGCCGTCATCGACAGTGCCGTCTCCGCGGCCAAGGCGAAGATTGACCAGGTGCCCGCCGGCGCCCAAAGCATCGCGGAAGTCGACAGGATTGTCGGCGATACCGCGAACATGGGGCTCGACAACGAACAACGGCGAGACCTCGCCGATCATGCCCGATCTCGCCAGGCGACTTTGGCCAACGACATTTTGAATCATGCTGCTGCGAAGGAACTTCCGGCGCTGCCGGAGAACCTGGCTGGTATCAAAGAGCTGAATGCGATCAGTGGCCGGATGCTGCAGGGCGTAGCGCAAAGAGCAGATCGGAAAGTTGTCCAGGAGTTTGTGACTGCATCCGATGCCCGGCTTGCGCAGATTGGACGCAAAGCCCTGAAGGAGTACGAACAGGCCTTGGCCCGGCTGCCAGAAAATGAAGCCGGGCTCACCCAAGTGGAGAGAGAGGTGGCCGACAAGGAAGGCTGGGGGGATATGGAGGAGCAAGTACGCAGCGAGTACGTCGCCGCTGCCAAAGCCCGTCGGGATCAGATCGCGGAAGTTGTGGATAAGGATCGCGCACGGCGAAATGCGCGCCTGGAGCGCGAGCGAGAAATGGCGATTGCTGCGGGCGGCGATCCCCGACTGGTAGGGTTCGAATGGGTTGATTCAAACAACACAATGAAATTCGACTTCCGTGACCACGAGACGGTTTTCATAACTGCGCTCGGGCTGAAAGTGGCGGGAACTTACGAAGTATCGCGTGATGACGTGGTTGTGCGTGGGCCTCATGGTCAGCTGGTTTATTCGTTTGACGGCGAAAAACTTGTCGGCAACGGCGCAGTGTTCAGTAAGCGAGGAAAATAGGAAATCCGGGTTCCAACCCTGAGTGCAGGTTGAATTCGATCTTTTGCAAAGACTGCTTTCGCTACGAGCAGACGTATGAGTGGGACTGCGGCATTGACGGTTCGGGGTCGAACTCGGACTGATACACGGCAAGAAAGGAAAAACCGCCTCGCCGGGCCGCTTCTTCATCTGGGCAACCGACGCTTTCGGTCAGAGGTGGAGATGAAGAACACGGCCGGAGGGGAGGATCGCACAGCTGATTGCAAAACAGTCTTACGCCGTTTTTTCCGCTTGCTCCGTTGGCAGCCGAATCCCGCCAGGCCGAGGCTGAGTAGTCCGTACCCACCGAAGCCAGCACGATCCGGTTATGAACCCCGAAGAAAAGGCAACACCTTCTTCGACCTCGGCTCGCA
>JAGQOW010000250.1 GCA_020427155.1 Planctomycetales bacterium | reverse complement strand
GAAGGACGTCGCTGGCCGACAGTCCGGTTATCTCTACAACTTCATCCATGCCAGCCATGAGTTCCTCTGGGACCATGGCTGTGACCCTGCGCATTTGGCTTTTGGCGTTCATTAAGACTTTTCTCCGCCTGTGATGATTGGCACAGCCTTTGCTCTAACAGCAATTGCTGAAACAAACGTTTCAGCACGAGACGGGATGGTCCCGGGCTCGGATTCAAATTCTGAGGTTGATCATGGAAAGCACAAGCTACGGCTGGCGCATGCGGCAGCTGATACTGGACGGGTATGCGAACAGAGCCGTTGTCCGCATGCTGCGCAGGGAATTTCCAGGCTGTCGGGCGACGGCAGGCAGCATTGCGTCGAAGCGCTCGAACCTGCGCAGAGAGGGCCAAGAAGTAGTCAGTTCGCCCCAGGCGCCGAAACAACGAGCCAACTACTCGCATGTCAACTCGTCGGCGCTAGCAGCGGTGCAAACGATCATCGACTTGGCGATTGAGGCGATCGATGCCGGCTTCAACAAAGAAGATGCAGCAGCCTGGGTAAGGCTCAATGCCTAGATTGTTCCAAGTGTGGACATACGTTGCTGGTGGCTGACTAGTACGAAACCAATCAGCCACCAGCTTCAACCGCCTTCCATGCCTCCTTCAGCGCCGGCATCGGATTGAACCCGATGACCCTTGCGAGCACCAGCAACTCGATAACGTCTAGCCGGCGTTCGAGCCCTTCCACCTTGGCGACGTAGGACTGCGGCTTGCCGAGGCGATCGGCCACCGCCTGTTGGGTAAGGCCAGCCTTCGTCCTGGCCGCGACCAAGCGATCAATAAGGGCCCTGTAGGCCTCGGTATGGATAGAGCTGGGCAAGGTGCGCGCTTCGTCTTGAGCAAAAGCGCGAACACAGCTAAACCCGATTTGGGATTATCCCAAAATCGGATAAGACATGAACATCCCATCAGGACTGACGTCGACACAGAAGGGCAAGGTCAATGAATACCTTGTGGCGGCCTCCATACTGCTGGCGTCGTCGGGCCGCCTCTCGCCCTTTGTTCCGATTTCCGATGATCATGGGATTGACCTGATAGCCCTGGACAAGGTGAGCCATCGCAGCGTCTGCCTTCAGGTGAAGTCGGCGGTCGCCAGTGCGAAGCGGAAGACGGTACAGTTCGACGTCCAGAAGTCCACCTTCAGACCCGAACCGAACCTGCTGCTCCTGGCGGTGCTGTTTGAGCCGACCACCGTCTCGGTTGGGACCTCATGGCTGATCCCGATGGCCGACGTTCCAAGCGTGTCGGTTGAGCAGGCAGGAAAGTACGCTCTAAGCCCGAGTACCGCCATGAGCAGCAAGGACCGATATCAGCAGTATCGGTACGAAGGGCCACACGCGCTGGTCGACAGCCTAATACGGCAGTTCGACGCCGCTGCCATTTGACGAAAGCCAGCCCCCCAAGCGCTGGGCGCAGCGAACTGTTCGACCCACCAGCGTGCTCCGCTACCCCGCTGCTACCCCGGTGATGATCCGTTCTGGGTAACGTGTTGGACGGGATGGTGTATTTGGGCTGGAGCATGCCCCAGCATGGAGTAGGAACAGCCCGTAACCTAATTGTTTACAAATTCCTGACGCGGCACGGGTACGATCCTGATTCACGAATATGGGCGTGACGACCCAGGGGTCTAACGCGGGACTGGAGCAGCAGTTGAAGGCTTGGCTTGAGCAGTGGCCTGAAGGTGTGTCGGGAAGACCAAGGGATGCAGTTGGTAGTCAGGCCTGTTCGAAGCTACGAGTTTCACTGTAACGGTCCACGCGCAATAACCAATAAATTGTGTCGTTCGCGCGCAATGTAGGCCTTGCCCAGCTGCTAGAGCAGTGTGCCCATTCGGCAACAATTTGGAGGCCAACTTACAGATGCGGTGTGGATCGTGCCATCGGCCTGCCTGCCCAGGGCCGCTACGATCCGCTAGCGTTCGACGCTGTTATTCTCAGCGCACCGATTCGGGCTGCTTTGCGTGACTTGCGCAGCGCCAAGGGTGTCGAATGCTCACGCTAGGATTTTGATATGCCGATCGGAACGGTCAAGCAGCTTTGCACGCCTAGCTCTGTGGTAACGAGCACCAGCGCGTCGGAGCAGGTCGCACAACTTGAGCACTTTGAGAAACTGAAAGGCGACGCGACCGAATTCTTCCGTCGAAACCATTTTACCGACGGGCTGAAGCGGCTTGTTGAACGGGGTATGGAGAGACTCGCCGGGAACACCAGCGAAGGTGCCTTCTACCTGACCCAGGCCATGGGTGGCGGCAAGACTCACAGCTTGCTGACGCTTGGCCTGCTTGCGGCCGATCCTGCGCTCAGGCGCCAAGTCTTGCCAGGTTCGACCGCTGGTGCGTCTTTCGGACCTGCCAAGGTTGTCATTTTTAGCGGCCTCCAGAGCCCGTCAAACTTACTGTGGGGCCACATCGCCGATGGGCTTGGCAAGCCGTCTGTAATGGCCCCGTTTTGGGAGAACGGCCCCAAGGTCCCTGGCGTAAGCGAATGGGCGGACCTTCTGGGCGATGAGCCCGTCCTCGTGCTGATCGACGAGCTGCCCAGCTATTTGCGCGTGACGCAGGGGCAGGCGGTCGGAAACTCGACGTTGGGTGAGCAGACAATCCTCGGTCTGGAGCGCCTGTTCAATGCACTCGAGCGTTGCCCGCGCGCGTGCGTCGTTGTGACAAACTTGAAAGATGACATTTACCTCGATGGCTCGACGCAGCTGAAGACGCTGATCGAAAGCCTCAGTAAGCACGCGGATCGAAACGCAGAATCGATCACGCCCGTCCAACAGAACACCAGCGAAGTCTTCGAGATCGTCCGCAAGCGGCTTTTCGATGCACTGCCGCCAGCCGACAAGATCGACGAGGTCGCTCAGGCCTACGTGGCTGCTCTCCAGCGAGCACGACGCGTTGATACGATTCCGACGACGCCCGAGACCTTCATAGAGCGCATTCGCGAGACGTACCCGTTTCACCCGTCGATCAGGGACATTGTGGCACGTTTTGCTGAGAACCGAGGCTACCAGAAGACCCGCGCCCTCATTCGTATTCTGCGATTGGCTGTGAAGTCAGCCCTCAACGGTGACGGCAACGCGTTTCTCGTTGGGCTTCAACACCTCGATTTCAACGATCAGGCGACGCAGGAGGAGCTGCGTAAGATCAACCCATACTACGTCAATGCCATCTCCCGCGACGTGGCGAGCCGTGGCAGTGCGCTCGCTGAGCGCGTCGACAAGATGGACGGCAATCCGACGGCTTCGTCCGTCGCAAAGATCCTGCTGATGTCGTCATTGTCGACGGCAGAATCTCCTCTGCGCGGCCTGACCGAAGGCGAATTGATCGAATCCCTGGTTGACCCGCTACTTGAGGTCTCTGAGATCAAGTCGGCCTTGGGGCGACTGCAGGGACAAGCCTGGTATATGTTCCAGGGCGTCGATCAGCGCATCTTCTTCGGTCAAAACGCCAACGTGACGGCCGAAATCACGGAAGTCGCCCAGAACATCGCGGACGAACTGGTTGACCAGTCGCTGAGAGACAAGCTCAAGGAGGTCTTCAAACCCAGAACGGGCAACCTCTATTCAGACAGGATGGCGATCCTGCCGGGCCTCGACGAGATTGAGCTCGATGATGAACGCCCGACGTTGATCATCCTGGAGAGGCCTGCTGACCAGCTCCCCACCGACTTCGATGAGTGGTGGAAGAAGCAGGATGCCCAGAACCGCGTACTCGTGCTGACCGCCGATCCTAACACCGTCACGACGCTCAGAGGCAACGCGCGCCGTGCCAGGGCCATCGAACTGGTCAAACGGCGGATCA
>JAGQOW010000249.1 GCA_020427155.1 Planctomycetales bacterium | reverse complement strand
AACCCGCGCGGCGAGTTCTACAGTCGCGAGAACATCCGCGAAGCACTCGACATGCGCAACTTCATGGACATCCTGCGCTCCACCGGCGTGGAAACCGGCGGACCATCGGCGTTCAGCAATTCCGACCGGCAGAACTTCGCAAAACAACTGGATCGGTTTCTGGCGGGGAGTTTGCGAAGGTGAATGGTGTGCCGCATATGAAGCCGCGAGGCCACAAGAAATCCGTTGATCATGGAATGCCAGGTAAGGCATCCGCCTCGTGGTCTCGCAGCGAACGAAGATCCGGAGCGGACGAGCTTCACCCGGGTGATTCCGAAACTTGAAGCACGCAAGCCGTCGTCAAGGGCTGGTCGGCTGTATTGTCTTGTCTGTGAATCTCGCGGACAATCGCGATCGCTGCCGGCAAAGGGATGTTGCACCCACTTTCGGCAGCCCTCGGGGTGCCGCGCGCCGAAGAGGCTGCGGACAAGAAGCTCAACGCAAGAATCGCTACCCCAGGGGCGAAGATTCCCATGCGTGATGGTCTCGTATCCTTCTGAAATGTATTGGTAGGCATATTCTTGAGCCAAAGTGACTAGTCATCGTTTAGCGGCCGCTTTCACGGTAGCGCCTGAAGATAGCGTCACGAGCATTGAGAGCAGAGTGATCTCAAGAATGGCTGTTCACAGACAACAGGTTTCAAAATCTCACGCTTGTCAGACTCGTCGCGGCAGACTCGAAAGCACATTCGACGAAATTCTTCATCTTTCACACCATCCCATCCAAGCCGATAGCGCTCAAGCCATAAGGGCTCCACAAGTGCACGGCTTTCAAGGATCAGTCGACCGTTGCTTGCCGTCTGCAGGACCTTGAGGCCGCGCTCCCAATCCTCGGCAATTACTTGCACCTGGCTCGGCTACACGCTGGAGATCAGCGTGGGAAACTGGCTGCCTTTCCTGCGCGGGAGGACACGGCAGGAGACCTCGAATTCTCATGCAAGATTGTGAGTTGGGGGCACAACTCGTGGGAAGAGATCCAACGCAGTCGTTTCGATCAACGCGGCAAGCTCATCAGTCCTACAAGCAGAGCCCGCTACCGGGCAAACATAACTTACGCAATCTTCCCTTTCTCGAAGTGCGGAAAGCAGAACAGGATCCATCGGCGAACACACTTGCCCCCAAACGGGGCTGTAGACCAATATCGATAGAATCGTCAGGACCACTCGAGGAGTGGATGCGGCGTTCATTGGCATTGTGGCACGCGAAAGACGTCCAACTGATGCTGGATGCGGAAATAGGGTCGGGGCCTCAAAACAACACGAGGAGGAAGCCTCGCCTCCCGCGAATTGAAAGCTTCAGGCGAAGCCACCCACTAATCGAGCAAGTGCTCGCAAGACGCCGGCTTTCGAGTGGCTCGGTGAGTTCCTCCGCCCATGAGCACGAAACACCGCGAGGCTCTGAACGAAACCGAACCTGGAGCCCGAAAGAACTCGACAAGTTTCGCAGGGTAGTCCGCATTGGGAGCGATAAACGCATCTATGCGCGACGGGGATTCTTGGCACTTGAATTCGACTTGGCTTGCGGCCGGCACATACGCTCGTAGGCATTTCTTTCCGCCCGACGTCTCAAGCAAAAACCACGTGTAGTTCGTGGTAGCCGTTTGGTCGATGATCCAGGTCCACCGGCCCTTCTCCGTCATGTTGATGTTGGGGTCCGATAGTGCTTCTTTGCCCATCGTAACGAGTACGAACTCGTCGGCCCTGTCGAAGCAATGACCCAGTGCCTCATGCTCGAACGGAGATGAGCTTGTTACTGCCGCGGCAAGTAAAAGTACAAAGGTCACCGTTAGCTGCCAAATAGGTTTCGGAGGCTCTCGGGGCGACCATCAAACGGCACTGTCCGATCAGCCGAGTTATTCGGGACACTTGCCGCCCTCCATGCATTCACGTGCGTCGGCCTCGCTCAGAAAGAGTGTTGGTTTTTCCACCAGCCAGCCTCCAGAGCCCGTGCCGGAACGCACCCAAACGGAGACGCGATAGCTGCTGTCCAATTGGGGAATGAACTGTATCGCCTTTGTTTGCAATAGCGCTCCCAAACTCAGGTCATATTCGATACGAGTAGCTTGTACTTCACCGCTTCCAGGAACAAGGGCCCAAAGCGGACGGCGACCAACCAAAGATCGTTTCAACATCGGAGCCTCTCCAACGTCAATCAGGCTCAGTAGATTCTTACCCAACAACCAGTAGTGCATGCCGTCGCCAGAGCGCCCCTTTCCGGTTGCAATCCCTAGATCCGGAACACCATCATTGTTGATGTCCAAAGAAGTATCGACGAATAGCACGAGAGCCTCGCCTTCGGCACTAATTTGCTGAGCTTCAGTCGAGCCCGCGTCAGATATCAGCCGGACTGAGACCACGTACTCGTTTCTTGCACGACGACAGTTTGTCACTTCTATGGCAGCAGCAGAGGGCCTTTGCAGTGCAAACATCTCACGTTTAAATTCTGCACAAGATTGTGCAGACGCCAACGTGCAGCCCTCAAGCACACACAGAGTCGCTGCCATAGCAAAAACGCTCTTCATGCCGAATCCCCAAGGACTGATTTTGCACGTTCCACACGTCGCTGGCGAACGGGGAACGTAAGTGTATCGTATCGATTGATGCTGCTAGAAACTCGATCTGACATATTGGCGGAGGCATTCGTCGAACTCTCTGGATCACACTCCCGATTAATTTCGTGATCTATCCAATACCAGCCCGCGACGTCGATTGGGTTGTACTCGTTCCCCTGAGCTCGAGCAGATATCTGCTGGGGATCTAAGATCTCAGCAGGTCTTATTCCGGATGCAGTCGAAGGCTGCCACCACCCTGGTAGACTCCACCAACGCGCATCGAATGAGTCAGCATTTAACCAGCCTCGATAGAGCCAATAGGTCGCGTAATTCGCCCTTCCCGTGATCTGCAGCCCTCCTCGCCCCCGAAACTTGATGCCATCACCCGAATCGTACTGATTCCCGAGAGTATTCCGCATCCTCTCGTACCCATCAGCGCGGCGGAAGTATCTGTAGGTGTCAGGCCCCATGAAGAATGCCTTATCGGTCTCATAGAGACGGCTCTGCGCGCTATTGCCGCGCTCCACCATCGGACCTGCAAGGCCGGCGGTTTCATGGCTAAGCTGGCCCAGAAAATGGCTGCGTCTGACCACACTGTGACCAAGATATTTCAAACAAACCTTGTTAATCGCGTAGGAAAATCTTTGCACGTCACGCGTGGCCGCGCCTTTGATTGCGCTCGCGAGTTGTTCAGTCGACAACCAACCGCACACTCGAAGATGCGTTAGAAGTGCCCGCGGATCCCAATGCCAGTGAGTAACACCAACCCCCGTACCCGCTCCTGCCCATGGAAACGTCAACGCCTCGACATGCGCCATCAACTCCGCGAAATCCCCGGCCTCCAGCCCGAACTCGGCGTCGCCGACGAGCCAGCCCCAGCGCGCCCTTGCGCTGGCACGATCCCATTCGCTGGGAAACTTGCATATCGCGCGCTCGAGCCGCATGCGCACAGCCGGTAGCTGCAAACGGCGTTCGAGTTCGGCTCGCGCCAACCTCCCGTCGCCGCCGGCGGGATCTTCTATCAACTTGCTTAGCGCCGCGGATTCACAACGGCTGTCGCCATCGATGTCGTCATCGATGAGCTGCCAGGCGCGCCACTGCGGGAAGTCCGCATCGCTGAACTTGCGCACACCGGCGGCATTCAGATTGACCCAGCCCTGCCCGCCCGGGTAGCGCACCTCGCGCCAGTGAGGCACGTCGGCAGGGACCAGCGCATCCGGACCGATCACGCGACCGAAGCGAAGCAGTTCGTAGACCGCGCTGGGCGCCGGTCTG
>JAGQOW010000248.1 GCA_020427155.1 Planctomycetales bacterium | reverse complement strand
TGTCGGACGGGGGTCTGCGGCCAATTGAGATTGTGCCTCTGCTGACCCGTCGAGAGGAGAGTGAGTCGAAGCTGCGAGAAACTGCCGATTGGATCGTAGCAAGGCACCCGGAATGGGGCGCAGCGCTGGTGGATTATTTCGAGGAAGCATTGCTTGGCCTGGGCGGAGCCGGTGCGGATGCAGATTCTGATGCTGCTGCGCAGTCGCGCGAGGATCTCCGTCGGCGGCTGCTTCAGTTTGTAGAAGACTCCGACATTCTCGAACTCTTGGTGGGAGTTCTGCGTAGCTCGGATTATTCGGCAGACGCGAAGAGGATCGTATTGCAGGTCATGGGAGATTCTGGCAATGAAATTCTGCCGATGGATTGGCTGGTGGAATTGGAACGACTGGTTCGCTCGGACGAGATTGCTCTGACTCGTGAAGCCGTGGCAGTGCTCCGCAAGGTGCCGGCCAAGGGGAGTGGAGTGAAGGCGCTCACTGTAGCCTTGGTTGCCCTGGGACACAATGAGGATGCTCCTGAGGATTTGCGGCTAGCTGCCTTGGCGGCGGTGCCAGGTGGGTTGCGAGAAGTGGATGAAGGGTTGCTGGGCTTGTTGGGTGAAAATCTCGATAGCGAGCAGCCAGTGAGCAGCCGTGCTGCGGCGGTCGACGTACTGGTGAAGGCAGTGCTTACGAACGGGCAGCTGATCGAACTGACTGAGACGCTGGCCTCGGTGAGTCCGCTGGATATCGAAGGATTGCTCAAGGCGTTTGAACGTTCGCAAGATGAAACATTGGGGGCGGCGTTGGTGGCGGCTCTGGCCGCATCTCCGGCGCGCTCGGCGCTGCGAGAGGAGAGTTTGAAGCCGCTGATGGCGAAATTCCCGGCAACGGTGGCTGAGAAAGCTGAACGGCTTTACGAAGTTTTGCGTACTGACCGAGCCGAGCAGCATGCGCACTTGGAGCACTTGTTGGCAACGCTGCCGGAGGGGGACATTCGGCGCGGGCAACTGGTATTCATGAGTGCCAAGGCGGCTTGCTCGTCCTGCCACGAGATTGGATATTTGGGCGGGAATGTTGGGCCCGATCTGACTCACATCGCCAAGATTCGGAGTGCAAGAGACTTGCTCGAAGCGGTTGTATTTCCTAGCGCCAGCCTGGTGCGCAGTTATGAGCCCTCGACTGTCGTGACGGCTGACGGCGTTGTCTTGAACGGCTTGATTCGCGAACAGACGGAAGAGGGAATCCTGTTGGCGACCGGTCCCGACAAGGAGGTGCGACTGGCCCACGACGAAATCGAAGAAATCTTGCCCAGCAGCGTCTCGGTGATGCCCGCTGGGCTCGACAAGCAACTGACGCTTCAGCAACTGGCCGATGTGATGGCATTCCTGCAGTCGCGGAATTAGTTGGCTGGCAGGTCGCCAGGCGACGGCTGGGCAGCTGGTGATTTGCCCCGTCTTTTGTTCGGCAAGCGCTGGTGATAGCAAGTCATGGCAAGATGAGCCGAATATGCGAGTTTTCTCGCATTTCTATGCCCTGGATGGCCGTTCTGAAGCTTGCCGTTGCAGCAGAAGCCATTTAAACTGGTGGGTGAGGAATTGAATCAGTTCTGGTTTGTCAGATACCACTCGGGGAAAGCACTAGTATGGCAGTAGGGACCAAAGAAGCTCTGAATCTGACAAACAAGCGCGATCCCGAATTGACTCGCCGGCGGTTGCTAAAGGCCGGTACCAAGCTGTTTGCCGTGAAGGGGCGAGACGGCACGAGCGTCGACGAAATCTGCCAGGCCTCGGGCGTCAATTGCCGGATGATCTACCACTATTTTGGCAGCAAAGACGCACTCTACATGGCGGTGTTAGAGGAAGTCTACGGTCGAATTCGTGAACTTGTCGTGAAGTCCGAACCCAAGCCTCCTTCGATTGCAGAGTACATTGATAACCTGACAGAACGGTATTTCAGGTTCCTGCAGGCGAATCCAGAGTTTGTGTCTATCCTGCGCTGGGAGAATGCCTCGGGAGCGGAAGGGATCCGGCAGCTCGACTTGGATAACTTCCGGGGGCTATACTTCGAAGAAGCCTCCTCGGTGTTAGGGGAAGAGGCGGGAAAGCAAGTAACCGCCGAGAAGAGCCTGATGATCATTCTTTCCTGCTGTTCGTTGTGCGGATACTACTTCTCCAACAAAGCGTCGCTAAGCCATGTCTTCGGTACCGAGCTGAATGACAAGGATTTTGCGGAACAATGGTTGACGCATATTAAGCAGGTTCTGCTGACTTATTACGCCGATTGAAGTTCTTGCTCAGTCAGCGATTTCTCGCATAGGTCGACAGCCGATAGCAGGGTACGCCCCTTGCTTGCTGCGCGAAGCGCAAAAAAACACGGCACAGTTCGTGTGAACTGTGCCGTGCTGTCAGGTTTCGTTTACTTTATCGACCTTAGCCATGCAAGCGACGGCGTCGCATGCCCAGTAGTGGCAATCCGAGAACTGTCAGCAACAAGCTGGTAGGTTCAGGAATCGTGGCAGCGATGGCCGGAGCGAGCTCGCCCGTGATCAGGACATTATCGACGGCCCAGTAATCAGTACGCGAAGACCGGAACTGCCAGGCAATATAAACATTGCTCAGCCCTGCTGCATCGGCGCTGATATCGATCCGGTGGTGTCCGAAGATCGGGTCATCGCCGCCAGCGAACAAGGTGCCGCCAAACTGATCGTAGGGGGTGTACGGCTCATAGATGTCGGTAAACTTATCGGGTTCGTTAAGTACCGTGTCA
Source organism: Planctomycetales bacterium (assembly GCA_020427155.1). GTDB lineage: Bacteria > Planctomycetota > Planctomycetia > Pirellulales > Lacipirellulaceae > Bythopirellula. The sequence continues at coordinate 1,119 of JAGQOW010000248.1, read as the reverse complement.
AAATTGTTAGGAATTCCGTCGCCGTTGTCCACCATGATGACCACGCTGGCAATGGAGCCAGCAAACGGGTCGCCGTCCCAAACAACTTCGTCGTCCCATTCGAGGATAACGGTGTCGTAGTTGCTCAGATCGAGCATGGTGGTGTGCAACCGCTCGCTCTGGAAGGAGCCCGAGATTTGCGGGCCGGGCTCAGATTCGGGATCGATGATCGCGAATGGCACTTCGCCATTAGGTCCTTCGACTACGGGATGGCCGAGATGATTGACACCCTTCTGCTGCACGGTATTGAGCAGATAACGGCCATTGGCGTTGGTTACGGCTCCCGCATCATTGAGAGTCGGTCGATCTTGAGCACCCCAAGACTTGCCAGAGCGGGATCCGCCATGGCCCGAGTCGTATCCGAAGATGAACGAAGTGGCATCGTCGAATTCGTAAGCGCCCATCTTGCCGAGGCCTTGACCGCCGGCACCCAAGGTGAGCATGTCGTTGAAATCTTCAGAGAAGATAACTTGCGACGCGCTGCCAGCAGGCGGAGCCTCGTCGACGACGACGTTGTCGAAGGCGAGGAATTCATCGTCTCGCGACTCAAAATGTCGGAACCGAACCTTGACGTCGGTTGCACCGCCGAGATTGCCGAGATTCAGGTCGAACTCGCCATTGACGCCGCCAGAGTCCTTTGCGGCAACGGTAGCCACCAACGGAGTGTAGGCGCCGTTGAATGCTTTGGACCAATCGGAGAGCCGTTGCTCCGAATCTCTTCGATACTGTTCCACATCATGGGCGTTCTGCGGGTCAGAACCATTGCAGGTCAGGCAGTCCGCAAAATTCGCCGCCCTTTGCAGCTGGAGAAAATCAAAGCCGTCGACGTCGAGATCGCTGTTGAAGTCGCCGCTGGCAAAGTTACGGCCAGCTCCGGGGGCAATACGGCGGAACTTGTTGACCCAGTTCGCTCCGCCATCGGTGCTGATATCTATGTCGAAAATCGCCTGACCGCCGTCATTCAGATTGCCCGAGATATTGGCGTGCAACCAGACGTCGCCGGCGGCCCCAGCTGTGGAGAAGCTCGGCGTAGTCATGTCGCTCGAGGCTCCTGTGTACGTACCGTTGTTGATCCTGTTT
>JAGQOW010000023.1:42095-47113 GCA_020427155.1 Planctomycetales bacterium | reverse complement strand
GGTGTTGAAGGCGATTTCTATCTCTCCGCTGACGGAAAGATTGTTTGCATTCACGATAAAGACACCGAGCGCGTCGCCGGGGTCAAACACGTCGTGGTGGAAACTGCATTCGCCGAATTACGTAAGCTCGACGTAGGCGCCTGGAAAGGTGACCGATGGCGTGGTGAGCGAATTCCCACTCTCGAAGAGGTACTTGAAACTGTGCCTGCTGGAAAGAAGGTATTCATCGAACTCAAAGTGGGGCCGGAAATCGTTTTGCCCCTCCAGCGCGAACTTGCGGCTTCGTCGCTTTCACCCGAGCAAATCGTCATTATCGCCTTCAACAAAGAAACAGTCGCCGCTTGCGAGAAACTCATGCCTCATCTTCGGTCGCATTGGCTCACCAGTTACAAAGAACAAGACGACGGGGCCTGGCAACCATCGGCTATCGAAGTTGCAACGACCGTCAAACACCTCGGCGCCGACGGATTGGGAAGCAAGGCATTTCTCGAATTCGTCGACAAAGCCTTCATCGACCAGTTCCGAGCTGCCGGGGGCGATGAGTTTCATGTCTGGACGGTTAACGAAATAGACGTCGCCAAACAGTATCAACAGTTTGGCGCCTGGTCGATTACTACCGACCGGCCTGGTTGGCTCCGCCGACAACTACACCCAGCAGCGCCGGCTGCAGTGGCTGAGTAAGGGACCTGCTCGTTTCGTGCACACGCCGAATTCGTTACACCGCACTGTCTTTTCAGCCAAATTGAAAATCTAGAGCCCAACTAGCAGAGCGAAATGAATCGGCTACGCGATTGCTCGTCGACGGTGATCTTCTCTTCGCGGGCGAGCCAGCCGACGGCTTGCATCACCACATCGCGCGGGGCATTGGCTTGCTTCACTAGTTGAGTCATCTTCATTGGGCCTTCGGTGTCGAGGATTCGCCAGATCTCGCCGGCAGTTTCACCAATTCGCTGAACGGTTGAAGTGGCTTCAAGGGTGGCCATGATTGCTTCCTGTAAGTTTGTTCCTGGGGACAGGCGCGGCGACAAATAATGTAGCCGTTGATTCCATAGTATTGGGTATTCCCTGAGGCAGACCCGCCCCAGGGAACCTCACGTGCCATCGGAGTTATCAACTCAGAGCAGTTCGTATCGATTATAGCGATCAAAAGCTGGACGACGAATCCCAATCAAATCTGCCGCTATAGAGGGGCAGGCTGATACTGCTGATCATGCCTAGCCGCAGCCGAGGCTTCTGCTAACAACATCCCAGCTCTGTATGAACTTCGTACCAGAGGGCCTGAGGCGACGGCCAAGAAGCCCATTCTGTGGGCCCTGTCAGCCCACTCTTGAAACTGCTCGGGCCGTACAAACCGATCTACGGGCAGATAACGGCTGCCAGGCCGTCCGGGGGCCAGGTACTGGCCAATCGTCAGTATATCAACGCCCGCCTGGCAGAACTCATTCATCGCGACGATAACTTCTTCGTCGGTTTCTCCCAGCCCTACCATCAGACTGCTTTTCGTCATGAGATCAGGCCGCTGCTCTTTGGCGCGTCGCAACACGTCGAGACTCTTGCCAAACGAGGCACGCGGATCGCGTACCTGGGCGTCGAGGCGAGAGACACACTCAACATTGTGTGCAAATACAGCAACAGGCAATTGGTCCAACAGCATCTTCAATGCCTGCCAGTTGCCATCCAAATCGCTACTCAGCAGTTCGATGGTAGTCTTGGGCAAACGAACATGGACCGCCTCGATGCAGTTCTTGAAATGCGACGCTCCGCCGTCTGGCAAATCATCTCGGTTGACCACGGTGATGACCACGTGCGTCAGCCCCATCCGCTCCACCGCATCAGCGAGCCGCTGAGGCTCGTTTACGTCAGGCAGATCGGGCGCTTTGTGGGTTTCGACCGAACAAAATCGGCATCCGCGGGTGCAATGCTTGCCCGCAATCATGAAAGTTGCCGTTCCGCGTGCCCAACAATCATGGACATTCGGGCAACGAGCCTCTTCGCAGACTGTGTGCAACTGGTTTGCTTGCACCACCCCAAGAGTTCCGTTGAATCTTGCTTGGGCGCTGCCAGCTGGTAAGTTGACGCGCAGCCATTCTGGCAATCGGGGCCGAGCTGGCGGCTCAACGACCGGCAGGTAATCACTTGGCGACACCCGAAACTCCAACAAACTCAAGTCAACCAGATCAGCCAGCTGCCACGCAGCACCCGGCCCTAGCTCGTCAGCCCTTCAAACAACGGCGTCGAGAGGTACCGCTCGCCAAGGCTGGCCATGATGGTCACAATTCTTTTGCCAGCATACTCCGGTCGGGCAGCCACTTTGGCCGCAGCACACATATTCGCGCCACTCGAAATCCCAGCCATGATGCCCTCCTCTTTAGCCAATCGACGCGACCACAAGAAAGCTTCTTCATTGCTCACGGTTACGATATCGTCGATGATCGAAGTATCCAGGTTGGCGGGAATAAAACCGGCGCCTATTCCCTGGATCTTATGCGGCCCAGGAGCCCCGCCCCCGATCACCGGCGAGTCGGTCGGCTCTACAGCAATCGCCTTGAAATTGGCGTTCTTCGATTTCAAAAACCGCGAACAACCGGTGATCGTTCCCCCCGTGCCAACGCCAGCAACAATCAGGTCGATATCGTGTCCCGAATCTTCCCAAATCTCTGGGCCTGTGGTCGCCTCGTGAATCGCCGGATTCGCAGGGTTATCAAACTGCCCTGGGACCCAACCATTGCTGTCGGCTGCCGCGAGCTCGTTGGCCTTTTCGATGGCTGCTTTCATGCCGCCTGCTGCCGGGGTAAGAACCAGTTCGGCTCCCATTGAGCGTAGTAAGGCACGTCGCTCGACCGACATCGATTCCGGCATGGTAAGCGTCAGCCGATAGCCTTTGGCAGCACAAACAAAAGCCAAAGCAATGCCAGTGTTTCCACTGGTCGGTTCTACGATATGAGTATCCGCATTGATCTTCCCGTCGCGCTCGCCGGCAGCAATCATTGCCGCCCCAATACGGTCTTTCACACTGTTAAGCGGCTGAAAGAACTCGCATTTTGCGAAAACCGTCGCGTGCCCCTCGGGAACCAGTCGGTTAATCCGAATCATGGGGGTATCGCCGATTGCCTCGGCAGCGTTTTGGTACGTCTTGTTACGCGGCATAATGGCACCTGGAGATTAAAGGGTATACGGGCAAAGGACCTCGCTGAGCGGAATCCCTGAAAACTCATCCAATACGCGTCTCGATTGTCTACATTCCCCCGTCAGCGGCAAGCCCAGCGGCTGCCAAACCTGTCGTCAAGCCATCCCCGCGTCTATAATCCAGGCCCTGCCACTTCCAGGCTGATTTCCAAGTTTCTTAGGCGAACCGGCCTTTCGCTTGAGCCTCTCACCAGGACAACTACTTATGATCCACTCATCCAAAGTGGCAGTCTGCCTTTCGCTGCTTATTCCACTCTTGGCCCTTCCGACTATCTACATCTCGAATTCCGCAGCGACCGCCGAGGAATTTAAGCTCGAAGCGGGCGAGCAGCTCAGCTGGTTCAAAGGTAATATGCACACCCATTCGCACTGGAGCGACGGCGACGACTACCTGGAGATGATCGCCCTGTGGTACCGCGAGCACGACTACAACTTTCTTGTCTTTACCGATCACAATGTCCTGGCTAACTCCGACCGTTGGGTAACTGTCAAAAACACGGCTGGCGGCCCCTTGGCCTACGGCAAACTCAAGATACAGTTCCCCGGCCTGGTCGAGGAGCGGATCTCCGAGAACGGTGATCTCGAAGTCCGGCTGCGCAGATTCGACGAAGTCGCCAAGCAATTCAACGCACCGGGCAGCTACTTGCTGATTCAGGGAGAAGAGATCAGCGATCGTTTTGAAGAGGCGCCCATTCATCTCAACGTATCTAATGTTGTAGAACTCATTCCTCCGATGACTGGCACCGGCATCTTCGAGACTCTCCAGAGCAATGTTCGCGCAGCCCTGGCTCAGCGCCAGCGCACCGGCCAGCCAATGATCATTCATCTAAATCACCCCAACTATGGATTCGGCGTCACAGCAGAAGACCTCATGCGCGTTGTGGGGGAGAACTTCTTCGAGGTCTACAACGGTCATCCTGGAGTAAGAAACTCAGGAGACGACCGCCACGCAGGTACCGAACGCATCTGGGATATCATTCTCACCTGGCGACTTGTCGAGTTGAACCTGCCTCTCATGTACGGACTGGCGGTTGACGATGGCCACGATTACCACGAAATACCTAGCCGTCACAGTAATCCCGGGCGTGGCTGGGTCGAAGTCTTGGCTTCGGAACTCACCGCTACCGCTCTCATCGAATCTCTCGAAGCGGGCCGCTTTTATGCCTCCAGCGGAGTCAGCCTAAAGAGCGTCCAGGCTTCCGATGAGTTCCTCTCCGTCGAGGTCGAGGCCGTTGAAGGAGAAACGTATACGATCGAGTTTGTTGGCACACGAAGCAACTTCGATCGCACAAGCCAGCCTATACTCGACGACGAAGGCAAAGAGGTCCGAGCCACGCGCCGCTATAGCAACGACATCGGCGAAACGCTGGCCGTCGTCTCTGGTCCGAAAGCAGAATACCGGTTTCAAGGCGACGAATTGTACGTCCGAGCACGAGTGACTTCATCTACGGAACACCCCAACCCCTCTGAAGTAGGCGATTTCACGCAGGCCTGGTGCCAACCGGTTCATGGCCCTGCCGCCAAAACCGAGTAGTAGACCTGCTGCTTGCTTAGCAGGCTATTCAGGTTTCCCATATCCGCCGCCTCCTGGCGTTTGGATGATCAGTAGTTCGCCGGGAGTAACAGATCGCTGGCAAATCGCCGGCAAGGTGACAATCGATCCGTCCACCTTGATTAATTGATTGATTCCAGGCTCGCCAGGTTTGCCACCCGCCATTCCATACGGTGGGTGCTGGCCGCGTCGCTGGGTGATGAGGGACAATTCGAGCGGCTCCAAAAACTCCAAGCGGCGTACAACCCCTTCGCCACCTCGATGCCTGCCCGCTCCGCCT
>JAGQOW010000023.1:0-42085 GCA_020427155.1 Planctomycetales bacterium | reverse complement strand
AATGCTAAACTCCCACAACCGCACTGGAAGTCGCCGCTCGAGTATCTCGGGGTCGGTTGCTCGTGTGTTTGTCATATGAACCTGCACCGCGTCCGCACCAGGTCCGGCCGCGGTGGCGCCTGTTCCTCCGCCGATGGTTTCGTAGTAGCCAAACGAATCGTTGCCGAACAGCACATTGTTCATGGTGCCCTGGCTGGCGCCTGCCAGGCCGAACGCTCCCAGCAAGACATCGACTACCCGCTGCGACGTCTCCACATTTCCGGCAGATACGGCTGGCGTGGTCTCTAAGGTTTCGCCAGCCGAGGGATTCAGCAATCCTTCAGGCAAGACAATCTCAACCGCGCGTAGCGCTCCTTCGTTAAGGGGAATTTCTTCGTCGACCAGCAATCTGAGTACATACAGGACCGCCGCAGTGACAATCGCTCGATTCGCATTCAAATTGCCAGCGTCAACTTCGCCAGTGCCTGTAAAGTCGATGGTCGCAGCAGGAGCATCTACCTTGGAAGATAGGGTAATCTCTACAGCAATTGGCACACGCAGTCCATTCAAGGTCTCAAGAGAATCTTGAAATCGGTAAGCCCGCTGGTCGAATCGACGAAGCGCTTGGCGGACTTTAGTTTCTGCCGCCGCTTGAATGCCTCGCATGTTTGCTTCAACCACTGGCAGCGAGTAACGTTCGACTAGTTCCAGCAGTTGCAAGGCCCCGTGTTGGTTCGCCGCAACCTGGGCCCGAAGATCAGCGAGATTCTCTTCTACGCGCCGCGAGGGATACCGGCCAGTCGTAAGCAGCCGTTGCAACTCACCCTCATAGGACACCCCGTCGCGAATCAGGGCAAAACTTGAGATCAGCACGCCCTCTTCTGCCAGACTCTGCGAAGTAGGAGGCATCGAGCCAGGACGACTACCGCCTATTTCGGCGTGATGTGCCCGGCAGGCCGTAAAGAACAGCAACTGCTTTGTGCCAGGGTGATGAACCGGAGTTACCACTGTCACGTCTGGCAAGTGCGAACCGCCGCGGTACGGATCGTTCGTTACAAAAACGTCGCCAGGTGCCATTTGCGGAGTGTCGGCTAGCATGGCGCGAACCGAAGTTCCCATTGCGCCCAAATGTACTGGCACATGCGGCGCGTTTGCTACCAGTTCGCCTTCGGCAGTGAAAACCGCACAGCTATAGTCCAGTCGCTCTTTGACGTTGACACTCAATGCAGTCCGCCGCAACACGTGCCCCATCTGCTCAGCAATACCAGCCAGCAACTGGTTGAAAACTTCTAGCATTACGGCGGCTGCATCATTGGAACTCTGCTTATTGGTGCCAAGGTCGGTAAGAAGCAACTCACCTGCAGAAAGGGTTTCTGCTACCCAGTTGGGCTCAAGCACGATCGTCGAGTGATTCTCGGCAATGATCGCGGGGCCGGTAATCTTGTCTCCCGGACGAAGTGCCTCGCGGTCAAACAGCCCAGTTCGCATTTCGATATTGTCAAAGCACGCGACGACGTAGCGGCTGGCGACACGTTCGCGCGCCCTGCACTTTACCGAACGCTGGCTTGCGTGTTCGGTTTGCCCTATGACTTCCACCCTGGCAGCTACCAATTCTACCGATCGGCCGAAGTGGGCATAACCATACTGTCGGCGATGAAGCTTTTCAAACGACGAGACGTACTCAGGCTCGTACGGTAGATTTAGCGTTGCGTCAGTTCCGGCGTAGCGCAAGTCAAGAGTACGTCGGACTTGGATTTGCGCTGGCAGAAAACCTTCTTGTGCAACTTGGGTGATCGGTTCTTTCGCCAGATGATCTAAGATCTGTTCCAACTCCGACTGATCAATTGCGTCTGCAGTTCTTCCAATTCCTGTCACGGCATGGCGTTCGACATCGGCTTGGCCGATACCATACGCGCTAAGAATTCCCGCGTCAGGATGGTTCAGCACTTGCCTCATCCCCAATTCCCGAGCGACTGCACAAGCGTGCTGTGCTGCTGCCCCTCCAAACGATACCAGCACATAGTCGGCTGGGTTTGCCCCCTTGGCTACCGAAATTCCGCGCACGGCTTGCGCCATGTTCGCGTTGGCAATTCTTAGCAATCCCTCGGCCAATTGCCGTTGCGAAAGCACTTCGCCAGTTTCTGACGCAACCTTCTCGGCCAGACATTCCAATCGCCGCTCAACCGCATTGCGGTCGAGCGCAAATGGAAATCGGTCAACAGCGATTCTACCCAAGTAGCAATTGAGATCGGTTACACACAGCGGTCCACCGCGGCCGTAACAGGCCGGTCCAGGTTCTGCGCCAGCGCTCTCGGGTCCAACTGTCAATTTGGCCCCGTCAAAGCCGCACAGCGATCCTCCGCCGGCTGCCACCGTGTCGATCGCTAGAGTAGGAGTTACCAGGCGCACCCCTGCCTTACGTGTTTCAAAGTCATATTCATAACTACCGTCGAAACGCGACACATCGGTGCTTGTGCCGCCCATGTCGAATCCTATCGCACGCTCAAACCCCGCCTGACTTGCTACCTGGGCATAGCCGACAACTCCTCCGGCAGGTCCCGACAAGACGCTTTCATGCCCACGAAACGCTTCGGCGGCAACCAATCCACCGGCCGATGTCATCAGGCGGATCTGACTGCCTGGCAAAGCGTTTCTCAGTTGAAAAACATAATCGAGCAACACCGGGTTGAGATAGGCGTCGACAACTGTCGTTTCGCCACGCGACACGACTTTTGCCAACGGGGCTATTTCGCTTGAACAGCTAATCTCTGCAAAGCCGACCCCTGTTGCAATTTCCTTAACCAACTGCTCGTGAGTTGGGAATAAATCTGCATGCAACAAACAAATACCGAGAGACTGCACGCCTTGCGCTTTTAGATTCTCAAGCTGCTGCCGTATTACGCCTGCATTAGGTGCTCTTAACACTTCTCCGGCGACGGTGACGCGCTCGTCAATTTCCAGTGTCGTTTCTGCCAGCGGCGGCTCCTTGCGAACGGTGAGCTCAAACAGTCGCGGTCGGTCTTGATAACCGATCTCAAGCATGTCGCCGAATCCACGCGTCGCAATCAGCGCTGTTCTCGCTCCGCTACGCGTCAACAAGGCATTCGTTCCCCGAGTCGTCCCCAGGCGCAATCGAATACGAGGAACCGGCTCGTTTAGCGGCAAGCCAAGCAAGTACCTTATGCCGACGATCGGCGCCTCCAGATGGCAAGTCAATTCGTAACAAGTGCCTGCCTCGGGCGGTTCAGGCAAAGGGGGAGCCAGGAAGAGGTTCCCCGTTGAGCAATCGCAGTGTTCGATTGTGCTTTGCGCGACAGACTGGCCTGCGGCGTCCAGCAAGGAGATCTCGAATCCCTTCCAGAAGCCGGTAGGGTTGCCGCGTCTGAACGGGTCGACGATGCAGTCGCGCGTCGAGCCGTCGCCAACCACTCCTTTGGTAACTCCTGAACTCAAGAGCTTATGACGCAGCACTTGCCCAACGGGCGAGCGGCCCAAACAGTCGGTAAAAGTGCCGCCAACGTCGATCCAGAAATCCCACAGAGATGCGGTCATAACCAATGGCGAGTGTCGGCTGGAGAAATCAAGATGAATAGGACTTGCCAGCCGGCATCATAACAGACCGTTCCAGGTTTGGGGCCTACTACGGTCCCGTTGCCTCGGTCGCCGTTCAACGCAATCCAAAGAACCGTTCGAAGGCGTTGGGTTTCGAATGGTGTGCCACCGACCTCCGCCCGGGTTGCACAAGGTTGGCCAGTGTTCTTCCTTCTGGCGGAATGACATAGAACTCCGCGTTGTCGACCACCCAAGGTGTCGACCAGGATTTGCCATTCTCCCAATTTGCCACATCGAAGAAAAAGTTGTCGAAAAACATTGCCTTCGAGCCGTAGGGTAAACCTGAATAGAGATGATCGTCCTCGGTCAAATCGTCGACTCCCTCGCTCGCATAGAAATGAACTTGTCCGTCTGGAGTAAACGACATCCCGAAAGTCCACCAGCCAGGCTCGTAGATTTTTGGACCAGGCAGATCGCGGCCATTCTGCTGCGCACGTACTGCGATCTGCGCAAAGTCTTTGTCGAATTGCTTACTCGTTTCGCTGCGAAACAGCAGGAAGAATCCAGGCCAGTAAGGTTCAACCGAGCCCTGGCGATCGCGGCCTCGCACGTCGGCCCGAATTCCGAACGAAGCTCCGGTACGATTTTCCCACTTGTCAAACTCCGGCAAATACACCTGCACCGTGCAACTGGGGCTCCAGGCAACCGGTACTGCGCGACCAATTCGGGATGAGACCCCCATAATGAGATCATCCTGCATTTGGGTGCCTGCAATTGTGCCTGGCACTCCAGAGAGCCGCGTGGCCATCAGCATGGCTCCCTTGCTGCCTTCCGCGCCGCCGGGAGGGGTGTTCACTCGCTTGACGACATCAGGCTGCCCACGCAGTGCGCTCTCGTGCCAGCGGCCATTGGTCGCCTTGCCGCCAGGAGGACGTTGGTTTTCGTCCTGCTCGTGACTTGCTTTTTTACCGTTCATGACGTATTGCCAATGGGGATCTTCGAAGTCGTCGCCAACCTGTTCGACTCGAACTCCCGTGCCAGGAACGAATGGCTCGTCGGCATAAAGTTGGAAAGCAGGCGCGATCGTAGCCAGTAGAATGGTCCAATGGCAGAGGCGAAGAGTCATATTCTTGAAGCTCCTGGAATGGTTGAGGTGTGATGTTCGGTTGCGAAGCCCAAAAGTGGCCCTTCGAATGCCAGCAATCAAACATCTACAATCCCACATCCCTTCCTATCGGCAGAAATTGCGCAGGCGTTAAACTTTATCCGCTGCTGCGTGCTAGCAGTCGGTTGGTTGGTCGATAGCTTCTGCAATGCGCTCGTCGATCACCTGCATCATCAATCTATGGAGGCCTAGCGGAGAAGTAACCAAGTACCGTACCCCGCCGCATTCCTCAGCCGCTTGGGCCGCTAGACGAGGGATGTCTGAGTTCCAATGCCGCCCTGGTCCCAGAAAGTAAGGGAAGACAATCACCAGCTCAGCGCCGAGTTCGATACAGCGCCGGAAGGCCGTGAGAATTGAGGGCTCGGCTAGCTCCATGTGAGCTGGTTCAACGATTCTCCAATCCGCATGTTTCTGATAAGCCTCGACTACCTCGAGCAACAGGTGGTTGCTTTCGTCACGTCGCGAGCCATGATCGACAAGTACGACGGCTACTTGATCGTGCTGCACTCCTAGTTGAGTAAACTCGAGGCTCATGGAATTCTACGACTTACTATGGACTCCTGGCGCAATGGATCGAGAACCGCTGCCTGCAACTTACCTCTGCGCGAGGCGGACAGAGCAGTACGCGCCACAGGACGAGCCATCAAGCAAGTTTTGCCTGGCTTTTAGCTCTTATAGATCTTGTGCTGCGGTCGGCCCGAGAGAATCTGCTCTTTTCCCCAGTTCGTCACTGCGCGGAATGCCTCGCTACGAATGAAATTGTTAAACGCCTGCTCGTCAGACCATTCGCTGGTTATCAAGTAGGAAGCGCTGTCGGCTGTATCTTTCCATAGCGTCGAACTGGTGTGCCCTTCAGCAGCGTTCAAGGCATCAATTACCCCTGCGAACTTCTCTTCAAATTCTTGTTGCTTACCTTCAATAACGTGATAGTTCATGCCTACTGTAATCATTATTTATTCGCTTCCTGATTCTTAGGGATTTGATTGCCAATGCGAAAGTCGAAAGACACTGTGGAGGCCCGATTATCGCCGTTGTGCGCTCCGACGTAAACCCGCAGCAAACCATTTGAAGCCCATTCAATAGCCCGACCGTTCCGGTCGAAAGCATCCAAGATTAACTTTCCCCGCGCAGCTTGGCACGAATTGCCGCCAATCGCTCGCCCAGTTCTAGCTCGAATCCCCGGTGCACCGGGCGGTAGTATTCCCGGTCGACGCCTAAGTAATCCTGCGTTGCGACCCCATCCACCTCATTGTGCGAATACTGGTATCCTTGGCCATGTCCCAAACGCTTTGCCCCGGCATAATGGCCTTCTCGCAAATAGACGGGTACTGGCGTCGTGCGGCCCTCGCGCACGTCGGCCCGAGCCTCTCCGATTGCTACGGTCGCTGCATTCGATTTTGGGGCGCAAGCCAGATAGGTCACCGCTTGGGACAGGCTCAATTGGCACTCCGGCAGGCCCACATACTCGCAAGCCTGCATCGCTGCTACCGCAATGACCAAGCCCTGTGGATCGGCGTTGCCGACATCTTCGCTCGCGAGAATCACCAGCCGACGCGCGAGAAACCGCACATCTTCGCCCCCTTCGAGCATCCGCGCCAACCAATAAATCGCCGCGTCAGGGTCGCTTCCCCGGATGCTCTTGATCAAGGCGCTGATCGAGTCGTAATGCGCGTCGCCGTCCCGATCGTACTGTACTGCTTTTCGCTGAACCGATTCACTCGCAAGTTCAATCGTAAACTCGACTGGTCGGCTTGCTGTCGAAAGGACGCCTATCTCCAATGCACTCAACGCCTGCCGGGCATCGCCATCGCATGTTGTGGCAAGAAAATCCGCTGCCTCCTCATGTAGCTTCACTGCAATGTTGCCCAGCCCCCGCTCACGATCTGCTAGGGCACGCTGCAGCAGCACTTTGATGTCTTCCTCTTCTAAAGGTTGAAATTCGAACACTCGGCTGCGGCTGACTAGCGCGCTATTGACTGCAAAGAACGGATTGGAGGTCGTCGCTCCTACCAAAATCACTGTGCCGTCCTCGACATCAGGCAGCAAAGCATCTTGCTGAGATTTGTTGAACCGATGGATTTCGTCAACAAAAAGCAAAGTCCTTGTCCCCTCGGCCGAAAGCAGGTCGCGCGCTTCATCAAGCACTTGTCGCAAATCCTTCACGCCGCTGGTTACGGCATTGAGTTGGCGAAAATGACATCGCGTCTCGGCTGCCAGCAAATACGCCAGCGTTGTCTTGCCGGTTCCTGGCGGACCATAGAAGAGCAGGGCGGTCAACCGGTCCGCGCGGATCAACCGCCAGAGCAGCTTGCCCTCGCCAAGAAACTGTCGTTGCCCCACGAACTCATCTAGCGATCTCGGCCGCATTCGCCTGGCCAAAGGTTGCGCGCCGCGCCGATTCTCTGCTTCTGAAGCCTCAAACAACGACATGGCACTCTCTCCCGACCTCGAACCTTGATCAATCCCTACAACCGTTTTACGTCGCGAGCTTTCGCCCGCCTAGCCTGACGATAATACCGGCAAGGTTTGATATTCTGAAGGACGTCCTAGCCGGGCGTCGATGTTCGCTGTAGGCGAGAGCAGACGCTTGCTCTGCCCGCACGCTTTCCACCGAGGTTGCCATGCGTCCAACTCAGGCAGAATGAGAAATAAGCGATGAAACATTACGATTGCATAGTCATTGGCACGGGTCCTGCAGGGCAAAAAGGGGCCATTCAAGCCGCAAAGCTCGGAAAGCGGGTCGCCATTGTCGAGAAAAAACAGGTGCTCGGCGGCGCCCAGATAAACACCGGTACGATCCCCTCCAAAGCGCTGCGCGAGGCCGTCTTGCACCTCACCGGCGACGGACGCCGAGGGCTCTTCGGCCAGGCCTGCCGCATCAAAAAAGACATCACAATCGCCGACTTGGTGAGTTTCTCGCTCCAAGTAATCCGGCACGAGTGGGAGGTTATACGACATCAATTTGACCGTAACGGCGTCGATCTTCTCTGGGGAAAAGCCCGCTTTGCCAGTCCGACCGAAATCGTCATCGAAGGCCCCGACGGCGACTCTTTGATTTCAGCAGATTATTTTCTCTTGGGGGTAGGCACTAGGCCCGCGCGGCCAGACACTGTTCCTTTCAATGGGAAAACGATCTTCACCAGCGACGAGGTGCTTCATCTCGATCACCTGCCCAAGTCTATGATCGTTGTAGGCGGCGGGGTCGTCGGCACCGAATATGCTTGCATGATGGCGACCCTCGGTGTGCAGGTGACTTTAATCGAAGGTCGCAACAAGGTGTTGGGATTCCTTGATCAGGAAATCTCCGATGCATTTCAATACTTCATGCGCCAGCGCGGAATCGCGCTTCGGCTTGGCGAAACAGTTGCTGAAATCAGCCAGACTGAGGTTCAAAACGGCGCCGTACATCAGCTAGTAGAAGCCAAACTGGAATCAGGAAAAGTCATTTATGCCGAAACATTGCTCTACGCTGTCGGACGTCAAGGAGTATGCAGCCAACTGGGGCTCGACCGAGTTGGAATCGAATACGATGACCGCGAGCGATTGAAGGTCAATGAGCATTATCAAACCAACGTCGATCATGTCTATGCCGCTGGCGATGTTATCGGTTTTCCTGCGCTGGCTTCTACTAGCATGGAGCAAGGACGTCGAGCTATTTGCCACGCCTTCGGTTGCAGCGATGGCGATTACAATTCAGCGCTCTTCCCCTATGGCATCTATGCCGTTCCCGAGATCTCGATGGTCGGCAAGACCGAGGAACAGCTCACCGCCGTAGGAATTCCCTACGAATCGGGTATTGCCAACTACCGGGAAATCGCCCGGGGCCAATTGCTGGGCGATGAGCTTGGCATGCTCAAGATGCTCATCCACCAGAAAACCCACAAACTCCTGGGAGTTCACGTGATCGGCACCGGCGCCACTGAGCTCATTCACATCGGTCAGGCTGTCATGGCGCTCGATGGAGACGTGGAATACTTTATCAACAATGTTTTCAACTTCCCCACGCTAGCAGAATGCTATAAAGTAGCTGCCTATAATGGGCTGAATAAGCTGAACAACGTCTATAGTGGCAGTTGTCAGCCTCTTTCGGTAAACTGTTGAGGTTTTCTGTTACGTCTTTCCCTCGTCGTCCAGTCTCATCCCAGTCTCCATGTCTGTGTCTTTGTTCACCTACGGTACATTGA
Source organism: Planctomycetales bacterium (assembly GCA_020427155.1). Lineage (GTDB taxonomy): Bacteria > Planctomycetota > Planctomycetia > Pirellulales > Lacipirellulaceae > Bythopirellula. The sequence goes on along the minus strand of JAGQOW010000023.1, from coordinate 33,205 downwards.
TGTTCGCCGAAGTCTGGCGACGCATCGCAATTGGGGAATTCCGTTCGCAGCCTGCTACATTACGGGGGTTTGCCGTTTACCGTCTGCGCGATTCGGTTATTCCCGGTATGGTCTATGCAGACGCCGACAGCCTGAGTCCAGGCGTTGTCTATCACGACATTGATGAAGAAACCTTATTCGAACTCGATGCGTATGAATCCGATCTCTATCAGCGCATCTCCGTCCGAGTGACTACCGAAGATGGTTCAGCCGTTGACTGTCAGGCTTACGTGATCCCTGATAGAAGTCGCCAGGCTCTTACCGACGAACCATGGGACGCTGCCTGGTTCGAGCAAAACGAACTCGAAAGTTATCTTCGCGGCTAACCGTGCCGAGCTTAGTTTTCACTTCGTTGCCAACATTCTCTCGCGAGCTTCCAACCCAGTCCTGATTGCCATCGCCAATTCAAAAGTGTCACATGGCTTGGTAAAGTATTTGTACACAAAACCTTCGTTGATTGCCCGCATGGCAGTTTCTGGCGATTCGCTTCCCGTGAGCACGATCCGCACAATGTCGGGACATTGCTTAACGATCCAGGCCATGAATTCGGTTCCCGATGTGCCCGGCATGTTTTCGTCGCTAACGACCAGACTGACTGGCCAACGCTTGAGAATATCGCGTGCCTCTTCGGCCGAGCCAGCGGTCATTATCTCGTAGGGTTGCTGATGTAACGCGCGCGTCAAGCCTCGCAGCAGATTCAGGTCGTCATCTACGAGCAGTACGTTATCGGTCATATGTCGATTCCCTGTTCCGGTTTTCTTGTGGCGAATTCTTAAAATGCTGCTACTAGTTCTTCTTTGGCGAATTCCTCGATTGGTACTAGCACGTTTTGTGGCTCAACTATCGACATCGAGTGGGCATTGCTCTGGAGACGCAACAGCAGTGAGGATGTGATTTCTTGGCCCGCCTTGACGAGAAGAATCCCTTCAGTGGTTTTAACGTCCTCAGAAAAAACCCAGCCGACCTCCAGCTGCGCGAGTACTGCCTCGCGCGCTTCGTACTCGGGCTGCTTGTCGACCAATTGTCGAAGAGCGTTAATGGCGGTGGGATGATAGCTCCCGCTCTGGTGTGCGATTTGGTCTAAAGCAATCGAAGGTCCCACATCGTTTTGCATTCGTACGTCGTATTCGCGCGCAATCTTAAGCAGGTGTGCAGCCAACGGAATCTCGTCGAGATTCACCTCCGAGCTTTTCGAATCGTCCTGCCATGCCACGATCTCGGCAACATTCTCCAAACGTGGTATCTGCCTAATCAGATCGTGAGCTAAATGATATCTACCCGAGAGAAGCACTACTTCGTGCCCTGACAGTGGGTCTCCGCGTTGTGCCTTCTCCAAAACTTCCGCTGGCACAGTCACACATCCCACCTCGGAGAGCATGGCTGCCATTTCACATTCCCAGGGCTGCTCCAACTTGGCAAATTTGATTAGTTCTTTGACGATGCGCCGTATTCGAGTTGCGCGGCCAAAGGCGCTTGGGTTTGTCACCGAGAGAATCTCTGTGAGCATACTGATACTCCCGTGCACTGTCTGCTCGAGCAGTTCGCGTTCTGCGACGATCAACCGATGGTACTCGAGCCCGTCTGCGATCGCTACGGCAAGCCTCTCGGTATCGCACGGCTTGTTGAGAAACCTAAAGACACGTCCTTCATTGATCGCGTCGGTTGCCGTTTGCTGATCGGCGTTGCCCGTCAGCATGATTCGCACGCTCTCAGGAGATTCTCGGAGGAATCGCTTCAGAAGCTCTATCCCGTTTTGACGAGGCATGTTCATGTCAGAAACGATCACGGCAAACGGCCCAAGAAAGTTGACCGCCGTAAGTGCTTCTTCCGAGCACAAAGCGGTTTCTATCTCGAACAGCTTACGCAAGCGCCGTTCGTAGCCTTTGAGTACATTGGGGTCGTCGTCGACCAGCAACACTTTTTTTGAGCTCATGTTTTGTTCACTCGCATGATGCCAACTACACGGGGGCAGCCAATTCTTCCGCAATCTGACGCCATGCTTCGACCCGATCCTGCAAGCCAAGCCTGGCAAGGTAGCCTTCGTCAATGAGGCTCTCTTGTCCCTCCGATTTCGCTTTCTCTGAACATAGAAGATTTGCAACATACACAGCGCTCAAAGTGCTGAAGCCTTCATCAATGCCTGTATCGGGCTCGTGATGGTAGGCCACCGCTTCGATAATCTCTTGAGGCAGTCCCCAGAGCCCTAAGAGAAATCCACCGACGTCTGCATGGGTGGCGCCAAACTGCTTTCTCTCCAACTCACTAGTCGAATTACCTTGAGCTTCCGAGTCTTGACATAGCGCCACATATTCCTGCCCAAAATTGTCGCCCAGTACAACTTTGCCGACGTCGTGCAGAGCGCCGCCTATGAATGCGTTGTCCGCAGATTCCTTGCCCAGCCCTTCTGCCTTTGCTAAGGCCTTGGCGATTCCCCCAACCTCAAGGCTGTGAGAAAAGACTTGCTCCAAGTAAGCTGCCGAGACTCGCGAATCTTCTAGCTGACGGAAGATGCTTGCCGTGAGCACCAAGGGTTTCAGCGTGTTGAGCCCCAATAACGCCGCGGCATGCTGTGCGTCGTTAATATGGACGGGCAACCCGAAGAAGGATGAGTTCACCACCTGCAGTACTTTGGCCGTCATGCTCACATCTTTCGAAATCAGCTTGCCGACGCAATCGACCGATGCATCTTCGCTCTTGAGTTCCTCAAGCAACTCGAAGTAGATGCTCGGGAGTGAAGGCAGCGAGTCCATTCGCGAAACTAGCGCCTTCATTTCTGGCTTTTGGATACGCTGGCTTAGCAGGCTCACTCGTCTGATCGTAGCTCGCAAGAACTCTGGATCGCATGGCTTAGAAAGATACTGATGAGCTGGCCCCACGGCCCGTAAAATGCGTTCCTGCTCAGATTGTCCACTGAGCACGATGCGGATCGTCCCAGGATAGAGTTCGCGGATCTCGGTAAGCAAATCCGCTCCGTCCATCACGGGCATACGCATATCGGTGATCACGACGTCGTAAGGAGTCTGGGACATGATGGCAAGCGCCTGCTCGGGGCCTTCGCAGAACTCCATTGTCCACTCGCTCCGATAGGCGCGCAACATTCGACGCAGTCCGCTCAGTACTTTGGGCTCATCATCGACAAAAAGTATGCGCGTTGTCATTTCTGTCTTCGTCATTTTGAATCTTTCTTTTTCCGATCATGCTTTTCGTTTGCAAGCGCTGACTGCTCTTCCAAAGGCAGTCGAACTAAGAATGTGGTTCCCTGTCCCTCGACGCTGTTCACGTCAATCGTTCCGGCGTGCTTATCCACAATTACGGAACGTGCGATCGCGAGCCCTTGGCCACTCCCAACGCCGACCCCTTTGGTGGTGAAGAACGGGTCGAATATCCGTCGTCGAATACTTTCGGGAATGCCTGCCCCTGTGTCTTGCACTCGTATTTCTGCGAAGTTGTCTCTTAGCGCAGTGCTGATCGTGATGGTCCCCTTTTCAGTCGGGTTTTTCCCCAAGGCCTCCGCTATGGCGTGGGCGCTATTGACGATCAGATTCAGAATCACCTGATTGAGGTCGCCGGGCAAACATGGAATAAGCGGCATCTCGTCGTCCATCTCGGTGACCATCTTTGCCACGTACTTCCATTCGTTCGTGGCGACGGTGATTGTGTTCTTGATGTTCTTGTTAATGTCCGTCGGTGTCTTGGTAGCTGAGCCAGGATGCGAAAACTCCTTCATTGCACGCACGATAGAGGCTACCCGGCTTACTCCTTCTAGCGATTGCTTAATCGAATCTTGGATCTCCTTCTTCAGATACTCAAGATCTGCCGCTTCTGATACCTTCTTGACTTTCGCCACTACCGCTGCCACGTCGCCTTGTCCTTCCACAGCCTGGAGAAGCTCGTTGAAGCAATTCAAAACACCCAAAATTTCCTCGAACGACTCTTCGAGAAAGCGGGTGTTGTCTCCTACATATTGCGTAGGCGTGTTAATCTCATGCGCTATGCCAGCCGACAGCTGACCTACCGACTCGAGTTTCTGAGCGTGCGTCAGCTGAGCCTGCAGCTGTTTGCGGGAAGTAATATCATGAATAAAGGCATTCAGTACAAAGGAGCTTCCTTCGCGCATCGGAGAAATGGAAACTTCCACTGAGATCTCGTCGCCATCGAGTGTGCGCGCCTTCGTTTCAACGCGTTTGCCTTCGCTTCTCACCTGGATTAGGTGTTGCAGGCCACCCGCACCGTTATCAGAAACACTGGGAGGAAATATGGTTTCGCTCAAATGCTTTCCGATGACTTCGGCGCGACTCCATCCGAATAATTGCTCCGCCTTGGAGTTCCATTCTAGAACCTCTCCCATTACGGTCGTCGAAACGAACGCGTCATTGGCTGTATCAATGGTTCTTCGTAGCCAATTCTCTCGCTCTAAAGCGCCGCGCAATTCCTTCTTCACCGATAGTAACTCGGTATGCACGTCGCTGCCGTCTGGCTCTGAAGAGCTGGTATCAGCAGTCCTAGGGTATAGCAGCTGCTCTGGCGCCATTTCGTTTGCCCCGTGAGTTCGACCTGTCAGAGTGATAGGAATTTCCTCAACTCCACCAATAGATCTTCCAGGCCCACCGGCTTTTCGAGCACCGCGACAACACCCATCGCTTCCAATCTCTTCTTTTCAGCTGCTCCTGCGTGCCCGCTGACAACAATTGTGGGTATTCCAGCCAATTCGCGGTTCAGACTCAAACACTCCACCAGGTCATTGCCTGGCCACTTGGGCATCTTCAAATCGGTGACGATTACATCCGGCTTTTGATTCAGCGCCATCCAGTAGCCTTGCATGCCATCGAATGCATGCATGATTTGGATATTGTAGCGTTTCAGTCGACGCGCAAATCCCGCGGCCAGATTGGGATCGTCGTCTACCCACAACACTCGCCCTGTCGACTTGGCCTTTTCTGCTGCTCCTTCAATCATTACTGCGTCTGCAGGAATAGACATCACAACTCGACCTCCAAAAAACAATGCCGCCACTTTTTTAAGCTAGTTTGCCCAGGTCACTTTCTGACCCCTACCTCTTACGATGTGGATTCGGCGCAGGAAACCACTACAGCTCGTCAGGCGGGGGTAGGCTCATCGGGCCTTCTAAAAGTCTAGCCTAAGAAATGCCCCATATACGTGCAGCTGCAGCAGTAGCTAGAATTGAGTGCCGGCACAACTGGGGCTAAGCTGAAGAAGTTGTTACTAATCGCATTGTCGCTATATACGATGTGGCGAAAAAGCAACATCGGTTGCCGTCTGGAATTCGATGAGCCGATCAGGAAGCAATCGAAAAGGGGCTTTCCCTTCTAGGGGCAGCGGCTGGCGACAATTGTAGCAAATCGCACATTCGCCAATGCATGCCAAGTTACTCTTCAGCTGGCCAATCGGTCATCGGGCCGATCGTAACGGTGGTATGCCGAGAAAGTGGAAACTTCTCTAAGACCTTATGAAGTGAATCGAGCGAAACTTCGTCAATAGCTGCCAGATCGTCTGCTACACTGCGATATTCGCGACGTTGCATCCAGTTGCCGCCAACATGGAACAGGCGATTTCGCGGCCTTTCGCTTCCTAACACCACGCGAGCTTTCACCTTGCTCTGGGCTTGCTGCAATTCTTTAGCCGTAAAACCGTCTTTCTCCGCAACTTCCTGCAACTTACTCAACCGCTCGAGATTGGCCTTGGCTGTTTCCGGGTCGCAGCTCAGCCAACTAAAGAACATTCCGACTCCCAAATACTCGTAATGTCCCATGCTCGCGCTCTCAGCGAGCCCCGGATCAACAATCTCCCAATACAACCGGCTGCCAGAATCGTCGCCAAAAACTGTCGCCAACAGCTTGGCAGCATAACGATCCTTGTCTTCGGACGCAGGAGCGTCAGCAAGCTGCAGCACGTATTGCTGGGTTGCCGACTCCCGCGGTACCCATTGAAACTGCGATACCGAATTCGCCTTATCTATCTCACGCGATGTGGGCCGATCGATCCACCCACCGCATCGACTGGCCACTTGATCGACCAGGGCCTCAAAATCCACCTTGCCTGCTGCCGCAACAAACAAATTACTTGGGCAATAACGCGATTCAAAATAGGCGCGCATCTGATCAGGCGTCAAGGCTGTTATCGATTGCACTGTTCCCAACACGCTCCGCGCCAACGGATGCTTACCGTAGTGCAATTCCTTAATATGGTCATCCATGCCAAACGGCGGCTGGTCGGCGTACATCTGGATTTCTTCGATGATGACTTTCTTTTCCATTTCGAAGTCGTCAGCGCGCAGGCTGGGCCGCATCACATCAGCCAATAAATCCACGGTCGCTTCCTGGCACTCGGGCAACACCGACGCGTAGTACACCGTATTCTCTTCACTGGTAAACGCGTTGTAATGAGCGCCCAGTTGATCAAATTCGCGATTCACGTCTTCGGCCGAGCGCCGCGGAGTGCCCTTGAATACCATGTGTTCAAGAAAATGGCTCACGCCAGCAAGTTCGTCCGTCTCGTCGCGGGCGCCGGTGCGTACAAAAAACCCAATGCCTTGAGAATGAGCTGCCTCGTTACACTCGGCTACTATCTCTAGTCCGTTGTCCAGGGTGTGACTGAGAAACCTCACCAAATACCTCTCCCTTACACTCGCTCGTCGTCGCGCAGCTTACGACGAATCCTTAATAATTCTCAGGAATATTGAGAGCACTCGGCCCCAACGTGGCAAATACGAAATCAGCGGGCGGATGCTCCTTCAGGAAATCGTTAATGTCTTCACTACGGATTTCATCGATCAAACGGCTCACTTCCTCCAAGGCTCGCACTCGTCCCAAGTGATACCAGTCGCGAGCAATTACGCTGCTTCGCGCGCTGGTGGACTCTTGCTGCATGATCAGCCCGCTCTTGATTCGTGCCTTCAGGCGGTCAAGTTCCTCGGACGTTACCCCGTCACGCAGTCGCAGCAGTTCGCCGCATGTTACGTCGAGCGTTTCTTGAGCCCGATCTGCCGTGGTGCCTGCATAGCAAAGCACGCGTGCCCGATCTCGCTGCGTTTGCAGTGAGGCGCTTACCGTGTAACAAAGTCCCCGCTTCTCTCGAACCTCAGCGAATAGCCGCGAACTCATGCCTCCGCTCAAAACGCCGACAACCGCCCAAGCCCGTAGATACTCGGGGTCACGGTAGGGCACGCTAGGAAATGCAATGCCAATGTGGCATTGGTTCGAATCATACGGCTCATGCTCCGAACTTCGACTGGCAACCGATTCCGACACTGCAGCTGTGTCGAGGGGTTTCCAATCGCCAAACAGCGCTTCGACGTGCTCGACGATCTCATCCCAATCAAAATTGCCTGCCACAGCTAGAATCGAGCCTCGAGGCTGATAAGTCCGCGACCAGTAGTCCTGAACATCGGCTTCCGAGCTGTCCGAAACTCCTTCTTCGCTGCCGTGGCTCGCTCTTCCCCATGGCTCGGGATACGCTCTGTGACGTAGCCTGGCCATCAGCCGCTGGCTTGGCTCATCTTCTGCACCTCGTATCTCCTGCAGGCAAACCAGTTTGCCCGCATCCAACTGATCCTTGGGCAGATGAGGACGCTGCACCAAATCTGCATAAATCGAAAGCGTTTCCTTCAAATTGCTGGCCAAAGTTGCCGCGCTAAAGCTTGTTTGCGATGCACCTACCGATTCACCCCGCTCTACCCCCAGGATCTCCAGGGCATTTACGAGCGCCCGGCTGTCACGCGAGCCGGCGCCACGCAGCACCATGTCGCACACCAGAGACGACAGCCCCAATCGGTCTGCAGGTTCTCGGCTGTAACCACTTGGAACCAGCAGAGAAATGGCAGCCGATTGAAAGGTGTCCGCTGGTTCACCTACCAGGACCATGCCATTAGCAAGTTGACGACTACGAGCCGACCGTTGCTGCACTTGAGAAACAGGGGCCATAAGCGATGAAAAGTCTTCGAATTTCAAAAAAACTACGCGATCCGGCGGTTTGCCAGAGCCCCGTGCTACACAGACGAAGAAGGTTCCAAGCGAGCAGCCTAGCCAGACGGCGCCACAGGGGCAAGCTCAACCGTTTTGTAGAGAGTTCGGATGGTCCGAAAACCTAGCCGTCGATAAAGATCGATCGCACCACGGTTTTCTGCGGTGACCTCCAGGCGAACACGCAGGATGCCCGTATAATCCAGACCCATCAGGGCTGCCAGAATCAACGCGGTTCCGATGCCTCGACCTCGATGCAAGGGAGCTACACCTATGTTTTGAATACTGGCCAGGCCTCGCTGGGTGCGCACTGCCTGGATGGTGCCGCAATACTCTGACTTGCGCTGGCCTGCTCCCACATACTCGGCCAACCAGGTCGCCTCGGGGACAAAGCCATCCTTATTCCCGATCTCGATCATCAGCTTGTGGCATCCCTCGTATTCTCCCAGGCAAGGAAATACCTCAGCATCGATTTCTCCGCGAAAACTCTGGTACTTTACTTCAGCATGACACGCCACCAGCGAAGGATTCCAACCCACCAGGCGATAGTCCATTGGCAACCCGATACGAGGGTGCTGCCAACGTCGGAGATCCAACTCCATGCGATATCGCTTGATGTACTGCTGGTTCTTGAAATACATGACGAACAGCCGATTGCTCGAACTTGCTTGGCAACTCTCTAAAGATACCACAATCGGGGGTATGGAGAAGCAATCTCCCCCCTCTGGGCCAGCCTTTTGCGGATGACTTGTCAGCCCGCAATTCCCTCCAGGTATCGGATAAAGCGAAAAAGCAGCTGCCGGATCTCCTTGGCTCGCAGCCAAGCAACAGGTGTAGAAGAAATCCGGCTACCCCCTCTTGGAAGGAAAGTGGACATAGGGTAGGCTGTTAATGAGACAGAGTCTCAATAGTGGCATGTTGGTAAATAACACTCCTAGCTCAATAGAGGACGAGTTTCACTGTGTATATCAAGAATCCGATGATGTTTCTTCCTGGCTTACTCTTGTCATCTGCAATCTTGGCCGGCTGCAACAATGCCGATAATCACTCCGTCTCGACTGACGAAGCAGGGAGTGCCTCTCGCGGTTTTACTGGCCATTATCCGATTCAGATTGTCTGCACGATCGGCCAGGTCGCCGAAATGGTTGCCCAGATTGGCGGTGAGCATGTCCATGTCGATGCGCTGATGGGGCCAGGAGTCGATCCGCACCTCTACCGCCCCATCTCTTCAGATGTTTCCAAGCTAAGCAAAGCCGATGCGATCTTTTTTAATGGCTTGCACCTGGAAGGACGAATGTCCGATTTGTTCGTGCAGATGGCTCGCAATAAAGCGACGTTCGCCGTTACGGAAGGACTCCAATCTCGATCAGATTCGCGCCTCCGCGAGCCGCCCGAATTCGAAGGAATGTTCGATCCCCATGTCTGGCACGATGTTAAGCTGTGGGCCGATTGTGTGGCAGATGTTGCCAAGATGCTCTCTGAGTTCGACCCCAGCCACGCCAACGACTATCAAGAGAATGCCAACGCCTACGCCGATCAACTCAACAAGCTTGATCAGTTCTGCAAAGATGAGATTGCCAAGATTCCTGAAAACCGCCGAGTGCTTGTCACCGCACACGATGCTTTCGGCTATTTTGGCAAAGCCTATGGCCTCGATGTCTTTGGCTTGAAGGGCATTAGTACCGATTCAGAGAAAGACATTGCGCACCAGGAGACGATCCAAAATATGATCATCCAGCGGAAGATCCCTGCGGTCTTTGTCGAATCGGCAATCGCTCCTCGCACCGTAGAAGCTCTTGTCGAGCCTTGCCGCGACGCTGGACACGATCTCAAGATCGGCGGAGAACTCTATGCCGACGCGTTGGGACCGGCAGGTACCGACGAAAGCTCCTACCTCGGTATGATCCGCCATAACGTCAAGACTATCGTCCAGGCTCTCAGTACCGAGATTGGCAATTAGCTTACTAAGTCGCCAAAGCTGCTATTCTTGTTACAAACTCACACCACTCGTAACCCGCGACTCGATTCCCTTCCGACCATGCCCGCGCCTGCTTTCGAAATCCACGATATGACCGTAGCCTACCAGCGGCGTCCTGTGTTGTGGGATATTGATCTCGAACTACCCGAAGGCCAACTTGTCGGCATCGTGGGCCCCAACGGAGCGGGCAAAACCACGCTCATCAAGGCCGCCTTAGGCTTGGTTCCCTTGGCGAGCGGAAAAGTCGAAATCTACGGCAAGAGCTACTTCGAGCAGCGGCGCTTGGTCGGCTATGTTCCGCAACGCGAATCGGTCGACTGGGACTTCCCGGTTACCGTCCGCGACGTTGTCCTGATGGGAACCTATGGCAAGCTTGGTTGGTTTCGACGCCCCGGCCGAGCGGAACGCGAGGTTGCAGACCGTTGCCTCGATCAGGTGGGGATGTTGCCCTTAGCCAATCGTCAGATTCGCCAACTCTCGGGCGGCCAACAACAACGCGTTTTCCTTGCCCGCGCCCTGGCACAAGATGCGCAAATCTACTTTCTCGACGAGCCCTTTTCTGGAGTCGATGCCGCTACGGAGGCTGCCATCGTCGAACTACTGCAAACTCTTCGCGCCTCGGGCAAGACCGTACTCATCGTCCATCACGATATTCAGACCGTTCGCGAGTATTTCGACTATGTGATCCTGCTCAACATGCGGCTGATCGCCTGCGGCCCGGTCGACGTCGCTTTTACCAAAGAAAACCTGCAGAAAACATACGGCGGGCGGCTGACCATTCTCGACGAGGCAGCCGAGGCGATGCGCCAGAGGGAACCCAACCGATGAGCGGACTGCCTCTGCTGCTCGGCTTATCATTGAGCAGTAAAGTGATGATCGGCACGGCACTACTCGGCGGCATGGCTGGCGTCGTTGGTTGCTTTGCCGTTCTGCGCGGCCGTGCCTTGGTCGGCGACATGCTCGCTCACGCCGCCTTGCCTGGAGTTGCCCTGGCGTTTCTCCTGATGGGTTCGCGCAGCATCCTGACCCTGTCGGTCGGAGCTTTGGCCACCGGCCTGCTTGCCATTGCCACTATTGCTGTCATTGTTCGGTGGACACGCACCAAAGAAGATGCAGCCATCGGCATCGTGCTCAGCACTTTCTTCGGAGCGGGAGTCGTCTTGCTCTCGGTTGTTCAAAAACCTGCCGTCGGCGGCAACAAAGCAGGACTCAACTCTTATCTTTTCGGAGATCCTGGCAATATGCTCACCGGCGATTTGTTCGTTTTGGCCCTCGTCGGCGCGATTCTGCTGTTCACCGTAGCATTGCTATTCAAGGAATTCAAAGTCGTTTGTTTTGATACCGATTTCGCTCAGTCGCAGGGTTGGCCTACTCTTACACTCGATCTGTTGATGATGGCTTCCTTGGCTGTTGTCACGATTGTCGGACTACCTATTGTTGGCGTCATCCTCATGGCGGCCATGATCATTCTGCCTGCTGCTACCGCGCGCTTTTGGACCAATCGACTCCACATCATGTTATTGCTTGCCGCAGCTTTTGGTATTGCGGCTGGTCCGTTGGGAACATACCTCGGCCGCGGCTTTCCGGCCGGCGCTGCGATTGTTCTTACCGCAGCGAGTTTTTTCGGCGTCTCCCTCTTGTTGGCGCCCGACCGCGGAGTTGCGGCTCGGCTGATGGCGGAATACCAGCTCAGGAAACGAATCACTCGCGAACATCTGCTCCGCTCGCTCTACGAATTGAGCGAGTCTCAGCTACCGGATATTCCCTGCCTGCCCCTACTAACGGTAAGCCAGTATCGACATTGGGATTCCTTAGAAAAAATGCTCCAGCTAGAAGCCGAAGCAGGCACGATTCTCCGAACCGAACAGACCATTCAGCTGACTCCTTTCGGCCTGCGTAGGGCAGCGGAACTGACCAAAGCTCACCGACTTTGGGAGATGTACCTGGTTCAGTACGCCGACATTGCACCAGACCATGTCGACCGCGATGCTGACGATGTTGAGCACCTGCTACCAGAATCGCTGCTGGTCGAGCTCGAGCAACAACTTGCCGAAGAAGACCGCTTGCCAAACTTGGTGGCTGAAGTTCCCTCGTCCCCCCACGAACTCGACACGGATAAACCACAGCAATAAGCGAACCGCTTGACACATCCTTCGGCAATCACTCCACACCATGCCAAGTCTTACAAGCCACCGACAGAGCAAGCAACTTCTTTAATCTCATGCAACTCCCGGTCACTCTAGCAACGCTCTCGCCCGATGCCTGGATCGTGCTCACCGGCGCGGCAACCAACGTGGCTTGCGCCTTGGTTGGCTGTTTTCTCGTCCTCCGCCGCATGAGCTTGATGGGCGACGCCCTTTCCCATGCCGTTCTGCCTGGTCTGGTGCTTGCCTTTCTGTTTTCAGGTTCTCTAGGTATCGTTTCACTTTTCCTGGGGGCCGCGGCGGTCGGCTTGCTCTCGACATTCCTTACTCAGACTCTTCACCAATACGCTCGCGTCCCCAGCGATGCCAGTATGGGAGTCGTATTTACCTCGCTGTTCGCGTGTGGTGTCATCCTCATAAAGAAATACATCAATGGGCTGCATTTCGACATTGCCTGTGTTTATGAAGGATCGCTCGAACTGGTTCCCTTTACCGATTCGCTCGCTGGCTTGCCACGCCCGCTCTTCACCACGCTAGTGGTCCTGATTGTCAACTTAGCCTTGGTGCTCGCGTTTTGGAAAGAGCTGAAGCTCAGCTCCTTCGATGCCAATCTCGCCACTACCATGGGTTATCCGTCTGCCGCTTTACATTACTTGCTCATGACGATGGTTGCGGTCACCACCGTAGCATCGTTCGAGGCAGTCGGTTCGATTCTGGTCGTTGCGATGCTCATAGTTCCGGCTGCTACGGCCCACCTGCTCTGCGATCGGTTAGCCGTAATGATTGCAATATCGGCCGGCGTAGGAATTGCCGCTTCCGTACTGGGTTATTGGGCTGCCGTTTACTGTGATACGAATATTGCGGGCATGATGACCGTTGCCTCGGGAGTGCTCTATGGCCTGGCCGTGTTGTTTTCGCCTCGCTACGGCATTTGCAGCACCTTGTTAAGAAACCTGAGCATGTCGATACGCGTTCTTCGCGAAGACTTGCTCAGCATGCTCTATCGCATCGAAGAACTCGACGCCAGCAAATCGCTTACCGCCGCCAAAGCTCGCGCTGCCCTCGACAGCAGCTGGCTCGCAAGGTGGGCCATAGCCGCCCTCGCACGTACCGGACGCATCCAGAGGGTGGGCGATCGGCTCCAATTGACCGACGCTGGACGAGATGATGCCCGGCAACTTGTGCGGTCCCACCGACTTTGGGAAACCTATCTCGTCGAGCACCTCGGGATGCCGCTCGACCATGTCCACGAACCAGCTCATCGCATCGAGCACTACATCGACGATCGAATTCGCCAGGAACTCGAAGAAAACCTAGAAACTACCGAACAAGATCCTCACGGCCGTGAGATTCCCGACTAAGCCGTGTAAGTTCTGTCAGGTATTATGTTGACCTGGCGATTTCTCGTTCGCGTGCTTCCGCAGCTTGCTTCAGATCTTCCAGGTCTGCGGTCAAGCACTTCTTTACTGACCCCATCATGAGCGCAGAGAGCGGTGCCATGAGCCTCGCCAACAAGCTAACAGGGCGGCAATCCAGTTCTAGCCGTACATGCGTGCCGGCAATGTCCGCGACAAACTTGTACTCCGACCGGTAGTGCGCGCCGCAGGAATCGCATTCCACGACGTATCCACGCGGTTCATCAAATGCGGTGATCTCCAATTCTTCTGTATTCTGTTTGCCAAACATCACTCGCGTTTCGCGAAATCGCGTACCAACGCCGATCGGCCCTTCGGTCAGTATTTCAAACTGTTCGATGCCCTGAAAGTTCTCTGCCGCATGCTCAAAGTCGCTCGCCACTGCGAACACAACTTCTGGCGCGGCATCGACGTGTGCCTTGATCGTTAACCTGGCCATGGCAATTCGTCCCTCTCTAGCAGGAGAAGATATCGATTTGCGCAATTCTACCCGGCGGCAAAGAATTAGCCAGCAATCAGTCCCCTGAGCGTCTTCAAATTGACGACATCTAGGTCCTTCCCCTTCTCCTCACCTTTGGGAGTTTCCAAGTACATGGGGACTTTGCGAAATCGGCGATCATTCAGTAAGAATCGAAATGGCTGCAGCCCCATCTCGCCTCGCCCGATCCCGGCATGGCGATCTACTCGCGACCCAAGCGGTTTCAGACTGTCGTTCAAATGAAACGCTCTGATCTTCTTCACCTCAATGACTTGATTAAAACTCCGCATTGTCGACTTGTAGCTCTTTTCGGTATCCATCGGATACCCAGCCGCAAAAACATGGCAGGTGTCGAAGCAAACACCCAGCCGATCCGGATCGCGAACGCCATCCAGAATCGTCGCCAGCTGCTCAAACTTCCAGCCAAGATTCGATCCCTGGCCAGCCGTGGTCTCTACCAGGCAGCAAGCTCGACATCCTTTCGTCTGACGATGCACTTCATCCAGCGCCTGAATGATCCGCTTCAGTCCTTGCGACTCGGTGCTCGAAGTATAAGCGCCTGGGTGGGCAACCACGTACGGAATCCCGAGTTGCTCCGCCCGCTGGAGTTCCACCACAAAAGCGTCTATCGACTTCCTCCATAGTTCCTCGTCGGGACTAGCCAGATTGATCAAATATGAATCATGAGAGATCGGGTGAGTGATCCCCAGCTCCGCCAGCGCCGTCCGAAATCGCTGCGAATCCTCATCTGAAATAGCCTTCGCACGCCACTGATTGTTGTTCTTCGTGAACAGCTGGACACAATCGCATCCTACGCGATGCGCCGCTTCAACGGCCTTGTAGTAGCCGCCTGCGATCGACATGTGAGAACCTAAGATTGCCATAGCCGCTCAGCCTACCGGTGACTCCAGAGATTCGCCAGAGGCGGCTTGAGAGTAGGAGCCAATTCTTCTACAATCTGCAATCTTCGCTGAAGTCGCCCCTCGACTCGGCTTACCTATTCAGCTCCCGACAACCTACAGTATTGCCATGGAACGAACATTTATTCTCTTGAAGCCCGATTGCGTACAACGTCGCCTCATGGGACAAGTCCTCACTCGCTTTGAATCCAAAGGCCTCAATGTCGTTGCCATGAAGATGCTTCGCATCACTCCCGATCTGGCAAAGCAGCACTACGCCGAGCACGTAGAAAAAGGGTGGTATCCTACCCTCGAAGGTTTCATTACCGGCGGCCCGGTCGTGGCGGCCGTTATCGAAGGCCTCGAAGCTATTCGCGTCGTACGCGAAATGCTGGGAGCGACCAACGGATTGCAAGCGGCGCCAGGGACCATTCGCGGCGATTTCAGCTCCAGCCGCCAGATGAACCTGGTCCACGGCTCAGATGGTCCTGAGGCTGCAGCCAGAGAAATCTCGCTGTACTTCGGCGACGACGAAATCTGCCCGTACGTGCCCACCATCACCCCCTGGATGAGAGCCGCAGACGAGTAATTGGCCAACACGGCTAAGTTGCCGAGCATTGCCGTTAGAGCGTCAGCATCGACATGCTGACGTGCATCATGCGGTCTTCGAGTCGAATCGCATCGGCGTCGTCGTGTTCGAACGTGACCGTCAGGAATTCCAAGCCGCGCGAATAGGCAATCGTAAAGTTTTGGCCAACGATGACTGATGGCACGGTAATATGCGAAAAGCCCCATTCGGTCTTCGCTAGCGCCGACTTGATCCCGCCGACGATAATGTTCGTGATTTCTCCGGCGCCATCAATGACCTGCGAGCAAAGTTTGCCGAACTCTTCTTGAAGCAAACCTTCTACGGCGCGAATCACAAATTCTTCGGCAATATTCACGCTCACAAAGCCAGATACTTTGCCATGCACACCTATCATGCCGGTGATGATGCCGGTTTCTTTCGTTGGCGTAGCAGATACTCCTACGCAGCGAACTCTCGTGTCGCACATTCCCAGAGCATTGTTCACCGAGTCTGTGATGGCTCTAAATAGCTGTGGGTTAACTTTAATCTCGTTGAGTACAGGTTCACAGGCGATTCCAGCCATGATCGTTCTTCCTCAATGCTTTTCTTACAGGTCTTTTATGCTAGAGCTGCGCTGGGTGAGGCTTGCGGACACAGTACTAGTCGCGGCCTTTAGAAACTATGGGTCGAGGAGTTGCGGGGCTGGCAAAAAAACACTGGGCTTACGGCACAGATTGACTGCCTGTGCCATAATACGACCGGTACAATCCCGCCATCCCGCGGTTCCAGCCGAACAGAGAGAGTCTTCGCAATCGAGCCTATACCGCCCGAGGTCGTTCGCTGGTCAGCCCGTAGCGACGGATCTTCCGGTCGAGAGTCGAGCGCTCGATTCCCAGAATGCTAGCCGAGCGGCTCTTATTCCAGCCCGTAGAATGAAGCGTCCGCAGGATATGCTCTCGCTCCACATCAGCCAGTGAAGTCAGCTCAAACTCGCCTTTGCCGACTGCCGTTGTTCCAGTTTCGGTGTCACCAGCAGTCTTGAGTGAAGAGAGCACCAGGTCGTCATGGTCGATGTAATCTCCTCGCGCCAAGACGACGGCCCGCTCGATCACATTCTTCATTTCTCGTACATTGCCAGGCCAGCGATAACGCAACAACTCCTCCATCGCTCGAGGCGTATAACCTTTGAGCTTGCGGCCCGTTTCCTCGTTGTAGCGCCGCAGGAAAAACTCTGCCAGATCGGGAATATCTTCAGGTCGCTTTCTCAAACCAGGGACCAGAATCTCCAGTACATGCAGCCGGAAATAAAGGTCGCGCCGAAACCGGCCCTCGGCAACGTCTTTTTCCAAATCCCGATTCGTCGCTGCAATCACCCGCACATCGACCGTAATCTGTTGGGTACCGCCCACTCGCTCGTAGGGATGTCCTTCCAGCACTCGCAGGAATTTCGCCTGAATCGACTCGCTCATTTCGCCGATCTCGTCGAGCATCAACGTCCCTTTGTCGGCCTGCTCAAACTTGCCGATCTTGCGGTCCGTAGCACCAGTGAATGCGCCCTTCTCGTGACCGAAAAGCTCACTCTCCAGCAACGTTTCCGAAAGCGCTGCACAGTTCAGGCAAACAAAAGGAGACTCGGCTCGCGGGCTGGAAAAATGGACCGCACGCGCAACCAACTCTTTGCCAGTGCCGCTCTCGCCACGAATCAGCACGGTTGCTCGGCTCGGCGCAGCGCGGGCAATCTGCAGCGAGACCTGCTTCATCACGTAACTCGAACCGATAATCTCGCTCTGTACACCCAACTGCTCGCGAAGTTGTACGTTTTCGGTGCGAATCTGGTTGAGATTCTCAGCGAGCTCTTGTCGCTTATTCAAGTTCTCGAGCGCTACGCCTACGGTATCCGCCACGGCGAGCGTAAATTCCAAATCTTCAGGGTCGGTCGTCCGATCGGTTTCAGTCGTGTACAGGTGGACGATGCCGTAGACCTCTCCCGCAAGCCGAATTGGGGCACATATGACGCTGGTGGCTAAGATCTCACCACGGCTATCGCGATTCCCGAGGTTGCTATCGTCCAGCACATTTCGAGCCATCACCGCCTGTCCGTCACGTAGCACCGTCGACGCCAGAAAAGACGATACTCGGTGGTAGGAGTGGCTGCTATCGCTTCGAGACGACACGACCTCCAGTTCCTCTCCACTACGATTCCCGCTCGAGTCGCGTTTGCGCAACAAAATCGCACCGGCATCGACTTGAGTACCTTCAAACAGCCCGTTGATCGCTTCATTGGCTAGCGAAACAATGTCGGTCGATTTGGCCAGTTCAAATGCCAATCGGCAGAGCTTCGCCGCGGCTCGTCCTATCTTGGGAATCGTCTCATCTGCATCGTCAAGCGTCGGCGCGTCCAGAAATCGACTCTGATCTTTGCGATGGGTAATCGTCGTCGGTTCGAACGCCTCGAAGATGCTCTCGTCATCTCCCGGCGCAAGTCCTGAATCGCTCCCGATATCATCAACCGATTTGGACGATCGAAGCAGAGTGCTCGTATCGGGAAACGCTTGAGACAAATCGTAGACAAACGCGAGATGTGAATTGCCGATCTGGATAATATCGCCCGGCTCGAGCGCATGATCTCGAGACAACTGCTCGCCGCTCACAAGCGTGCCGTTTCGGCTTTCCAGATCGCGAAGCTTCCACTTTCCCTGGGCCTGAAATACCTCGGCGTGGTAACGGCTGCACCGTTCATCTTTAACGACAATCGTATTGGTCGGAGCTCGCCCCAGCGTAACTGACTCGCCGGGCACCAGTCGCACCACGTCGGCCCATTTCGACCCTTCGCGAATTATCAGATAAGCATTCGTGGCCGAGCTTTCACTCATCAGTAACCAACCGTCGTCCGATATCCAAAACCAACTTGCACTCCCCCCGCCAGGACGAGCAAACCATGCCCCTCTCGGCACCTCGCCCCATAGCCAGGCCTCCAGGCGGGCAGCCCCGCCACGCCAAGCGGATTCCCTGGGAACCCATGGCAAGCCTTCTCCCCTACATTACCACCATATTCCGTCGGGGGGTGGCCCTTCAAGCGGACAAGGGCCTTTCTGGCTAGCTTTCAACGGTTCCCTCCCGCATTGCCAACTACATTAGGAAGAATCGGTCCAAGCCCTCGTAATAGCCCTTCAAATCAGGCTGCTATACGTAGTTTCTGCCCCCTCAGTTCGCCCGTCAGCCAACTGCCCACGATTCCTTAAATTTCCAGGCAAAGGTTGGTACTCTCCCGATCGCCATCTGCCAGCAGGCAGCCAGATCGTCCCCTTCAGGCCTGCCACCAGCCTCGCTTCGAATCGAGCAAATCAGTTGAATATCAACAACTTAGCAACTAGTCTGGAGGATATGCCGGGACGAGTGCCGAGATCCTTTCTCGGTCTGAGGGGGCTGTGTAGCTGCTCAGCGGCCCCGGTTGGGCGTCGATGGTGCGCCACTTCGGCTTGAGGAGATGAACAGATGAAAAGGCTCTTTTCCAGTTTCCAAAACAGGTGCCTCGCGCTGGCGGTCGTTGTCGCGTTGTGTCAAACCTCGCAATCCTTCGGCCAATTCTTCGGCGCGCAACGTTCGGTCGGTGGCATTTCCATCGACGCCAATGGCGCCGTTGCTGCGCCTACCGTCGAACAAGAACGACAACTCGCCGAGGTTCTCCAAAAGGCCCGTGTCGAGGTTCCCGCCGATCTCGAACCGTTTGCCCAGCTACGCGCTGTTTCACTCAAGCACATCGAGGCCGCACTGGCCAAGTGTGCCGCAGAGGGCATCGCCGTACCTGAAGACATCAAGTATCTCGCCGGCCTGCAGCGAGTCGAGTACGTGCTTGTCTATCCCGAGCTCAACGACATCGTTTTGGCAGGCCCCGCCGAGGGCTGGCGATTCGATGCCTTGGGCAATGTTGTCGGCGCTACCACGTCACGGCCGGTTGTGTTGCTCGACGATCTGATGGTCGCTCTCCGCACCAGCGATTCATCTCGCTTGGAAGCGATTTCCTGCTCGATCGACCCGACCCCCGCAGGGATCAAGCGTGTCCGTTCGTTGCTTGGCAGCATGCGTACTGTCAGCGGACGCCAACCCGACCGTCGTCCTATCGAGCAAGCAATGGGCCCCCAAGTAGTTTCCGTCACCGGCGTCCCTGGCGACAGTCACTTTGCCCGCGTCATGGTGGCAGCCGACTTCCGCATGAAGCGCCTGGCCATGAACTTTCAGCCTGCCCCGGTCGAAGCGATGCCTAGCTTCATGCAGCTTATTTCCTCCAGCCGCCAACAAGTGAGAAACATGACCCCGCGCTGGTGGTTGGCGAGCAACTACGAACCGCTTGCCAAAGATGCTAACGGCCTAGCCTGGCAACTCCGCGGCCAAGGCGTCAAATGTCTGACCGAAGAAGACCATTTCAACTCTGAGGGAAAGCGCGAAAAGTCGGTCCAAGCCGATAGCCTGGCGCAACAGTGGGCCCAGAACATGACCGACCGCTACCAAGAGCTGGCTGAGCAAGACTCCGCGTTCGGCCAACTCCGCAACGTCATGGATCTGGCCGTGGTAGCTGCCCTGATCAACATGGAGGGCCTGCTCGACGTCGCCGGACTCGAGATTCCGCAGCTGCTCCAAACCAGCGAGCCGCTCCGCTACGATGTTCCCAAGACCGTCGACGCCCAAGCCAGCTTCATCCGCCAGCGCGGCAAATGGGTCGTCAGCGCCTCGGGCGGCGTCCAACTCTTCCCCTGGCACGTAGCCGATCGCTCCGAGGAAGTCGCCGACATCGCCCCCATCCGCGAGCAATTTGCCACCGATACCTCTAACTGGTACCGCCAGTAGAGCTAAGCATTTCCACGGTTCAACTGGCAGTGTCGTGTGTGTCTGCAACTCAGCAGCCGCAGTGCTGTTCCTCGCGCAAGCGCGCCGACACAGGCAAGTTCGAGAATGAATCCCCGCCTCTACTTCTCGTAGTCAACTCGTCCACTACGATAGTTCTGCAGCGCAACCCCACGCTCGGCAGCCATTTCGTAGAAGACGCGGGCAGCCTGCAGATCGCCGTCTCGCTCGGCCTGCATTCCCAGCCAGACGTACTTGTTGCCGACCTGCGATGCCGTGTTTCGTATTGAACTGGCCGCAGTTTCGACCTGTTCCCCTCGCACATCGCGTCTCGCGTGTTGGCGACGCTCTGTTTCAGAAAGCACCGCGCGATCTAGTTCGCGGTGATCAATCACGGTGGCGCTTACCGCAGCACTGCCAGTCGAGGAGTTGCGGCCACGTTCCCGACTGCCAAGCCCAGGCACACCGCCCCCCAGCGGCATGCCACAGCAATTTTGCCCACGTCGTGAACCGTCGACTCCTCCGAGATAAACGGTCCCCCGGTCAGGCACAACCACAGTCGTCTGCGCGCCAAAACCGTAGAAGGTCGGCAACAACAATCGTTGAACAGTTTGGCCTTCGCAGCGGCCGACAGCCGTCACAGCCGCAGCTAGCGCGCCCAACAGCGCGCAGCGCCACACAGTTCCACATCCATCGCTAAGCATGCTCTCTCCTCTTTCCGCTCTATTCCATACTGCTCAAATCCATTGCGCGGAAGTTCCGAGTTTCCGCGACTCTTGCCCGAGCATTGTAGCAAGTCGTCGGCATTTGCGAGCCCATTTTTTCAGGCAGCCGAAAGATAATAGAATCACGTAGATATCCAAAGCAAAGCTACTCAGTCGTAGCCTTTTCGCTCCACGACTTGGGCCGCACCACGTCTTTTGCCAGACCGATAATCTCCAGCAGACGAATCGTCAGCCAGGTGACGTCAAACTCCCACCAGTGATGGCCATGAGAAGCGGCCCGCTGATCGGCGTGGTGGTTATTGTGCCAGCCTTCGCCATTGCTCAACAGTCCAATGAGCATGTTGTTTTGGCTGTTCTCTCGCGTATTGTAGTTCTGGTAGCCCCACAGATGAGTCACAGAATTCACACTCCAGGTGATGTGCCAGGTGACCACTGTTCGTAACAGGACTCCCCAGACCACCAGGCTCAGCCCAAACTGCACGCCGTCCATCGCTGTTGTGCCCGTCGCCCGGCCAATCCCAAAACCGATCAGGAAGAAAACCAACGCGTGAATCGCGTAAACCACTGTCCAAAAACTATTTCGCTCCAAACGCAAATAAAACGGGTCTTTCAAGATGTCGCGTACAAAACGTTCGTAATAATTCACGTTCCGAAAGTCGCGATTCACAATCATCAGCC
This sequence comes from Planctomycetales bacterium, assembly GCA_020427155.1. Classification (GTDB taxonomy): domain Bacteria; phylum Planctomycetota; class Planctomycetia; order Pirellulales; family Lacipirellulaceae; genus Bythopirellula. Next base: position 11,460 of record JAGQOW010000023.1, on the reverse strand, counting down.
AACCGCAATGTCCCCATAGAAAATTCACCAACGGACTGTGCGGGTCGGGACGCGTATCCGAATACTTGTGATGCATCCGATGCATTGCCACCCAGCAAGCTGGTGTGTCTTGCATCGTACATACGCCCAATATCGCGAGGCTATGCTCCAGCCACTTCGGCGCGACAAATCCTTGGTGCGTCAGCAATCGGTGATAACAGAGATTGATCCCTAGCGTGCCAAAAACGTAAAGCCCCAGCACACAAAGCACGACGCCCGTCCAACTGAAAAACCAGGGAACAAACGCCAGGCATGCCAGCAGATGAATTGCCGGAATCGACAACGCATATCGCCAACGAATCCGCACCGGGTTCACTGTCGACTCGGGCCAGGATAGCGGATCGTGAAACCGACCATCATTTTCGGCGTCGTCGACTATGTCATTGGGGCCATCAACCTGAGTTTCTTCAGAAACTGTATCCGATGCCATACTTCACTCGCGCTCGATCAAAAAAGGCTCAAAACACCAGTATAAGGGACCAGAGAGGCCTGAATCTAGAGGAAAGATGCAAGATGAAAGCTTCAGCCGAGCTTCCACGAAGCAGACGGCGCACAACGTGCGACCCCGCACACTACCCCAGATCTGGCCCCATCTCCTCCTCCAACGCTCCGCGCAGATTTACTAGCCGATAAGGCGGCAGCTCCCCTGCTAAACGCGGCAACATCCGATCAACATAACCCGCATCAGCCAACGCGGTTAACTCGGTCGTCGAAGACTCTACTGGTAATGCCGATTTCAGCAGCACCAACTCGTCGGCAGCCAGCACAATCGCCAGTCGGCCGGCAATCGCATCGCTCGTCACGTCCCAACTCGTGGGGAGCCTCGTGCCGCGTATCCAAGGCTCGCCGTGCCGCAGCCACTGGGCGGGACCAAAAATCGTACAGTTACGCTCTCCCACCCGCTGACACAACAGCCGATCATCCTCAATCAGCGCAATTTCCGGCAGCCGATCATGCAGCATATGGGCTGTTACGGTCATGGCATCAATACACATCCAGTGAGCAGCAATCTCGCTGAGCGGACGCGATGCATGCCAGTGGCGAATCTGCTCAACCAATGGTCCGCCTCCTACGAGCAGCACATGATGCGCAGGCGTCTGAACCGCCAACCAGCGACGTATTCGGTCTGCCAGATCGGCAAGATCCAGCAGGCTTCCTCCCACTTTGACCACGCGAATGACGGAACGATTCATTCGCCAGACCTCTCACGCGCCAGCGTGGCCAGCGCAAATGCGCATGCAGCTCGACTCGCTTCTAGCCCCAACTCCTGAGCTAAAGAAACGACCTGGCCCTTGGTGCCAAGTCGCTCGATCAAATGTCGCGCTAGAAACTCGCCTTGGCCGCTAATGACGATTGTCGCGGGCGGCGACTCTATACGATTCAACACACGCCGTGCAGCGGTCAAAAGCAACCGCAACTGGCTCTCGCGAACCGCCTCGGCCATGCCCATGCCATCTGCGTCAGAGAACATGGTCACATCGGCACAAATCATCCGCGCTAACCGCCCCAGGGCGTCATGCTTGGTTCGTGAACGTCCATCCGCTGTTTCTCGATCATTTGCATCTTCCGCCAATTCACTCAGAAGTAGATAGGCATCGAGAGTTGTCGCAAACACCTCTTGCGCCACGGCACAAGCTTCGCCTCGCCAGGGCAATTCCTGCGCTAGAGCACAAATCGGACTGCGCTCGACACCAGTATAAACTAATTCACCCGCCGCCAATCGCTCGGGATCATTCCGCCCAATGGCACGAGGCCTCTCGCAATCAAACGGAATCAGGTCGCATGTCGTCGAACCAATGTCAATCAGCAGGCCGGCTTCCCCATTGCAAAACCGCCCTGCATACGACGCCAGCACGTGCCAATTGCTCGCCGCGGCCAGCATTGCTTCAGTACGGGCGACTTGCGGACAAACTAGACGGCCATCGCAAAGATAAACGAATACTCGCCTGCCTCCTGCCGCTTGCTCGACCGCATTAAGGATCAGACCAACCCCTTCGGCTTTCGTCGCAAAACAGTCGGCCAACTCGCCGGTCATCGTAACAGCCAAGACTTCTGCAGCGGGCGCTTGAACTAGCAAATCGGCAAGCGCCGTACCCAAACGAGAGTGCTCACGCCAGAGGAGAAAACTTTGCGAGCAAGAATAATCTTCGCCATCAGAGAGCTTGAGATTTGCTCCTCCGACATCCAGTGCAAGTGCTTTGGTCATAGTTGATTGTCCAAGCACCTGGAGAGATATCTCACTTCAGAGGAATTCGAATTGTTCCGTCGGTAAAGAACTCAATCTGGCTGTCACAAAAACGAGGCTTTTCGTTCCGGCCTGCCGCGTTGGCCAACATGGCGGCAGCCAGATTGTCCTCGCTCACAGCTCGCAGCCCTACATACGAGGTAGTCAATCGCGGATTCACTTCGATGACGTAATCTTCCGCGCCATTGGCGGCTTTGCCAAGCACTAAATCTACTCCCACAAAGCCTAATGCCGGCGGCAAGGCTGCGAGCGCCCGCTCAGCCAATTCTGTAGCTCGTTGAGCCAGATCCGGTTCTACCAGAAGCGAGCCGCCGCGATACGCAAATCGGCCATCTGTGCTGAGATGCTGCCGACAGGCGGGTAGCGGAACTCGATGCTCGGGTCCGCACAGAAACGCCACGCTGCAAGCCAGCCCCGGACAATACCTCTCCAGCCGTCGCGGCCAAGGGTAGGGCGGCGGTGTATCACGCGAGCCGGCTACCAGCAAGGTATGCTGAGACCCTGCCCCATGCACCGGCTTCAATACGGCGGGGTAGGTGAAATCAGTTGGCAATTTCTCTTCGTCGGCGTCCAATAATACGGCGGCCGGTGTAGGGATGCCTGCTCGTTCGAGCCGCAAAGCAGTTTGATGTTTGTCGGCCGCGACCAAAACAAACTCTTCAGAACCGGCCAGCAAGCGGCCCCCAACGCGGCGAACCCAATCGTTTGTATAGCTGAGAATATGGTCGATCTCCGGCGCAATCACCAAAGTATGATCCGCCTCGGCTGCAAGTCGTTCCAGTTCCTCGCGATGATGCGACTTGGAATAGACTTCGATCACTTCACAATCTGGCAGCGGCAACGCATCAAGCCGAATGTCTCGCAGAACCGAGACCCGCGCTCCCTCGATTGACACAAAGTCTGCCGCCAGCGCCGCAAGCATCGCCGCCCCCTCGGTCAACAGCGAGTCGGGCAACGCCCCTGTCTCCTCGACCAGGCCCCCGCCGGTAATCCATTCATAGAGGAAGACATGCATGGAATAATCGCCCTGAACCGTGTTGCCATGCAACACACGGCGAACTTAAAAAATGCCTAACTGGTCGCGCGCATCCTCGGTCATGCGATCTGGCGTCCAGGGCGGATGCATCACCAATCGGACATCCACTTCGTTGACCTCCTCCAATCTGCCAACAAACTCCTTGGATTGTCCCAGCAACTGAGGACCAGCCGGGCAAGCAGGACTCGTCATCGTCATGTCCACTTGCACGTCGTACTTCTCTCCCTCCGCTTCACGGATACTGATCTCATAGATTAGGCCCAAGTCAACGATATTCACGAACAATTCCGGGTCGATCACCTGCTTTAGAGCTTCTCGCACGGTATCTTCTGCAAGAGCCATAGCCAATCTCCTCAAATCACCTGTAGCCGAATTAGCCGCGATCTGGCAGATCGGCGGAGTCAATTCAACGGTTCAACCGCACATACACTCGCCCGTTCTCGACCTTCACCTCGTGCACTATCGTCGCACTGGTGGCGGGCATTGTCACTGCAGAGCCGGTTTTTACGTCGAACTTCGCTCCATGCCGCGGACAGGCAATCGTTCCCGCAGCTGCATCGATCGGCCCCTCGCTCAACGGCCCGCCATCGTGAGTACAAACGTCGTCCAGGGCATAGAAGTGCCCCGCTGCATGAATCAATACAATCAGTTGTTCCTCGACCTCCACCAGCAGCGAACTGCCATCGGAAACTTCAGAACTATCTGCTACTGCGACAAACTCGGCCAACGAAACTCATCCTCATTAACAAGTAGTGTGCGAGCAGTTCTTGCGAAAGGCGCCAAAGAAATCGGTTTGATCTCAGAAAGCATTTTGCAGGGACTTACAACTGCTGGACACGCTGTCCAATTGCTTCGCCCAGCGCCTCCCGAACGCTCTCAATCGTAATGCGATCAAACACCTGCTGAAAGAAACCGGTGACGATCATCCGCACTGCCTCTTGTCGTGTATAGCCGCGCGTCATTGCATAGAACAGTTGCTCGTCGTCCACTCGGCCCGAGGTGCTGCCATGTGTACAACGTACATCGTCTGCCTCGATCTCTAACCCCGGAATCGAGTCGGCCCGTGCAGTCGGGGCCAACATCAGATTATCATTCCGCTGGTATGCATTCGTGCGCTGAGCTGCATTGTCAACCTTGATCATCCCCCGCCAGACGGTGCGCGAATGGTCTTGCAAGGCAGACTTATAAAGCAGATCGCTCTGGCAATACGGCGCCTGGTGGTGCTGATGAGTGTTGTAACACAGGTGTTGCTTGCCTTGGGTGAACATGACGCCATTGACCTGTGCTTCCGCATCGCTGCCGGTAAGCGCAACTCGCTGATTCACCTTGGCCAGCCGACTGCCCAACGCCCCAATCGTCCATTGCAGCTTGCCGCCTGCTCCGACATGCCCCATCTGATGGGCAAAGTGCCAAACTCGATGGCTCCAGTTCTGCAGATTGACATACCGCAGCCGTGCTCCCCGCTCAACGATCAGTTCGATCGAACCACAGTGCAGGCCGCCACTCTCGGCGCCGACGCTGGCGGTTTCGGCCAACAGCGTCGCCTCTGCGCCCTGTTCCAGAATGACTAATGTCTTGCCCAGGTCGACGCCGCCGTCCGACAGAACCGAAAGACAATGCAGCGGCTCCTCGACTTGCACGCCTTGGGGCACGAACAGCAAATTGCCGCCACTCCAACAAGCAGAGTTCAACGCAGAAAACTTGTCGTACAATGGGTCTACGAGTTTACGCTCAATATAGGGCCGTAGCTTATCGCCATGCTCGGCAACCAACGTGTCGAGGCTGCCAAACAGCACGCCCTGATCGGCTAGACGATCTGCAAGCTCACTTTCGGTCGTGTGACTATCCACCGAAACCGTCCTGCCGCCCAACTCGACGCCCTCAGCCAGCAATCCCTGCGGCGTTTCAATGGCTGCCACCTCGGTGCTCAGCGAGTACTGGCTCAGCTTCAGCATCCGGATATCGGTACGCATCCACTCTTCTTCGCGTCCCGAGGGCATCGCCAATTCGTTAAAACGCGACCAGGCCGACTGCCGCAAATCGACAAGCCAACTCGGCTCCTCACGAGTCGCCATGAAGGCGTCAAAAGTTTCTTGCGTAAAACCTGCGGGGGCCAACGTACTGCTCATGAATCTAATGTCACTTCCGGTCGCATTCACATGGTTCATAAAGAAGTCGGATAAGCCGATGGCGCCTAGCCTACGCTACCTTCCATTTGCAATTCGATTAGCCGATTCATCTCTACCGCGTATTCCATCGGCAGCTCTTTGATCAACGGTTCGATAAAACCGCTCACGATCATCGAACTCGCTTCAGCCTCAGTCAGCCCGCGGCTCATCAAGTAGAACAACTGCTCTTCGCCGATTCGCGAGACGCTCGCTTCGTGCTCGATCTGCACGTCCTGCTCTTCGACCTCGATATAGGGATAGGTGTCGCTCCGACTGTCCGGATCGAGAATCAACGCATCGCACACGACGTTGCTCTTGCAGCCGGTTGCACCGTCTTCCACCTTGCACAGCCCGCGGTAGCTACTGCGCCCGCCGTTCTTGCTAATACTCTTCGAGATGATGCGACTCTTCGTGTTGGGAGCACAATGTACTACTTTCGCTCCTGCGTCCTGATGCTGGCCCTTCGAGGAAAAGGCAATCGAAAGTATCTCGCCCCGCGCGCCCGGCTCCATCATGTACACAGCCGGGTATTTCATGGTCAGGTGACTTCCCAGGTTGCCGTCGATCCATTCCATCAACGAGTTCTCGTAGGCCATTGCCCGTTTAGTCACCAGGTTGTATATGTTGTTCGCCCAATTCTGAATCGTCGTATATCGGCACCGTCCGTTCTTCTTGACGATCACCTCGACCACTGCCGAGTGCAGGCTCTCGGTCGTGTACATCGGGGCGGTGCAACCTTCGACATAATGCACTTCTGCCCCTTCGTCGACGATGATGAGAGTCCGCTCAAACTGCCCCATCTGTTCGGCATTGATGCGGAAATACGCTTGCAACGGGAAGTCGATCTTCACCCCCGGCGGCACATATATAAACGACCCGCCAGACCAAACCGCCGAGTTAAGTGCCGCAAACTTGTTGTCCGTCGGCGGTATGATTTTGCCAAAATACTCACGCAAGATCTCAGGGTGCTCTCGAACTGCCGTATCGGTGTCGGTAAAGAGCACCCCCTGGTTTCCCAGATCCTCTTGTAGCGAACCGTAGACGACCTCGCTCTCGAACTGCGCTTTCACTCCCGCCAGATACTTCTTCTCTGCTTCGGGAATCCCCAGTTTATCGAACGTGTCTTTGATCTCCTGCGGCACGTCGTCCCAGGTTCTCCCCTGCTCGTTGGCAGGCTTCAGGTAGTAGTAGATGTCCTGAAAATTGATCGCAATATTGCCGCCCCACTTGGGCATCGGCTTCGACTCGAAAATCTTCAGCGAGTCCAGCCGAAAGTCACGCATCCAATCGGGCTCGCGTTTCATCTCTGAAATCTGTGCCACAATGTCCGCATTCAAGCCCTTCTCCGCCTTGAACACGTCGTGCGACGGCGTCACAAAGTCGTACTTATTGATCTCGCCTAAAGCGTTTTCTTCAGTCACATCGGTTGCCATCATCTGCCTCTGCTACTTCTCGAAAACTATCAAGTTGCCAGTTGAATCTAGCAAGCCCGCCGGGACGGACACGACAACAAACGCTCAGCTGGTTCTTTGTGTCGGGTCGTAGTGCTTCGATTTATTTCTAAACTGCCTCGACTTCCTTGCCGACCATCTCTTGCTCTGCCTCGGCAGCTTCAGGATAAGCTGCTCGAATACGGTCGTAACCCTCGGTATACAACTCTGTGGCTAATTCGATGCCGCCCGTCTCGACGATTCTTCCGCCCAGCATGACATGGGTGAAATCCGGTGCATTGCGTTCCAGCAACTTGTCGTGGTGCGTGATGATGAGTATGCCCATCTGGTCGCCACCAATCTCGGCAATGCTCTCGCTTGCCAGCTTCACTGCATCGACATCCAAGCCGCTATCGGTCTCGTCGAGAATTGCAAACTTCGGCCGCAGCATGGCCATCTGTAGAATCTCAGCTCGCTTCATCTCGCCCCCCGAGAAGCCGTCGTTGACATACCGGCGGGCGAACTCCGTATCCATTCGCAAATGCTCCATCTTTTCGGTCAATTCCTTGCGGAACTGACGCATCGGAATCAGCTCGGCGCCCTCTCTACGTTCTGGATTGCGGACGTTCGTAGTCGCATGACGCAGAAAGTCGGCCAGCTTCACGCCCGGGATTGCCATCGGTCGCTGGAAAGCCATAAAGATTCCCGCTCGCGATCGTTGCGTCGCATCCCACTCGGCGATCTCTTCCCCGTTCAGCGAAATCGATCCGCTGGTAATCTCGTAACCGGGGTGCCCCATAACCGCAAAGCCCAACGTGCTCTTCCCCGAACCGTTGGGCCCCATCAACGCGTGAGTTTCCCCGCGATTTATCGTGAGATTCACCCCGCGCAAAATCGGCTTGCCTTCGACCGCGACATGCAAGTCGGTAATCTTCAGTGTTTCAGCCATCGTCCAATGCGTTGTTCGTTTTTCGAAATTCAGAATAGCAACCAATATCGCGTCGACTGCCAAGTCGACCCGAAGTCAATAAACTCGCCACAAGCAATTCATTCTCACCCCGTAATCTTCTGATGACCAAACAACGGTTCCGAGTCTGCCGGAGCCGCCACATAACCGCTGTGATGCGGCAAAGGCAACTCATCTTCCAGCTTCCGTCCCCGTTGGGCCGTACCCGCGCTGCCGGCGACCTTGCCAATCTTGTGGCCTTTGATCTTATCTTGAATCCGCATCAGTCCTTCAAGTAACGACTCGGGACGCGGAGGACAGCCCGGCACATAAACGTCGACTGGAACCACCAGGTCGACACCCTTTACCACATGATAGCCGTACTTGAAATACGGCCCGCCGCCGACGGTGCAGGCGCCCATCGCGATAACAAATTTCGGATCGGGCATCAGGTTGTAAAGTCGCCTCACGCGGCTGGCCATCTTGTACGTCACCGTACCAGCCACAATCATCAGGTCTGCTTGCCGGGGCGTCGCACGAAATGCTCCGGCGCCAAATCGATCCATATCGTACCGGCTGGCTCCGGCTGCCATCATCTCGATCGCACAACATGCCAGCCCAAACGTCATCGGCCAAATACTCGATTGCCGCGCCCAATTAATCGCCTGTTCGACAGTCGTCGTTATGACGTTCTCTTCAAAACGTCCTTCAATCCATGGCTGGGTCATAACCGCATCCTTTGAGTGTTTCTCTATACGTGAGGAAAGATTTTGTCGAGCAAATGAACTGCCTTCCCAGGTGGACAAACCCACCCCGCGCCGAATCGCTCAAGGTTATCATTCCGCATGCTAAATCGCTAGGTTCTAAATAGGCGAAGGGGCTGGTTCTGCGCTGGCAGTGCGAGCTCCTACCACAAAGGTGCAACAGCTTTCCCCGTCGAGTCGGCAACCGCTCAATCGTACCGACTCGCCCAGGATCTCTGAGAACAACATGTTTTCCATCGAGCAGATCGCCCGATCCTGTTCCGCCAGCTCCGGGTAAGGGCAGGCCCAGGCGGTCAGCACCGGTAGTGAAGGATCTTCGCCCGAAATCTCAAACGGCACATCCCGCTCATGCATCAAGCCGACCAGCGACTTCATCTTCTCCAGCAAGTTGACTCCCTGAATTCGATCCCGATATCCGTCCGCCATACGTGCCACAATGCGCTTCAGCAGTCCCTGGCGAACTGCGGGATCTTCGACCGCCCTGATCTCCGACCACAACGCCCCTGCCAGGTCCTGGAAATTGTTGCCGCTAATCCGCTGGCCCGAGGCTGACAGCGAATAGCAGTGAGTCGGACGTCCCCGACCGCGAGATTCTGCCTGCCGAACCACCAAACCCTGTTCCATCAACCGGCTCAACCGCTGACGAATCGCGGTGGCAGTAACTCCGCTGATCTCTACCAACTCGTTGATCGTCAGCTTTCCCTGCCGGCGCAAGGTTTCGAGAATGCTGCGATCCGTTAGGGATCCAGCTGCAGTTTCGTGTGGTTCTGAAACCATGCTGCCGAACATTTTCTGCCAAAAGCTGCTAAGTATCTGAAAGCTACCTATATGCGGTATCGTATCAATTCCTGGAATAAAAACAACTCGACATGTGAAAAATAGCTGCACCTTCTCCTGTGGACGTAACATGTTGATCTAAAACACCTTATTCGCTACAAGGTGCATATCTCGCCCGGGCTGATTGCAGGACTTTCTGGCCTGGGATGCTGCCGATGCTGCAAGCTGGGTTTTGTCATTTCGACCAACGCTTCTCAAATCCGGAGGATTTCGATGGCCAGTCAAGACCACCACGGCAAAGAACAATGGGCCTCGCGAATCGGGGTCATTCTCGCCGTCGCTGGCTCTGCCGTCGGGCTAGGCAACTTTCTCCGTTTTCCCGGGCAGGCCGCCCAAAACGGGGGCGGCGCCTTCATGCTGCCCTACTTCATCTCCTTGCTCGTCTTGGGAATCCCCCTCTGCTGGGCCGAGTGGACCATGGGACGCTATGGCGGCACCAGAGGCTTCAACTCGGCTCCAGGCGTTTTCCAAATCCTTTGGCGCAACCCGATCTCTAAGTACCTCGCCGCCGTGGCTCTCCTGATCCCGCTGGTCATCTACATGTACTACGTGGTGATCGAAGCCTGGTGCCTCGGCTATGCCTTTAATTACCTTACCGGCAAATTGATGCTCGGAGAGGATTCCGCGGCATACGGTGCGTTCTTCGACAAGTTCGTGGGGATCGAAAAAGACGGGGCGCTATTCGCAACGGGAGGTTCGCAACTTCTGTTGCTGCTGCTCGTCACTTTCGCCCTCAACTTCGTACTCATTTATCGTGGGGTGACCAAAGGCATCGAAAGCTTCTGCAAGGTGGCCATGCCGCTCATGGTCGTTTGTGCACTCTGTGTCTTAGCCCGTGTTCTCACTCTCGGCACCGACAAAGTGGTCGAAGGCCTCGGCGCGATGTGGAATCCCGATCCCGAGTATCTCTGGCGTTGGGAGACCTGGCTGGCCGCCTCGGGCCAAATCTTCTTCAGCCTGTCCGTTGGCTTCGGAATTGTCATCAATTATGCCAGCTATCTGCGCAAGTCCGACGACGTCGCCCTCAGCGGCTTGACCTCCAGCAGCATGAACGAGTTCTTCGAAGTCTGCCTGGGCGGACTCATCACGCTCCCAGCGGCTTTTATCTTCTTAGGTGCCTCCGCTAAGTCCCAAGGGACTTTCGGCTTGGGATTCAACGCTTTGCCCAACGTCTTCGCCGTCATGCCGGGGGGGCAGTTCTTTGGCTTCCTGTGGTTTTTCATGCTCTTCATTGCCGCTATCACCAGCAGCCTTTCCATGCTACAGCCCGTTATCGCATTCTTTGAGGAAGGCTTGGGCCTTAAACGTCATGCCTCGGCTACGTTGCTGGGACTGATTTCCGCACTGGGCTGCGGCTTTGTCGTCTATTTCTCCCAGGGCATGCTGGCGCTCGATACGTTTGATTTCTGGATCGGCACCATGCTGATTTTCATCCTCGCCATGATTCAGGCGGTCATCTACGGCTGGATGTTTGGCATCGAGCGCGGGCACCAAGAACTTCACCTTGGCGCCCATATCCGCGTTCCCTGGTTTGTTCAATTGATGCTCAAGTATGTCACTCCCGTCTATCTGCTTGCCGTCTTTATTGGCTTCTGCTTCACCAAGGGGCCCGACTACGTTCGGGTGATCAGCGGAGGTGGCGTGCCGCTTTATTCCGTCTTATTCATTGGGACAATTCTTGTCTTCCTCCTGCTGCTGATCCGCATTGCTGGCCAGCGCTGGCAGGCAGAGGGACGCTTTGACAACATCGACTAATCTTCCCACGTAAGGAGCGTTGCTATGAACAAAGCGGGTTGGATCATCATGTTCTTGTCGGTCGGCTCCGTACTCTGCTTGCTGGCTTTCTGCCTGATTCGCGTGCTGGGTCTTCCCCCGGCCGAAATGGAAGACATCAAAGGCCCTCTGGAAATCGACACCGGCGACACTAGCGACGCCAATTGAATTTCTGCTCGCCGACTTACTCCTTTGCTATAGCGGGCCTCCTGCAGTCATTGT
>JAGQOW010000247.1 GCA_020427155.1 Planctomycetales bacterium | reverse complement strand
CTCCATACATCAATAAGATGTGTTGGTAAATGCATCAAAGTATCGCTTCTGAGTCCGAGACAAAGCAGGGACTGACAGGGCTAATCTCTCTTCGCTAATTCACTCGAACGGTTCTTCAGGCAATCGAGAAGTTCGTCGATCAGCCTGAGCCGGCGACTGCAGAATTCCAGCCGTCGTAGCGAGTGCATAAACCCAGTCAACTGAATTACCCCGTAAGCTCACTCATGAGTGGCTTTTCCCCGGAATATCAGCACAATCTTTGCTCGCATAAGAATTTGCGGCAAAAAACCAAGTGGAATCAGGAGCAATACCTCCAATTTGAGTTCGGCCGGCATGTCTGTTTTCAGCGCATTTTTCTTGAAGCCGCAATCAATTGGGGTTAGTGTGAAGGTTCCTTTTGTGGAAGATCCTAACGAACCACACACCCTAGAAGCACCTGCTTAAGAGGAGTCGGTCTAATGAAGTCAGAGAACGTCGGAAGATTACCCCTTCCGACCACACAACGAAGCAATGTCTCTCCTACTAATCCTAAGCGATTTGCAGGACTCGCGCGCTTTGGCTGTGCTTGCCTCTTATTGCTAGCTGGCATTGGGCAAGCTAACGCGACCTCTATCAGCTTTCCCATGACCCAAGAGTTCAGTGGCGGAACTGCCCCAGCTGGCTCTTCTCCTTGGTTGACGCCAAGAATCGACGACCAGGGCACCCCAGGCACCGTTCAACTCAAGGTTGAAACGACCAACCTTACAGGCAGCGAAAAAGTCAGCGGCCTCTATCTCAACATCGACCCCTCTATCGATCCTGCCGACCTCAGTTTTAGCGCACCGACTAAGACCGGGATATTTGCCGATCCTGTCATTTCGCTCTCAACCGATACCTTCAAGGCGGATGGCGATGGCAAATACGACATCTTGCTAACCTTTTCGACTAGCTCTGGTAGCGAGTTTGGGGCGGGGGAAGAAGTTGAATACACGATCACAGGTCTTGGCTCAGCAGCTGGCTTGATTGCTGCAGATTTTGTCTTCCTAAGCGCACCTGCCGGTGGCCATGGTCCTTTCTATGCAGCCGCCCATGTCCAAGGTATTGGCGCTGGGCTATCGGGCTGGATCTCACCAGATCCTGGTCTAGACCCATTCAGCAATCCTGTCCCAGAACCAAACGGAATCATTCTCTTTACTCTCGGGCTTGCGATTGCCGAGCGAATTCGTCGACGCATCAGTTGATCGCAGTTAATCCCATTCGCATTCGTAGGCAGTATAATCGTGAAACGGTCAACTGAGTTTCTCCAGCGATGGCGATCCCCAGTCCGACGAAACCACTGGATAGACTGGTTCTATCAATGCTGGCCTTGAAGCGACGTTTGTCTAACTGCACCAACTAGTCTTTGAAAGCAACAAAAAAGCCTGCCCAGGTCCAAACTGGCCAGGCTTTTTTTCTTGCCGTCGCTTCTCGCTGTTTTCTCCTCTCGCCGGGCCGCTGCTTACCGTCCTTGCCGCTCTCGGTTATGGTAGCTGCAGGAGGAGAACTCAGCATGAGCTTGCAGCGACATTTCAGCGACGATGGCGGTCGCGACATCGACTGGAGCCGCACCTCAAAAGATTACGCGGAACATCGGCCCGACTATCCGGCCGAATTCTACGACCAGCTTGCCGAGCGAGGCATCGGTCTGCCCGCGCAGCGGATTCTCGATCTAGGTACTGGCGTCGGGTTCTTGGCTCACAGTTTTGCATTGCGGGGGGCCAGAGTAACAGGAGTCGATATCGCGGCAGGGCAACTGAAAATCGCCCAGCAGAGAGCGGCAAATGCCAACCTTGAGATCGAGTACCAATTGGCAAATGCAGAAAACACCGGGTTTGCCGAGGCAACGTTCGACGTCGTGACCGCCAGTCAATGCTGGCTTTACTTCGATAAACCGCGCGCTACCGCCGAGGCGAAACGGGTTTTGCGCCCAGGGGGGTTACTGGCGATCAGCCATCTTTGTTGGCTCCCAGGCAAAAGCCCGATTGCAAGAGAATCCGAGGCCTTGGTGCTTCGTTACAATCCCGTTTGGACAGGAGCTGGCCTTACCGGCGACGTGCCGGCACAACTCGACGGGTACTTCGAAGGCCATTTCGAAGAGATTGATCTCGTCGTATTCGACGCGGAAATAGCATTCACTCACGAAAGTTGGCGAGGTCGCTGGCGTGCGTGTCGTGGTGTTGGCGCTACTCTCTCGCCCGAGCAGATCGCCCAGTTCGATCGCGAACATGCCGAGCTTCTGAGCCGCACGGTTCCCGATCGGTTCAACGTGACCCACCGCATCGATTGCCGCATCTTGAGATCCCTGGCCTGATGCACCAGCCTCTCAGCTGCGTCAACCTCATTCAGCCGCCACTACCGGAATCCTCATTGTCGTCGGCGAAACCTTGCCCGCCGGCCACTTGTCGAACGAAAGCGTAAGCATCGCCTCTCCCAAGGCAGCTTCGTCAGGGACCCGGACCGGGCCGTGGAAGATCGCGCCTCAGCAGAACTGATCCAAGTAGTAACGCTCTTGAATCGGCTCGCCGGAGTCCTTTGCGCGATACTCGACTTCTAACACGGGAAACACGTCCACCGGAAACGCCGACTTATTGCCTTCGTGAGATCGCACCACAACCCAGCAGCCCGATTGCTGGTCAATCGTGCCAACGGTCACACGCAAATCGCTTGGCTTTTCACCCGCCACCAACCGAAACGTCTCGGGTACCTCCCAGTTCACCGTCTGTGGGCCAATGGTGAGCGGCCCGTCAAAGTGGGCAAATTCCGCTGGCGTCTGCGACTCGTCGAGCACGACGTCGCAATACTGCTTGAATTCAGAATCGCCCCGAACCACAACAGATATCATGAGCGATTCACGCAAGACTGGTTCTGCTTCCTGGTAATAGGAAACCTGGGTAATCGTGTAGCGAGTACCGTCCTTGCCAACGATCTCGATCTCTGCGCCCGCGCGCAGTCTTAGATCGTGCATTTCATACTGCTCAAAAGAGTCGAGCCGTTGCGGATCGCGAAAAACCGTCAGTCGTCCCGGAGAGTAGCCCAACAAGATTTCCGTTTGCGCCTCAGTGCCAAAGAGGACCCGGCAATACTTCTTGGGTAAAGCGCCGGCAGACGAATCGATACCCGACCAAATCCCAACGCCGCCAACAACTACCACGCAGGCGAGCAAAACAATAACGAGCCAATTCTTAGACTGCCTCATTTGCCTCATCTCCTTGTTCCGCAGAAGGGATTCGGGCCGCACGCCGCCTCTCGGCATGAACGGGTATTGTTGCCGTTGCTTTTCCACTGGTCAATTCGACAACGCAATTGCCGTGAATCGACACGCTTGGAGGTACCCCATAGCTGAGTAAGTCGTTATCCTGGAGGCCTCTTCGATAGCGTCCCTTACCGGGCTCCCTGATCCGACCCCCGACTAACAAACCTATGAACTCTCGCAACACGCGCATCGGGATGGTGCTGTTTACCATCTACTTGTTGTTCTATGGCGGATTCGTTCTGCTCAATACCTTTTCGCCCTCCACGATGGAAGCGACTCCCGTCGCAGGCATCAACGTAGCGATTCTCTACGGCTTTGGCCTGATTATCGTCGCGTTCATGTTGGCGCTGCTCTACGGCTTGCTCTGCGGCCCGTCGGAGGATGAGCAATGATCTATCATCCTTCGCCGACGGCGATCGTCATTTTCTTGCTCTTCGTCGGAGTCACCGTCGGACTCAGCTTTTTCCTGGGCAAGCAGGCCAAGTCGTCGCGCGGCTACTTCGCGGCTCACGGTCAGATCCCCTGGTTCGTCAATGGCGTCGCCTTTGCCGGCGACTATCTCTCGGCCGCCTCGTTCCTGGGCATCTGCGGCATGATCGCCTTCTACGGCTACGACGGCTTCCTCTACTCAATCGGCTACCTGGCCGGCTGGATCGTGGCGCTATTTGTCGTCGCCGAGCCGATGAAGCGCC
>JAGQOW010000246.1 GCA_020427155.1 Planctomycetales bacterium | reverse complement strand
CTTGGCGTCGCTAAGTCGCACAGCCGCCCGCACGTGTCCAACGACAACCCGTTCTCCGAAAGTCAGTTCAAGACGATGAAGTACCGCCCCGAATTCCCCAAGCGATTCGAGAGCTACGACCATGCCTTGGAATTCTGCCGAGCGTTCTTCACTTGGTACAACGACGAGCACTACCACACGGGGATTGGCTTGATGACGCCAGCGATGCTGCACTATGGAGAAGCCGAGAACGTCCGTCGCTCACGACAGGGCGTGCTGGAGGCCGCATACGCCGCGCATCCCGAACGATTTGTGCAGGGCTGTCCAGTCGCCCCGCGCGCGCCACAAGCGGTGTGGATCAATCCTCCTGCCGAGCCAGCAAAGAAAGAAAAAGGGCTCCCGGAGCCACATTGTCCCCAGAAGCCCGGCGCGCCTTTGACGCACCCTCGACCTGGCTATCCCTCGCCGAGTTGCGTCCCCGCAGAGCTCGACTCCGTTTCACCAGGCAACCGCCACGATAGCGACTCACCCCACTTTGAACACCCGAGCCATGCCTAAAAAATCCCGGGGGTCTGGGGGCTGGCCCCCAGGAACACAAGTCACGGCTCACTAATTTCAACAGGCAGTGGTCCCGAAGTCATTGACACATTCCGGCATGGCACCTGCTCCTTCGAGCGTCCAACGCATGCCGCTGCGTTCCATGCGGTCTTTGACCAAGTGTCCGCAGGCGCCCTCAACCGCTCCACTGGCAATCGGGTATCCGAGGGCGAGGTATTCGCGATACCGCATTCGCTCGGCGTTCTTGGCAAAGTAGCTGCAGATCTGCTCGAGTTGCTGGCGAGAATCGCCTTTCAACTGACGTCGCGTCGCCAGTTGACGCAAGCCGAGAATGACGGCGTGGACTTCCCCGTTCAGTATTCGGGCCAAGCGGAGTCGCGTGAACTGCTTTCGCGTTCCTTCATCTTGCTCGAACAACTTAGCCGCCGACCAGACGTAGGATGCGACGTGCAGAATGTCGAGGATCGGCACGGTGCGGCCGTTGAACTCAAGGTACATGCCAACCGTGTCCCAAAGGCTCTGCTGTCCGTCGATCAAAACGACCAATGTCTGCTCCGGACGCCATCGCCGCCCAACTTCCTCCATGGCCCAGGCTGTGCCGACATGAACTCCCGTGATCGGCAATTGCCCTCCCTCCCCGTCGTCCTCCAACTCAGGGAAATGAGCCGTCGTGTGTTTGTTCTGCGGGCGCGGCCGAGTTTGCCGAGTCCGGTCTTCCTTGGGGTCGCGGAAGAGCCCCGAGAGCACCTCTTCCGGCATACGGTGAAAGCGATTTACCGAGTAGACGGTGGCGACCGTGGCCATCCTGCGATTGCCCTTTTGCTTCTTGGGGGTTTCGAAAGCGGCGACTCGCGGCATGTCCTTCTTGACCAACGGCACTCCTTTGCAGTCCAGGGAGGCCACCAGCAAATGGCCCTCGCTTTCGGCGTCCGGCACCGGAAGTTGGTCAAGAAACTTCGCCGCCATGATGCCCATCTCGGAGTTCACCGGCTCGGCCGAATCCACCGAGAAGTCGCCGCCGAAAATGCAGCTCAGGTTGGACATGGCCTGATCGTATGTTTGGTCAACGCACAGCATCTGCGAAAATTCCTGCAGCAATAACGACCAGCGGTGGCCGGGAAGGCTCATGCGGGCGCTGACCGGCCTCAGCTGCACAGCCTTCTTTTTCCCGGCCGAATAGGTGAACTCCTCGAACTTGTGGATGCCGAAAATAGAGCGGACCGTGGACATGGACGACTGATCCGAGCGGATCAACCTTTTGTCGTCCTCCGTGTTGACGGATGGTCCCAGGTCACCGTGGCCCTGCAGGCTCACGAACAGAGCCATTGCACTTTTCCCGATCTCCAGCACGCTGCGAAAAACGGATCGCTCCACTTTGTCGAAGGACTCTCCCTCCTGCGCCGCGGAATTCACGAAGCCCTGCAGCTGATCTGCAAGCTGTCGAAGTTGCTCCCCCGCGGCCAAAATTTCTGCAGCACAGGGCTTGTCAGACGACTTTGTTTTCGCGACGCTCATCGTTGCGGCCTCCTTGCCTTGGTGATTCGGATTTTGCTAACCCAATCATGGCAAGTTGGCCGTTTTTTGTTTACCCAGATTCTACCGCTATCCGAATCTAACCGGCGGAACGCCGGTTACGCTCACTGCGGTCGATCATGCTCGCCGACTGGTTACTTGGCGAGTCTCCCATTGCTTGGTCCTCGCGGGCACATGTTCTCACGCCAAGTCGCCAAGACGCAACGAAGTGAGTGAAGGATTGTTTTGGCCACGTTCTTTGCGTCTCTGCGTCTTTGCGTGAGCGGTTGGGACGGCGATCCACTCAACGGGCAATCGGAGATCGCCATGAACGGTCCGCTGGCTCTTGCCTGCCAACTGCAGATCTTCGTGCGGCGCGTTCAAAGTGCTCGGACGGGGACGGCGGAGTGGAAGAAACAATCAACAAGAAGACACTGGTATCAGCCCAACACCCCTGTACGGCCACCCGTCAAGATAGTCAGCAATCATGTCGTCTGGGATATTCGGCTCGAACCGATACACCTGTGGCGATTAGGCCCCCAGGGTGCTGTAACCTTCACCAGCCACCCCAGTCCCGCTGCCCAAGTCGTCGACCAATTTCGCGTTCTTGCCTCCAGTTAGAACTGTCTTCGATTTGAATCTCTCGACTCACTAAGCAGCTTCTCCAGCTCACAGACTTCAATGAATGAGAGTGAGCTATAGTCGGCAAGATCACAACGAGTCTTGTGTGCCAAATCAACCACAACGGCAACTGCATCTGCATCGCCACAAAAGCGATCCCAACTAATGAAACCTGATTCGTCGAGACACATACCCCAGGAGTCTGGCGGCCGTGACGAGGTGCACCCCTTCAAGGCAAGCACGCTTGCCACAATCGCCGGGTCTAGGGGACGGCGCACTGCCGGTTTATGCAACACGGGCTTGGTCTCCGTTTGCCGCTCAAACCGTATGAAGTCGCCATCACGTTTGAAGTGGCCGACATACAGATAGTGGATCATTTCGCGCGCTTAATCCAGTGCCAGTCATGCGGCGTATCAAAAAATCACTTTCCCTAGCGAACTTTTGAGAATTCTCATGCCCTGGTCTGAAATGCTCGACTCCTCGACATGAAGCCTACGCAACGGCAACATCAGAAATGTGTCAATCGCTCCGTCATCCACTTCCGTGCGATACAACGAGAGTGACTGTATTTGCATGCAACGGATTGAACCGATACCTTCCGTCGAAGCCTTAGTGTCAGACAAGTTGACCGATGCTAAATTGCAGTGCCTTGAGACACAATCCCAATAGTCCGTGGCATCTGTTCCGCGCAAGGAGAGCGTCGACAATGTCGGCACCGTAAGCTTTGCCAACCCGGCGTCAGTAATTGAATCGTTCTCGTCTAGGTTGAGATACTGAAGCGAGCGAAATCTGCTCAGACGAGGCAAGTCGTCATCAGCAATTGCGCAATTATACGCAGTCAGTTTCTTGAGCTTCGGATTCTCACCGAACGCATCAAACGGCTTAAACGTGCAAGAGGTGCGCCCGATGGACAAGTCCTGTAATGACTGAGCGCATCTTGCTAATTCCACGAGTCCATCATCGTCTACGTCACTGTGGGCGAGATCGACGTAATCCAAAGGGCACACGGAAAACATACGCATGATGTCAGCGGTTAAGGCAGTCGCTCCACCGAGATACAGTTTACGAAGCGAATTGGAATGCCATGCGCTCAACCCACTCAAGTCACTATCCTCTGCGCGCGCTATCGTGAGTGGCGCGTGGCTTGCGGGTTCAAGGATCGCTGCGGGGCGTTCAATGTCGTACAAATAGACCTCACGCAACCGTTTGTCGGTTGCCGCCGCCGCGCCGATTCGTGATGCCAGAAGTTGACCGATCGGCCCCTCTACTTCTAGCACTCCGCCTTCGTAGTGCACACTC
>JAGQOW010000245.1 GCA_020427155.1 Planctomycetales bacterium | reverse complement strand
ACCGGTGGGCAGGTATTTGGTCTGGCCAGCGGGGCCGATCGATTCTTGGCCGATCTGCGGCCGTTGATGCGCAAACTCGCCGTCGAGCGGGGAGAAAACCTGGGACACTGTTGCCACCCTTATGATATCTGTACCATGCTAATCGCCGAGGAGGCGGGCGCGACGATAACTGACGCGCGCGGCGCGCAGCTGGATGTGCCATTGGACGTCGAAACTGATGTGGCATGGATCGGATACGCGAACGATGCGATCCGCGCACAGGTCGAGTCCGTCTTGCTTGGCGTGCTCAAAGCTCGTGGTCTCGTGAATTGAAATCAAGGAAATCGAAACAGTCATGAGAGTTTTACTTACAGGCGGAGCAGGCTACGTCGGATCGCATGCAGCGTGGATGTTGCATCGGGCGGGGCATGAGGTGCTGGTTTATGACAACCTTTCCGAAGGGCACCGAGCAGCTGTGCCTGAAGATCGACTGGTGGTCGGTGATTTGATGGATCGTCCGCTGCTCGAGTCCACTTTGCGCGAGCATCAGATCGAAGCGGTCATGCACTTTGCAGCACTGGCGTACGTGGGGGTCTCGGTTACCAACCCGGCAGAGTACTACCAGAACAACATCGTCGGCACACTTTCGTTGCTCGACGCAATGCGCGCCGCGGGTGTCGAGCGGATCGTCTTTTCTAGCACCTGCGCTACCTACGGCGAGCCCGAAACGGTGCCGATCACTGAGTCGGAAAAGCAAGTTCCGATTAATCCCTACGGTTTTACCAAACTCGCCATCGAGCGAGCACTGGCCGATTATTCGCATGCTTACGGTTTGCGCTACGCGGCATTGCGCTACTTCAACGCCTCGGGGGCTTCGGCCGAGAGCCCGATTGGCGAAGACCACGAACCCGAGACCCACTTGATTCCGCTCGTCCTGCAGGTTGCTTTGGGGCAGCGGGAAAACATCAAAGTATTTGGCGACGACTACCCGACCCCTGACGGCACTTGTATTCGCGATTACATCCATGTCGACGACCTGGCAACAGCACATGTAGCGGCGCTCGAGAAGCTGCAATCGACTCCCGCACTGAAGCTGAATCTTGGCACAGGGAACGGTGCGAGTGTGCTCGAGGTGATCGAAGCTTGCCGGCGCGTCACCGGGCACCCCATTCCGATAGTAGTCGAAGGACGTCGTGAGGGCGATCCGCCGCAATTGGTGGCCGATGCTTCGCTGGCAAATGAGACGTTGGCCTGGCAGCCCAGATACACCGACATCGAGTCGATTGTTGCCAGCGCCTGGCGTTGGCACGAGGCTCACCCACACGGTTTTGACGACCGATAACCCTAGGGCACTTCAGAGGGAGAGATTTGCGCTGCTATGCTCCGCATGCTCGGCGCAAACTGAACGACTCCCGGGAAAAACAGACAGGTAGAATTAGCAATTGATTCGGTTATCATCGTTGCTTTGGCAGGCAGACGTGGCGATATCTCAGACTTTTCATTTCGAGTAAAACATGGCGCAACAATCGGGACCCCTCAGCGCGCCGTCTCGCTTTGCGCAAACTGCTACTGAGAACCAGATTATCTGGACCGTTTGGCTGACCTACGGCGCCTTCTATTTTTGCCGAACCAATCTTTCAGTTGCTCTGCCGGGCATCCAGGAAGAACTCGGCTACGACAAAGTCAAGATGAGCATCGTGCTCCTGGGGCTCAAGTTTGCTTACGGCTTTGGACAGTTTCTGAACGGCCAATTAGCTGAGCGATTCTCGCCACGGGTGATGCTGGCGATTGGCATGTTGGGCTCGGCCGCCCTGAACGTAGCTTTTGGCTTTGGTACGGCGTTGTATTTCTTCCTTTTTGTTTGGGCAATCAACGGTTACTGTCAATCGCTTGGTTGGACGCCATGTGTTCGAGTCCTGGGCAACTGGGTGCCCGTCTACCGTCGCGGAAAAGCGTTGGGGATCGTAGGCACTGGATACCAGCTAACGGCGGGGCTGACGTTTGTTGTTTCGGGCGTGGCGGTGTGGCTGTTGGGTTGGCGGGGAGCGCTGTGGCTCCCGCCTGTGCTCCTGGCGGCGGCAGCAATTGTCATGCTGTTGTTTCTAAAGGAATCGCCTGACGAACAGGCCGACGAGTCACTTGCAGGACACCATCGCCCAGTACCGACCGAGCAGCGGCCGTTTTGTGAGAACCTGATGCTCACACTTACGAATCCGGCGTTGTGGCTGCTCGCATTAGCGCTGGGAATGCTCAATGCTTGTCGATATGGGTTTATCGATTGGGGGGTGTCGCATCTTTACGCGGTAGAAAGAGATCGCGTGCAAGCGGCAGTTGCTGCCGGCCTGGCGGGAGAGTCCGTCGGGGCGATGGATTCGGCCGTGTTGAAATCTGCGATTAAATATGCAGTTTTGCCGATCGGCGGCATCTTTGGCTCCTTGTGGGCCGGGTGGGCTACGGATCGCTATTTCGGCAGTCGACGCGCACCGGTCATCTGCGGACTCCTTCTCGTGCTCGGTTGCTTGACGCTCGTCTACGACTCTGTCGCAAGAACTTCGTTTGTCGGTACGATGTGTTTATTGCTGGCGATCGGGTTTGCAATCTACGGCCCCCAAGTGCTGTTGGTAGGTACGGCGCCGGCTGATCTGGCAAGGAAGGGGACTTCGGCTGCTGCAGCGGGCTTCGTCAACAGCATGGGCTATGTTGGCGCCGCCCTGCTGGGCGACCTGTTGACGGGCTATTTGGCCAAGCATTACGGTTGGGAGTTGACGATTTACGTTTGGGCCGGTTGGGCGTTTCTGGCTGCGGTTCTCGTGGCCCTGCTGTGGAACCAATCGGGCGACCACGCCAAGTAGAGGTGCAAGATGTCAGTGCAAGCGATCATTATCGGCGCCGGTCGGGGCAGCCGATTGATGCCCACCACGGCCGACACGCCCAAGTGTTTTGCCGAAGTTGCCGGCCGCAGCATCCTCCAATGGTCGCTGGACGCCTTTCATCAGAACGGTATCGACGAGATCTGTTTTATTGGCGGTTATCAAATCGACAAAGTTCGCCAGCGCCACCCAGAGCTAACCTTTCGCCACAACGACGATTGGCCAAACAACAATATCTTGGCTTCGCTCTTCTACGCTGAGGACCTTATGGAGCGGCCGTTTGTCTGCTGTTACTCCGATACGTTGTTCTCGGCTCAAGCGGTCGCCAGCGCGTTGGCAAGCAAAGACGATATCGCGCTGGTGATCGATACTGAATGGCTGACTCGCTATGCAGAGCGTTCTGAGCATCCTACGACCGACGCTGAAAAAGTCTCCATTCAAAACGGAGTCGTGACGCGCATTCACCGCGCCATCGAGCAAGACGACGCCTACGGCGAATACATCGGCATGGCCAAGTTCAGCAAGGTAGGGGCCGCGAGGCTCAAACACCACTATCGGCGGTGCCGCGACCAATATGCAGGCCAGCCTTTCCGCGAAGCAAAGACGTTTGAAAAGGCGTACAAAATACACCTGTTCCAGGAAATGATTGAAGCGGGTGAACACATGGCACACGTCGACACGCCTGGGCAGTACATCGAAATCGACACGCAGGAAGATTTTGAATACGCTCGCAACCATTGGACTACCAGGCACCTGGGGAGGTAAAGATGAGCGATCGAGTCTTGTTCCCGGCGTCAATTATCGGTTCGATGCCGCGGCCCGGCTATGTGAAACATCTTATCTCAGACGATTGCACGTTGCCCGAGGACGAGTATCGTCGTCTCATGGGTTCGGCGATCCGCTCGGTTGTCGCCATGCAGGAAATGGCAGGGCTAGATGTCGTTTCCGATGGCGAGTGGTGGCGCAAGTCCTATATCGGCGTCATCGCCGAACTCGCCCACGGTTTCGAATTGAGCCTCAATCCGGCCGACGGTCGACCGTGGACTATCGTGGTTGATCGACTCGCGCCTAAGCAGCCCGGTTTTATCGCGCAAGAAGTTAGGTTTCTCAAACAGCTGACAAGTCGCGATATCAAGGCAACCCTGCCCGCT
>JAGQOW010000244.1 GCA_020427155.1 Planctomycetales bacterium | reverse complement strand
CAGAACCGGGAATAGGCCGTCTCGTCAGCGTTCGAGCCGTTGGGCTCAAGCATGCGGTCTACCAGACGATGACTGCAAGCACAAAGGCAACAGCTGCAATCACTGAAACGGCTACCAGGCCGACGAAATTCATGCCACCTGCGCAATCCCTGCAGTACGATCCGGAACCGAACCAGCCGCCGAGGAAAAGGGCGCCATACCACTTGAGTGCACCCGACACTGCCGGCCGTTCATGGCATCTCTCGCATCGCACTTTCATTTGGCCCAACCACCTTTCGATCCCACAAAAAGACCCGCCCCTCTACCTTTCCCGACGATTCTGGCGATGGCTGTCGGAATCCTTGCAGAAGAATCAACGAAAACATGTCGCCGCGCGGCCCTATCGGTCGACTGAATCGATCGGACCAGATGTGCCCGAGTTGCCACTGCCTGTATGTGCTTGATGAGCCGTCTTTGCAAGATCTCGTTGATGCAGCAGCACCTTCTGAAAAATCGATTTGTACGGCCCGACATACTTCGACTCTTGGGCTATTCTCCAGACGACGAAGATCGTGAGACCCACCAGCGCGAGAACGGTAGCAAGAAAATCTCGCTGGACCGTTCCATACACACCGAAGATGAAAACAGGCACCAGCACGGAAGCATAGAAGCCAAGCCGAGATGCAAAACCGTGCCGGTCCTTGGCCATCTCCTCGACAAGAGAGGTTTCTTCCTCGGTAAAGTGCATGTCTCCCATTGCTCAGCTCCATTCACTGAAGGATTTCTGGCCAGCCGCGAGAGTCAAGCCGCCGCGTCAGCGGTCGGCTTGATTGACGAGTTGGAAGGATTCTTCAACTGGACCTCGCGCGCCATTCTTGAAGCTGTTCAATAAGGCGATCGGCGTCACATATAGGTTCAATGTGATCCAACTCGAAGAAGACCACGGGCACGGTTTCGAGCTGCTTCCTTTGCTCAGCTGACATCTCATTCCAGCTCCCGTCACCCAAAAACGAGGCGGCGTATTGGAAAAGGTGAACCGCTCTTGACGACTCTCCGTTTGAGGCAACATCTGCACGGCCAAGGTAAACCAATGTCTTGATCTCAGGGATGCACAACGCATCATCTATGTACATCAGTGAGAAGTACGTATTGCCAACTACTAGCGGCTGTCTATCCATGGACATGTCCTTCAAAAGCCGCGTTCAACGGCGAGGGCTGCTCGCAGCGCCGGCATCTTCCACTACAACGGGCTGTTCGGCGCGCTCATGTTGGCGCGCCGCGCCCATTGATTACGGCGTTAGTCTACCCTCAACCCGGCTCCGCGCGTCCAGCTTGATGCATCTGACGGGATCAGCCCGCAGCCAATCCAGCGCTGCAGGCCCTACCCATAGCGACGCGTCGGGTGTACTTGGGTTCGAAGACCGTGATGAGGTTGCATGTGGGGGCGTTAGCGGCGGGTTCGACCACCCGATCACCGCGTTCGAATACGACCTCTTGAGGAACCTGCCGAGCAACTTGTAGCGCCGTTCGACGCTCGCGGCAACGTCCGCATCCGCGGCGCTCGTCCCAATCGCTACGCGCCCCTCGGTGAGGAATGTGTCAGCCAACGATGATCGAAGGAACTGGATCGTCGAATGTTCTGCTCGGCAGTACCAGTCATTGCAACTCGGGATGAAGTCGGCGGCCAGCGTCGAGATATCCTTGGTGGACCACACGATGCAGTAGCTGCCGATTGACGAGATGCTCCTGCTCGTTGGGGGCTGCGCTGAGTTCCATCGCGGGCCGTCGACAAATACGATGGAAGGGTCTCGGAGCAGCTCGCGGACCAGCGAGGACTCGTCGTCCGGATGCATCGCGAATCGGACCTGGCTCCTCATGTTCCCCTCTGCCGAACACCGAAGTTTACGCGCCGCACATGGGCGCACGATTTTTGAGGCAACACACCGCGGTCGCGTTGAACGCCCAGAGTTAGCCGCCATGCTGCACGAAGCCACAACGCCAGCACTCACCGCTGCCTTCAGGATACAGAAGTGCAGAACAGGCCGCGCACGGCACAGGCTGGCCTTGTGCTCTATAGGGCTCGAAGCCCATTCGTAGATGGTGGATAGCCATTGCTTCTTCCCACGTTCCCGCCTCAATCGAGTAGAGGTGAACAGCGTCAGACCCAAGCAAGCCCCTGGAGCGCTGATCGGCCATTGAAGCAGCTGTGCCGAAGGCCACATCTTCAGCAGATTGCCACGCCTCAAAAGTTTTCCTTACGGTTCTACCCATGACGGCTAACGCTTCAGTGAAGCGGCCGCTGCCGCGTGCCGCATGATAGCAGTGCAAGGCGCCGCAGCGGTCCGCTTGAACGATTGGTTAGCCGTCAACCGGGTCTGGAGCGCCAAATATCGACCACCGGTTCTCGTACTTGCTTATTGCATCAATTCGGATGTTGGGAAACTTGCCATCGTGCCATGCGAGCTCTGCGACCTTTCGGCTAGGAACGATGTAGAAGCTGACGCTATCGCCAAGTGCCTTTGTACGTTTGACCTTTACAAAGATGTACACATGGCTCCGAGACACAGCGGTTCGCGATCTACTACCAAGCAGGAAGAAGTTTGACTTGGTCTGGTCGGACTTGACCTGGATCGAAAAGGCCTTCTGGCAGTCTGAGTCAGTAAGAAGCAGATCAGCGCCCGCTGCACTCCGCGATGTTGGGGAAACAATGAACCCCCGCCTAGTGAGCTCTGCCGCGGCAAGGTATACGCCGAGCATGCCTGTCATCTGAGACTTACTGGCCACGATGCATCCTTTGAAGGCTAATACCGAAGATAGCGCGCCACACATGGGCGCACGATTTTGGCGGCAACACACAGCGGTCGCGTTGAACGGAATTGTTAGACTGCACACCTTTGTTTAACCCATTGCACGGCCTCACGAATTGAATGCTGTCGTGCTTGAATGTCGGAGCCACCATGATCAAATTGCTTGCCTTGGATTGGCACTATACAAGTGTGATCGCGTTGGATCTGACTGAGCGTCCACTCCCAGAGGTCGCGGTTGATGCCGTAGCTCCACCAATCAGAGAAGTGGCAGATGATAACGGGAGAGTCAGGCTTGGTTGAAAGCTCGCCGCGCAGGTACGGCCAATATTTTAGAAGATTTTGGATTGGTATCTGCTTGCTCTCGAACTCAATGACAACCTTGTGTCCGTTGATGTTTGCAGTTAAATCGCCAAGCTCGAACCGCTCTGAACTGTTGTAAATATTTCCTCGACGTCCGGCGCGGTGTGTCTCAAGACGGGCTGTGTTGGACTTGCCTTGTCCTCCGAACCACCTTGGGGGAACCGAAAGGTCTGCGTCGAAGTGCGCAGAAAACTCAACAAGGAAAGCTGTCTGAGTTTGGCCCATACGAGACCCTCTCTTGTGCGGTCAAACGCTCCGGTTCAGCGGCGGACCGCGCTGCGGACCGGCTTGAATGAATTGTTGGAGGCCACTCTGCGGACTCTCCGCCCTGAGAGCTGCCTCTTTGGCTGACTTGATCGTGTAGTTTGGCAAATTGACCTCAGGCAAACCAAGAAGCTGCTGGAGGTGAGTAAGAATCTTCCAAACAGCATCTACTGCCTGGGCGAGCCGTTTGCCGGTGATGTCGGCTTGGCGCCAGATCGCCTTAGGGTCCAGCACTCCCTCCGGATCAATGTGGAAATGCGTTTTGTCCCGAATATGCTTTAGTCTTTGAGCAACGACTTGAAGCTCATCTACGTCAATGCCGGAAGCTTTACCAAAATCCTTGACGCGCTTTTCGTGGGTCCGGTAGATGTACCAGAAAGATGCCGATCCAATACTCAGGTCGAAGACCTTGAGGCAGTGAGCAACGTAGTCGTTGAAAAGCCCGGTGTACGCCGAGTGCAGGAAGTAGTGGTAAACAGGCTTGGCTTGCTCAATGCCTTGCAGTGTCGTGCGGTGAATGATCACCCATTGCAGCTCGGCAAGATTGCGGCCTATGGCTTTCTTGTACTTGGGCGAATTCATAGTCTCTCAGTGGTCTCTAAGGAAGCTGTAGAAAAACCTCCCCGCAGCCTATCA
>JAGQOW010000243.1 GCA_020427155.1 Planctomycetales bacterium | reverse complement strand
CTCCTAGTAGCAATGCTTTACTAGTAGTAAACCATCAATACTTTTTCCAAAATACTTGCAAGGCGCCAAAACCGCGATACACTGACGGGCGATATCGTTTCGGTTACTCTTTGACATTCCCGTTCATTTTTTTCATACCTGACTTAGATGCACTTCAGAGAATGCTTGGGAACAAAAGGGATTTGGGGAGATATGGTTGTTTCTCTTTTTGACTTCTCGGCTAGGTTTCCTTCTTGAAGGTGTCGGTACTTTCTCCTAGGTGACACGCCTCTGTCGTGCATCAGTCGATGCAGCTGCAGAGGAGCGCAACGATGCGAAGTCACCCTTTCTGCTGGAATAAGACTCTCACCCAGCTCGGTTTCAAACGTAAGCGCCGCAAGCACTCTCGTCGGCGAGATTATCTGAGTCGGCGTTCGCTCTTTGAAATGCTCGAAGAGCGGCAAATGCTTTCGGGCGATCCCCTGCTCGAAGTGACAACGGAAACCACGGTCGTCGTCGCTGGCAGCGAGCAACTCGCTACCTTGGGATTCAGTCAGCCCGAGTACTTTCTGACTCACGACAACGGCTCAGGAGTCTCCGACTCCCAACAAGCAGACGTACCGACACTCCTGGTGGTGGAAACGAGATACGAGGAAGGTACTCCTCGCGCAATCTTATCGATCAACCCCGAGCTCGCGGACAGTCCACCCACTTCCGTCCAAACCATGCTGCTCGAACTGCGCCAAGATGGTCGCGTGATCGAGTCGTACCAGATTGTGGTCGACATAGCCGAGCAGTCATTTCGAGAACAGTTCTTGGCGGATCGCGTGAGCCTGCTCGCCCAGGAGATCGACCCGGTTGACCAGACGCTGGAAGAGGATTGGTTTGCAGAAAAACGCCTCGCCAAAGGAGACGATTCGCAAGCGATTTCCTGGGAGTTTTTCAATGTGGCTGAGGGAGACTCACAGGGAGACTACTTGGCTGCTGCTAGTCCCCACGGAACCCAGTCGGTCGATCTGCTTGTATCACTGGCAACCAGGCAGTCTGAACGTCGAGACTTGCTAGTGGATGGGTTCGATCGTAGCTATTTCTACCGGCAAGCCGAGCAATCGGCTCAACAATTGAAGCTTGACCGCCAAGCGGCGACGACTGACGTCGAACGCGCGGCAGTTGCCGAGCGGGAGCAGACGCTGAGCAAAATGGCCCTCTTGCTGGGCCGCGAGCTGGAACAGGACCTGAAGAGCGAGTCAGCTGAAATCGCCCAAGCGGCGCGGAAGCTTCGTGATGAGTTAGTGGCGATCAGCGATCCCATGGAGATTCTCTTTGCCGGGCTGGGCGTCGACCGCGAGGTTTCGCGCAAGTTCCTCTCCAGTGGCGACGAAAAAGCGCTCAGCTTCATCGAGACAGGCCAGTATCAATTCAACGACGTCTTGGCATTCGAGCTCGGCGAATACCAGGCGATGGTGCAGGTCACCCGTCGGAGCAGCTTGCAGTTTGCCTCGGCAATGTCGATTGCGGGTTCTCCAGCGGTCCTGGATGGCACGTTTAGTGAGGCAACCCCTGCAGTGCCCGATGGTTCATCAGCTTCACTTTACGTCAATAGCGCTACTGGCGCGCAACAAGAAGCACTGATTCGCTTTGATCTTGAGCAAGTAGCGGGCCTCGAGAATGCTACTCCCATCGCTACTGCAGCGCTGGAACTGCAAGAACTTGCCGGCTCCAGCGGAACTGCCGAAGTCTACGTCTGGAAGGGCTTGCTCGCGGATAGTGCCACGGACTGGGATGAAGACAACCTCTCGTGGAATCGTGTTTACGAAACCTTGGATCTGGACAGTAAGCTTGATGAATTCAAGCCGCTGAGTGACTGGCAGTCCGGAGTTACGACCTCGGTGGATGTCGCTGACGTAGTGCAGCGGGCTTTGCTCTATGGCGATGCCAATGGCGATGGCGAGTTCTTCGGCGGTGGAGCCGCCGGCGACATCGAGGCTTTTCATTTGGCGGTTACCAATTGGAATGCCTACGAGGAGGAATACGGGCCGCGAGCCAACTCTCTTGCCGACCTGATTGCGCGGAACGATGGCGGGCTAGGCGATGGTGTCATCGATACGGCAGACATTGCCGACTTCTTCAAGCGTCTTGGATACTCGCAGGGCGACTACAACCTGGACGGCACCGTCCAGGACGAAGACGACTGGGGGGTTGATGGACTCGATTGGGCCGTTTACCAAGCCAATCTCGGCATGAAGAATGCCCGCTTTGGCCAGGGTGATGGGAATTTTGATGGAAAGGTGGATAGCAGCGACTTTGAAGTTTGGTCTAATCGGATCAATAATCCACTGGAAGACAATGTGTCTGCCGAGATACCCGAGCTTGTCTTCTGGCTGCGGCCCACAGCCAACTCGTCGTTGGAGTTTGCGTCGAAAGATTCTGCCGCTGACGGCCCAAAACTCGTCATCGCACAGCAGCCCGATCTGGTGGTCAATAAGTTTGGCGTCGCCAATGGCAACCTGGTAGTTGACTACAGTGTACTGGGACAGGCATTCGACGATATCGCGGTACAAGTATTCAAGGTAGGTGACCCTAACGCGGTCTACGCGACAACAGGCATCCACCGAGAAGTGGACAGCTATCAGGAGGTCATCCCGGCAAGTGCACTTGCCGCCGCCGAAGGTGACTCGTTTTTTGCCAAAGTGATCGGGACGCCTGTGGCAGGCATTCAATCCAATCTGGCGAATGACACCCTTGATTTCGAATTCAGCACACAAAGCGTTCAGGCAGTCAATTCGCTTGACGATGCCGGCATGGACACGCTGCTGCGAGACAAGCACACGCTGCGCGAACTACTGGAAGCGAATAATGTTCTGGGCTGGTACGACACGCTTGACTTTTCGAACGCCAGCCTGTTTGTCAGCGGTCCCGGCACGGTCGCTCTCGGCGATCACGACCAAGACAATGTCGCTGATCCAATCGAGATCAGTGCCGACATCTCAATCGTCGGACCGGGGGTTGACGTGCTCAGTCTCAGCGGTGGCGGCCAAACTCATCTGTTCAAAGTGGAAGCGGGGGCGAGCGTCGATGTCAGCGACCTCACGATCACGCAGGGTTACAACCTTCAGAGCGGCGGCGCTATTCACAATCTGGGCGATCTCGCAATCGACAACGTCAGGCTAACTGATAGCGTCGCCATTACCTATGGTGGGGCGATATTTACGGACCGTGGCGGTAGTTTAGCGGTGGCCAGGACCACCCTGGATGACAATCAGGCACGGTACGGCGGCGGAATTGCCGCATTGATGGACACCGACGATACCCTGTCGATCGGCGAAAGCACCTTCTCGAATAACACGGCCACTAACTCGTCTGGCGGTCTCCACATCATTGGCGTTACTGGTGCGGAGCCGGATGTGTCGATCGACAACAGCACGTTCTCCGGCAATAGCGCGGTTGATAAATACGGCGGGGCGATCTCCCATTACGACGCCAACTTGAGGATTCACAATTCAACCATCTTCGGCAACACGGCCGAACTAAGCGGCGGAGGACTGCGCGTCGGTACCGGTACGACGACCATCCTGCACAATACTATTCTGGCAGGCAACACGGTCTTGGAAGGCTCTGCTACGACTTCCGACGCCTCCGGCAACATCGGCGGGACTGCTACGGAGCAAAGTTCCTCCAACATTGTCGGCGTTGGCTACTCTGGCCACGCGATGAACAGCAGCATTAACATGATCGGCGATACGACCGATCCAGAAGATCCTGGCCTGGCCCCGTTGGGAGACTACGGCGGCCCCACCAAGACGCATGCCCTGCTAGCCACGAGTATCGCCAGAGAGTATGCCAACTCGACCTACGCGATTTCCTTGGACCAGAGAGGATTTGCAGTGAGCGGCAGCTCACGCGATACAGGCGCTTTTGAATACTACGAAACTACCGAAGTAAACACGCTGGCAGACTCCAATCTTGCGCCAGGCGACCTGTCACTGCGCCAGGCGATCAATCTAGCTTCCTTGGAATCAAACCCGACAATCACGTTTGCATCCGAGCTGGAAGGCACCATTCTCTTGCAGGCAGGAGTGCTCACGATTGATAGCCAAATGACCA
>JAGQOW010000242.1 GCA_020427155.1 Planctomycetales bacterium | reverse complement strand
GCCGCGAGATGCCTCGAATGACATCCAGAGCAGCCGAGCCGCTACCGATGTGTTCGTTGAAAGTTTTGAGGATCTGAAGCTTTTGTTCCGGGCGAATGTTGGTTCCTCGTCGATGCCAACCAAACAAGTCGCGAAGATTTGCGGTGAGTGCGGGATCCAGCTGTGAGCCCGAAACTCGAACGGTTCTGATCCCAGCGTCGGAGTAATACTCCTCCTCGAGCTGGTGACGCCACTCGGCGCCGGGATCCGGCTCGCGGCGACGGACCCGACCAAATGGCTGCGGACCACGACGATGGAAGTCTTCCGGATCAAGCTTGACGGTCCAGTTGACAGCGTAGGGACCGCCCTCGTCGTGGAGAAAAAGAAGGAGGTCCCCTACGTATGGAAATGGAACCCATATTCCTCCGTGATCGGAGCTGAAGAACTTTGGATGCTTGGCTAGATTTCCCAGTCGCTGGGCAACATTCAAAGTTCCCTGTACTGCATGGAGTGCAACTCCGGCGGCAAGGGGATGCCTGAGAAGTGGGTGGGCGTCAGGGACGCAGCTCAGGAGCTTCTGCTCGTGCATGTCGAGCAAGTTTGGGTTGTGTAGCGCGAGAAGAGCCGCGTGGAACTCCGGAGTGGAGAGCAGATGTACCTCGCGACCGAGCAGGGCTGAGTAGAGAATCCTCGGCCGGCTGATTCTGGGTGCTTCTTGGGGGGTTGCTTGAATCGCCGGTCTGTATTCGCTTCCCCACCGTGCCTCTGGCTGGCGCTCAAGGTATCTGGCCAAAAGCTTTGCCTGCGATATTCTTGCCATGCCCCCTCCGCGTACTGACTGGTCAGAGTTCGCAAGATCGCGACCCTGGTATGCATTGCATCCAGACGTCAGCGCGCAGGAGATCGAGCCCTTGACAAGAGCCTTCTGCTTTGGAGAATGGGAGGCGTTGACAGCCCAATCTCGCTGCTTCCCGCGGCCTAGCTTCGTCCTACCGAAGCTGGGCCGTGCGCTTTTTGGCGTCCGTAAACCTGATCTAGATTGTGCGGGTTCCTTTTCTTGACGGGTTATGTCCGTCGTAGGACGGCGCGGTAACGTCGGGCTTGAGGCCAAGTGCCACGGCAGCACGATGCGCCTGGCCGCGCCGCCCCTTCGTGCGGCCAGCCAACAAGGAATAAACGACGGCTGGAGGGAAGCCGTTCGACAGCGCCCATTCGGCCACTGTTTCACCCGAGTCCTGGAACCAGGTAAGGGCTTCCTGGCGCGTCCGGCAGCGTCGTACTGGGCCAAGTTTCATCGTCATATAAGTTGTTAACTTATACAAAATGATATAAATTGACAACTATGGTAGAACAAACAGCCAATTGGGGCTTCGAGCGCCGCCTCAGGGAGGAGCGGCGAAGGTTGGGCTTAACTCAAGCCGAGCTCGCCTCCCACAGCGGCGTTTCGACGGCCACCCAAGTTGCGTATGAGCAGGGGGCGAGGAAGCCGAGCCTGGACTACCTCGTCGCCTTCCAATCCGCGCAGGGAGACGTGTGGTACGTGATGTTTGGCGTTCGGGCTGACCGCCATGCTGCGGTGGCCTTGGATTGGGAGTTGTATGCCGACATCCAAGCCGCTGTGGTGGATTGGTGCGACCGCCGAGAAATCGAGCTATCGCAGCGCCGACTCGTTGAAGTGGCTCGGCTGCTCTACGACCAGTTCATTGCTGAAGGCACCGTGCAGCCAGAAGCAGTGGAGCGAATTCTGAAACTGGTGGCATAGAGATGAAAGGTTGGCCTGAGGGAAATGAAGCGAAGCGTCGAGTCCAAAGCATCTTGGAAGAATCCGCCGAGAACTTGGCGCGACGCGATCGAGAACGGGCTCAAGAGCTGGAAGCCACGCGCCGGAATCGATTCGCAAAAATGCTTGCCTTGGTCGCCATCTTCATGATCGGGTTCGCAGCGTTCATGCGTCCGAGCCACCCCCGAGACGCTGCGGTCATCCTCTTGGGCTCGTTCCTGATCCTGTTGATCGCCGCTTTGTACACAGATAGTGGAAACGCGCGACTCCGAAGATTGGCACGTGAGTTGCGCCGACGCTGGAGCAATGACTGACGAGAACTCTCCCAGGGACAATCTTCGTGTCCAGATCCCATTGGTGGATCCGGGCGGCCCCATTGAGTGGCTGCCAAATGAGACGATCTACAGCATTTCCAGCCGCTGGCACGCTCTCAGTGGAGGCGTGAGTCACAAGCAGACAGCCAGGCTTCTGTTCGGACGAAATCGGGGTGGATTTCCGCACGACCTCCCCGGAGGAATCGGATACTTCGCAGCTGCGTTCGATGGGCGTTTAGGACAGGCGGAAGATATTATCTTCCAGCGAACAGCGCTCCCTCTCATCATCGCATTCCGTTCAGAGCACGTGCGGACTCAGGCGCTAACTGCGATGGCACAAGGCGCCATTGGTGGGCTCAAGACGAGCTTGGGACTCCCGGCGAGCCGACTTGGGGCGAGCTTGCCGCTGAAGGCCTGCTCTACCTGCATGCAGGCAGATCGATTCCTATGGGGCACACCATACTGGCATCTGGAGCACCAATTGCCTGGCGTCTGGTTCTGCATCAAGCACAAGTCCTTTTTGCTTGTTTCCGCGTCAAGCCAATCAGGGCAAGCACGCTACCAATGGCTGCTTCCTCAGTTGGACGACTTGGCGCAACCAAATACTTCCATCAGCGAGATCGACGAGAGCTGGCCTCTGGCTCTAAAAATCAGTGAGTTTCTGTCCGAACTGTGGAAGATGTCCGTCAAAGGTCCTGTGTCAATTATGGTCTTGGCTAGTGCGCTGAGGACGCGTTTGATAGCACGTGGTCTGGCGTTGCCTACGGGCAGATTGAAAGCAAGCCAGGCGTCGAGACAGTTCCATCAGTTCACTCAATCAATAGGCAGTATTCGAGACTGGTCGGGTGTCGCAAGTAGCGAGGCTGCAGCCTATTCGCAGATTCACAGCCTTTTGGCTGCCCATGAAAACAGCCATCCAATCCGTGTCGCCGTAGCTCTGGCTTGGCTGTTCGTCGACTGGAATGACTTCATTGCTGCATGCCGCAGCGAAAGCCCTACTCCGGTCTTCGACTCAGGGTCAAAGGCGAGTGGCGCGGAAGATGCATCGCAGAAAGAAAGCCTAGCTATGTTGGTGCGGGCTGGAGAGTCAGTATCTGAAGCTGCAAGAAAGTGTGGCATCCAAGTCGCGACAGCGCAGGCATGGCTGGTTCAGCAGGGCGTAGCGGTCCCGAAGCGACCATCAATCATGAAAGGAGATGCTCGTGAGCGAGCGATCGATGCGCTTAGGCAAGGGGCTGACAAGGCCGCGGTGTGCGAAGAAACAGGCTGGTCCTCCTCTTCGATCGAACGACTGCTAAGAACCGAGCTTGGGTTGAAAGTCGCATGGAAAGAGGCGCGCTATCGCCGTGATCGAGACTGTTCGAGAGAGCGTTGGCTGATCGCGTTGAATGAATTTGATGGCAATACAAGAGCAGCGCGCGTCGTGACAAGTAGCGCCTATGCATGGCTATACAGAAACGACCGAAGATGGCTTCTAGATGCCAACCAGACTGTTAGAAGGCCAAGGACGTCAAGCGGGCTGCGCGTGGACTGGGTGCAAAGAGATCTTGAGTTCCTTGGCGCTGCAAGAAAAGCCGTTGATGCCATCCTGAGCGAAGGTTCCGAAAAGCCCATCTCTCTGATGGAGATACTTCGCAGAGTGCCAGAACTGAAGGCAAAGTACAGGAGAATTCAGGACCTTCCTCGGACTCAGCAATTTCTTCGCTCCGCAAGAAAGCCAAGGCGAGACGGGCTTTTCACGTCTGGTGGTGAGGGTTCGTAACCAACGTTCGGTGCGCCCGCCAATGCCCACATTGAGATCGAATAGGCGTTAGTGCTCATGACAAACATCTTCGCGTCCGAAGCAAAAATGCAAGAGTGGCTTTCGGATGCCCTAAAGGATGTAGATGGTCTCGGCGATCTCATTAGCAATATTGAGACCATTTCAGAGGCTGTAGCGAGTCACGCAAGCGACGAGCGTCTTCTTGAATCCTTCAAGACCTGTATCAAGTCTCTCTACATTACTCACACAATGTCAGAGAATGAGAACATCTCC
>JAGQOW010000241.1 GCA_020427155.1 Planctomycetales bacterium | reverse complement strand
CCCTCGTCATCGAACAGCCGCATCTCATGGGCGACGGCCTCGGCTACCGTCATGCGCTCACGCGCACGATCGGCAGCCAGGCATCCGGTATCGCCGGATGGCCCAGGCTATCGGTGATCAGCCGGTCATCGCGGGTGTAAAACCCGTCGAGCTCGCAGTGGCACTCGATCGGCCCGGTTGGAAACCGGGCCAGGACCATGCGGCCATCGGCGGGACCATCGTGATTGAAGTCTTTCCAGTCCATCGAAAACGCCTCTTTCACATGTGAAACGTGACATATATGTTCTGTTTCATTATAGCCAAAAAAACACCCGCCGAAGCGGGTGGAGATTGGGAGGATCAAGCCGATCTGAAACCGAATCGGGTATAGCGTTTCGCTGAAAATGGGAGCGCCCAAGCTGGCTGTCCCCGCCCCGACGTTCCCTTTGGGGAAGTTACTTCAGTTTATTCAACGATGGCCGATAATAATGCTATTGCGTCGTGGCTTGGTGCAAACGCCCGTAGGAAGATGGGCTGGCGAAAGATCCTGAATCGGGGTCAGTGTAAAAGGTGGGCGCAACGCGCCCATCTTTTCTTCCTTTCACTTGATCCAGATCATTCGCGCTGACCGTGCCCCATTGGTATGACGCGAGTGCCCTGTTTCAAATTGTCAAAAAAATGGATGTGAAGGATGCCTATTGCTACACGGTTTGCACACCAGGACCACGCGCACGTGTCATTCATCCTCAGTGGTCGGTTCACCTTCGATCTTCACCGTGACGTGGCAGATGCGGTCAAGGCGTTGGGGCAAGACGTCAAACGTGTAACCGTGGATCTGCGCGAGGCCGAGTACATCGACAGCGCCGCGCTTGGCATGCTGATTCAAATGAAGGCCAAGCTGGCACCGCGTGAGATCACCTTGAAGCTGAAAAATGGCAGCGTAGCTGAAGACGTTCTTTCGATCGCGAACTTCGACAAATTGTTTGCCATCGAATCCGTTTAGGAATTCATACCACATGGATGAGACCCAGCCAGGGGATGAAATAGCGGTAACTGACTACCCGTTTCTCGCTGAAGAAGAGCCGGCAAAGGCGGCGGAACATTTCCGAATGGCCATTGCCCGACTTGGCCAGCTCGATGGGGCAACGCCCATCCCGCTGAACTATGCGCTATTTTATTTCTACGTGGCTGGAACCAATACCCGATTCAACGCGATGCTTGATCGGATGATGGGTAGCGTTGGCTGGGACCACGAGACGGCCGCCAAGCTGTTCATGCGTTTTTTCACACCATGCAGCGATGCCTCGATGGCGGACCTGCAGCAGGAGCTCCTGACCGTACTCAACGATATCGTTGGCTCCGTCATCGATGTTGCGGGAAACGCGGACCAGCGTACCGAGCGGTTGGGCCAAAAAGTCACGAAACTGAGCGAATGTAAGGATGCCAAGCAATCTTTAACGATTGCTTCAGATATTCTTGTCGAGGCGCATGAATTGGTCGCGGACTCCAAAGCACTGGCTACCGAACTGCGGCATTCGGCGAGCGAGGTCGAGCGCCTAAAGGAAGATTTGTTACATGCGCGACGGGAGGCGTATATCGATACGCTGACCGGGCTCACAAACCGGCGCGCTTTCGACAAAGACCTTAAGGCTCTCATTGACGAGGCGGAACGCGATGGGACGTCTTTCTGCCTCGTGCTTGCGGACGTCGACCACTTCAAAAAGATCAACGACGAGCACGGCCATCTAATCGGGGATCGTGTGCTCACACAGCTGGGGAAGCAGCTGAGTTCCCGTACGCGCAGCTGCGACAAAGTATCCCGATATGGCGGCGAAGAGTTCGCCATCCTGCTTCCCAACACAGAGAGCGGCCAAGCTACACAGGTTGCCGAACACATCCGAGAAGGCATCGGGCGACTCAATATGCGCAGGACAGACAATAACGTGCGACTCGGGACAATCACTGCGTCATTTGGTGTTGCCGAGTATCAGCAAGGGGATACCCCTTCCGGGATTATTGCGCGTGCTGACGACGCGTTGTACAAAGCCAAGTTGGAGGGCCGCAACAGGGTCTGCATGGCCGGCGGCTGAATCGACGCAATTGTGTTTCAGGCGTTCGTTTGCCCACGAACGGGCGGAGTTCTTATGCTATCCTGACTTCCCGCAACTCTCGAACAGCAAGGAGGCTGTCATGCTCATACTCTCTCGCCGCCCTGGCGAA
Source organism: Planctomycetales bacterium (assembly GCA_020427155.1). Taxonomy (GTDB): domain Bacteria; phylum Planctomycetota; class Planctomycetia; order Pirellulales; family Lacipirellulaceae; genus Bythopirellula. Next base: position 1,953 of record JAGQOW010000241.1, on the reverse strand, counting down.
CAACTACATATTGGTACCGACATTATCGTCGAGGTCATGGAGATCTCGGGCAGCCAGGTGCGCTTGGGGATAACCGCCCCTCGCGAAGTGCCCGTGCTAAGGGAGGAGTTGCTCGATGAACCACCGGAGTGGACGGACGCTGATTTCGTTCGACGAGCTATGAGGGCTGCGGGAGACGGGACATAGCGCTCTCGGCGACGTCGGTTTAGCTGTAGTAGTTCAGACCTGATCTGACACCGCGCTTGAAAAGAGTGAGGGTTACCGGTTTTGATGGAAGTGCGAACTGACCATCGAAACCATAAGAGGTAACCCTCATGCTTCATACTAACGAGCAAATCATCAAACACAAGGTTGGGCTGCTGAACCTGGCCGAAGAACTCGGTAACGTGTCGAAAGCCTGCCAGGTCATGGGGCTGTCGCGAGACACCTTCTACCGCTACAAGCAAGCTGTCGAGGATGGCGGCGTCGAATCGCTGCTGCAGAAGGACCGTCGCAAGCCCAATCCGAAGAATCGGGTCGACGAGCAGACTGAATCGTCGGTGCTGCAATATGCACTGGATTTCCCGGCCCACGGCCAGGTACGCACCAGCAACGAGCTGCGCAAGCTGGGTGTGTTTGTGTCACCGAGCGGCGTCCGCAGCATCTGGTTAAGACACGGCTTGGCCTGCTTCAAGGATCGCCTGCGTGCTCTCGAGGAAAAGGTTGCCCAAGACGGCATCATACTGACCGAGGCCCAGGTTGCGGCGCTGGAAAAGAAAAAGCTGGATGATCAAGCCGCGGGCGAAATCGAGACGGCGCATCCGGGCTATCTTGGCTCCCAGGACACTTTCTATGTCGGTACGCTGAAGGGCGTTGGCCGGATCTATCAGCAGACGTTCATCGATACCTACTCGAAGGTGGCTTTCGCCAAGCTGTACTCGACGAAAACGCCGATCACCGCGGCAGATCTGCTGAACGACCGCGTGTTGCTGTTCTTTGAGCAGCATGAGCTACCGATGCTGCGCATCCTGACAGACAGGGGCACCGAGTACTGCGGCCGGGCCGAGCATCATGACTACCAGCTTTACCTGGCGCTGAACGACATCGATCACACCAAGACCAAGGTGAAGTCACCGCAGACCAACGGTATCTGCGAGCGCTTCCATAAGACGATCCTGCAGGAGTTTTACCAGGTGACCTTCAGGAAGAAGCTCTACAGCGACATGGAGAGCCTGCAGCACGACCTCGACGAGTGGCTGCTGTACTACAATCAGGAACGAACACATCAGGGAAAGATGTGCTGTGGCCGCACGCCAATGGCCACGTTGGAAGACGGCAAACAAATCTGGCAGGAAAAATCCGTAGGCTGAATTTGACCTGACAGTCACGCCATCGAAATCGGTAACTGTCAGATCAAGTCCCGACTACTACAGTTTAGCTACTAGACACCCGCTCCTCTTCGGCAACGCGGCCGTCCGTTGATCGGCCTTATGTTGAGCTCCACATAAGGCCGACCAAGAGACGTTTGTGGACTTTCAGCGGAGCCGCCAGAACTGGCCGAATCACGCCTTCCGGGAAGGTGTGTTGTAACGCGGCGGCTTGGACTTGTACTGCGCATTGCCTTCGATCAAAGGCTTCACCAACAGCCTGCCTCACCGACCCTTTCGGCTCAGCTGTTCATGGTGAACATAGACGCCACTGCGGTCGTCTCTATTGTCCTGTTGCTGTTTAGGCACGTCCGGTGCTGGCGGTAAGTCCATTGCCTGTTGGGGATCGGGTTTGCGTTCAACGGACACCCACAAGCCCCTCAGGGGATCGATACCGTCGTTCGCATGCAGCCAGGCGGCGCGATCGTCAACCGCCTCGAATTCCAGTGTCTGTATGACCCGCCCGGACAGAATCAGCTGGGCGATGTACGCATTGGTGCGTTCGGATCCCATTTAGCTATCCGGCGCTCGTTTTTCTAGCCGCGAT
>JAGQOW010000240.1 GCA_020427155.1 Planctomycetales bacterium | reverse complement strand
TCATCTTCATGCCAGCGGCGGCCATGGTAAAGGTTTTGCCGGCACCGACCGCGTGGGCAAGCAAGGTATTGCCGCTACTCATGATCCGCCAGATGGCGTCTTTTTGATACGGCCGTAGCTGGATCGTCTGGTTCATACCGGAAAACTCAAGGTGAGAGCCGTCGAACAAGCGTGGCCGCAGGTTGTTGTAAGTGTCGTTGTAGATCCGTACGAGCCGCTCCGTGCGGTCGGGATCGGCAAACGTCCATTCGCGGAACTTCTCCTTGATCCGCTTCTGTTTTTCTCTGGCGGCCAGGGTTTCTTCCTGATTGACAACGCGGGACTCTCCCTGATCCGTCTGAATCGTGTCATAGATCACCGGGGTTTTCATATTGAGGGCGAGTTCCAGCAGCCAGGTACCCCGAGCCCTCCTGGTGCCGTATTCCGACATGGCGGCGACAGAATTCTCGGCGCTGTAGCCGCATTCCAGTGTCCAGACCGCGTCTTTCTTCAAATGGCCGACCTGGATGGAATTGGCACTGGTGCCGAAGAGCTCTGCCGCAAAGGCCTCAATATCGGCGGGTGGGATCCAGGGAGCACCGAGATTGGCATCGATATCACCCGGAAGCACGTCCGGCGGTTGTACGGACAATAGACGGTCCGCATTGCGTGCAAACTCAGCTCCAGCTTGTTGGGCAACCGCGAGCTTCGAGCGGACATTGCCGGAGAGATAGACGTCGGCGGTTTCATACTGGCGAGTTTGCGGGTTGAGGAAGATCAGGTCGCCCAGTTCGCTGACGATCTCCGCTTCGGACTTGCCGTAAAGGCCTGCCATGAAAGGAAGGTCAACGCTGCCCTTCTGGTCGAGCGACGCCAGCAAGGCTTCTTCGGCGGACGCTACCTGCGTGACCTGCGGCTTGCGACCGACAACATCCTGCCCAAAGATCGCGGTTTTTGTGGCTTTGCCGGTTACCTCATCGTAATCTTCGAGGGAGAGGACGAGCATCGCGTCCGGGTCTTCCCGGAACTTGACCAGGTTGGGCATGCGGCGAATGACGCTGCCGTCACGGGTGGCACTGAAGGTGGTCTTATTGATCGGACCGTAGTCCGAGACGAAACGATCATAGAGATGATTCAGCGACTTTCGCGTTGCATGGCGTTCGGATTCCGGCCAGCCTTCATTCTGTGCTTGAAGGACCAGCCTCGCGGCATCGCGAAGGCCAATGAGGGCGGCGAGCCGTTGGCCCATCATGGTGCCGTCGGCCTTGAGTGCGGTGGTGCCATGCGTGACCGGCTCGGCGTGGCCATCGACTATCTGATGAATCGCCTGGTCTGCTGCCACGAAGAAGCTTCCTTCGGTGACGTGACGCAGTGGTGGCGGCCGGGTAAAACGTGCCGGAGCCGGTTCACAGACTGGCGTTTCCACTTGCGGGCATTCGATTTTTGGAAAGCGGGCAATCGCTTTGGCCAACTGATCGGCAAGCACGCCGCTCCCGCGTACGCTGTAGCCTTCATCGCCGCCGTAAAGCTGGTTTTCGCGGGTGAAGGTGCCGAGCACCATTTCGGGATGGTTCAGGAAATACTGGTTGATGCCAACGCAATTGCCCTCCAGCGGCAAGGTGCCGACCTGGAGCCAATCGGGATCGACGTGACGAGCCGGTGTTCCGGACTCCCGTTTTCGGAGGAAAACGATGTCAGTGACCACTTTGGTGCCTTCCCGCTTGAAGGCGTCAGCAGGCAGGCGAATCGCCCCCAGGAAATCCGCTTGATCGGCAAGATACTCACGGATCGCTGCATTGCCTTTGTCCAGCGTGAAATGGGATGTCACAAGGGCAAGCACGCCACCGGGTTTAAGAGCATCTACGGACTTGGCAAAGAAATAGTCATGTAGGGAGTAACGGTCACCTTTGTGTGTCAATTTGACATTGGCGAATGGTACGTTGCCGATCACTGCGTCGAGGCTGCCGTCGGCCAGCTTGGTATCGCGGAAGTTTTCGATACGAATGTCGTGCTGCGGGTAGAGTACTCGGGCAATCCGCCCTGAGATTTCATCGAGTTCCACGCCGATGAATCGCTTGCCGCCGGTAGCATGCCCTAAGAAGTTACCCACACCACAGCCTGGCTCCAGCACGATGCCGTTTTGGGGCACTCCGAGTCGGGCAAGTGTCTGGTGCATTGACTGGATCACTTCTGGTGATGTGTAGAAGGCATTAAAGGTTGTGCGGCGGGCACTTTCATATTCCTGAGGTGTGAGCAGTGACCGCAGCTCTTCACCCAAGACCTGCCAGCCGTGGTCCTTGTAGTTTCCAGAAATGGGATCGGGAAAGAGCGTCAGGGCAATGGGACCAAATCCACTGAAACGGGTGAGTAGCTGGCGTTCGTCCGCATTGGGCAGGCGGTGTTCCTGTTCGAGTGCGTGAAGCGTTCGAATCGCGGCCAAGATATCTCGTGCCTTGGACTTCTCACCGCCGGGCTGCTGGACAGGAGTCGGATCGGCGAGCTTCGAAGCTGCCGGTGCGGCGTTGGGTCTCGATTGCGGCTGGTCAAACAGCGGCCAGAAGTCGTCCTGGTATGGCCTTTTCGCTAAGCTTGGGGGGTATGACGTTTCAGGAAGGCGATCAGCGCGTCCATATCGAGCGTATCGCTGGCCGCTGCTTCCTGCTCCCGTGGAAAATGCTCCAACAGCTCCGCGATCGCTTTCTCGAGAGCCTCGCTGGAATGCTGTATTGGGGACATTTGTAGTGGAGTCGCCTCCGCCTGATCCAGCAGGTCGAGGTGCCGGTTCCTGAGTGTGATGGCCAGCTGGTTGATCGTCGAAAGCAAGGAATTGCTGGACTTGAGTTGTTCGTGCCAGCGTGGCCGCTGTTCGATCAGTTCGAGAACGATGGTCTTGTAGTGCATGGTCGTCTTTCGATGGAAGATCAGCCGCTTGCGCATGCTCTGCAGGTAATGTCGTTGAATCCATACCGAGTGGTGGGCGATCGTGGTGTGCGGTTGAAGAAGACGATACTGTGTCATAGCCAGAGGACTTTGGCGAGCGATTATCGGTTGACAAAAATAAAGCATTGAACAATTCGAGATTGGTAGAATACATGGCAGGGATCTCCTAAGAGGCGGACGCTACCAGCTCAAGCCGAGAGCGTCCAAGTTGAGGAAAAAAGGGCATACGATACGCATGTCGTATCGTTGTCCAGGATTTGCTGCTGCAAGGGCGTGGCTTCATCCCCGAGAACCGCGGAGACCTTTGCCCAGAGTTCCCTAATCTGTGTGTTGCTAGTGGCCAGCCACACGGTATCGAGAAGTGTCTCTTTTTCGGCTCGGAGTTTAAGGATTTCCCTGCCAATGGGGGACTGGGCAAGCAGTCGCTCCTCGATTGGCTCCTTGACTCTCCGGTGCTTCACCCGGAAATCGTCACGCAAGCGATAGTCGTGTAGCGTACGAAGAGCCAACTCTCCCAATGCTCGCGCATACATGGTACGCTCAAGCCGTTCCTGCTCGGCCTTCAGCGTGATAAGTTGTGCGTTCAGGGCTTCGATCTTGTCGTGAAACTCGGCAGTACCTAGCGCGTCATGGGCCAAGCGATCGGCTTCCGCCGTAATGCCTGGCATGAGCGAGAGATCTTGTGCTTCCAATGTAGCAATCGCCCTGTTGACGCGGCGTTCGATGCGTTCTTTCCAGTGTTCCTTTTCGGTGACAGTAAGGCGTGACATAGATGAGTCCTTTCTGAGAATAAGATACCGACGGCGAACCATTCGCGGCCGGACGAGACTCATTCAGAAACCCGGTTGTTAGGCGGGAAGTGCGAATGCTACGGTTTGCAAGCGGAAAATTGGGGGGACCGCAAGCACCGCGCAGCGGGGGTGCCGATTCTTCCGCTTGCAAATCACGCCGCCGGGTTTACATGTCGCATACCGGCTGCGAAGGGGAACAAGTAGGGAAGTGCGTCAGTGTGAGATGGGGCTCAATAGTCGTTTTACCAAATAGAAAGTACCGGCCGTTTTCGCGGACTTTACGACGTAGTTTGGACGCTTAGGACGATATGTGAGGCGTTCCAGCGGTACTCTCCGCCGCAGCGACTTCGGGAATACTCTAGTGCGAGTCGGACCGTTCAAGGTTAGGCATGGAACGGTTGGTAGCGTTGGGCTTGGCAGGCGCACACGCCGCCCGGGAATTTCCGAAGCGTCGGA
>JAGQOW010000239.1 GCA_020427155.1 Planctomycetales bacterium | reverse complement strand
TTCCCTGGCTCCGACGGTCGTTCCCCTGGCCGAGCTGACCAACGGCCAAGAAGCCGATTTCTTTGCTTTGCTTTCGTCCAAGGAAGAACTCACGACGAAGGATGGAAAGCCCTATTTCCGCGTTACCTTTCGCGACGCCGCCCGCGAAGTCAGTTTTCCGATCTGGAACGATACGACCTGGACCACCGTCTGCCGCGATACCTGGTCGGTCGGCGATTTTTTCAAACTGCGGGCACTCTACCGGGAAACAACCTACGGGCCACAACTCGAAATCCGTAAGATCCGCCTGGTGAACGAAGAGGACAAGGCAGAAGGCTTTGACCCGGCGATGTGCCTGCCAGCCGCTCGCTACGATCCACAGCAAATGTTCAACGACCTAGTCGAACTAGTCCGCCAACAAGTGGCCGATCAACCCCTGGCCGACTTTGCCCAGGCGATGCTGGAACAGAATCGTGAAGTCCTGCTGACTCTGCCGGCGGCGAAGTACAATCACCATGCGCATGCGAGCGGTTTTCTGGAGCACGTGCTCAGTGTGTCGCGTACCGCCGCTTTCCTGGCAGAGAAGTATGCTGCGCTCTATCCCGATATGCAGCCGCCGCTCAATCAGGGGCTCATCGTCGCCGGCGCGGTGCTGCACGACATCGGCAAAGTAAGAGAACTGGAAACGACCCCCACCGGAGCCGAGTACACGGTCTCGGGGACGCTCATCGGTCACATACTGCAGGGTCGCGACATGGTGCGCGAGTTAGCCGTCGACTACCCGCTCGACGAAGAGACTCTACTGCGACTCGAACACATCATCATTTCGCACCAACGGTTGCCCGAGTGGGGATCGCCCAAGCCGCCGATGTTCCCCGAAGCACTGATCATCCACTACGCCGACGATCTCGACGCCAAACTGGAAATGATGGTCTCGGCCCTGGCTACCGACACCACGGGAGGCCCGCTCACGAGTAGCCGCAATCCGCTTCGCCAGCAAGTCTATCGCGGCAGCGAGAGCGACGCTGCCGACTCTGCTTGATAAACATAAAGGGCTGGTCGCTATTCATCTCCCGCCAACTGAAATTCCAATCTGATGACTTCGATGCCTTCGTCGAACATTGAACGCCCATGATGGGCAACTACCTGCACTTCATCTGTGAGCCCAATGGTGTGGCCGTCGTTGATATACTTGGGTTGTGTCACTTGATAGTGGGCGATGTTGTAGGCGTATTCCAGGAGGGTTTGCGGCGCCCCCTGAAACTCGGGCACTTCCAACTCACTATGGCCAAGCGCTTCGAGCCCTGTAGTATAGAGCCGCACCATGCCAGGCTCGAGCCGCTCGACGCGGAAATCAACCCAGAGAAACAGGGGCAAGTCCTTGGGTGACATCTGCAGTGCTTGTTCGAGGAACGCCCTGGGCGGGTGGACCAATCTGCCTGGCCCCCAGAACACCCCCAACGTAGGCGAGCTAGACACGACACCCGCAACAAGTTGCGTAAGTAGCGTACTCTTCTCGATCGCCTTGGCTCCTTCATCGATAAGAGTAACCAACAAGTGGGCGTTGTGATCGCGTAGCTCGGTCTCGGCATCGGGCCAGTACCAGGCAGTGGCACAAGGGCCCTCGAGCTGCCCCCAAGGGATGGGGCGATCAACCAGCGTCACGGCGGCTGTGTAATCTCCCAGCGAGCAAGTGAAGAGCGCCTCAGTCGATCCAGAGACCGTCATCTCGAGTGCATCAGGAAAGCTCTGACCGACGAAACGGGCCACTTCGTCAAAGTCTGGCATGCGTGGCTGATCGAGCACCACTAGCGCCAACCAGCGTAACGGGTTGCTTGCAGGACTTGCCATCGTTACCCTCCCTTCCGCTGAGCTTGCGCCACCCGGGGCAGTCCAGCCAGGTCGTTGATCGTTTCGCAGACCGCCAATTCGTTCGAGTCAGCCAGCAACTGCTCGACGCGCGAGGCGTTATTGGGACTTACTTCCATTAAGAGCCAGCCGTTAGGCTTCAAACGTGCAATTGCTTGGGGAATAAGTCGCTCGATTACCGCGGTACCCTGCTCTCCCCCGTCCAGCGCTAGCTGCGGTTCATGATCACGCACACCAGCAGCGAGTTGTGCCATTTCCGACGTAGCGACATAAGGCGGATTGCTGAGGATCAAGTCGAACTCGGCCACGTCTGGACACTCGGCAAACAAGTCGCTGCAGACCAACTCGATCTGCTCGGCCACCTTATGCTTCGCTGCGTTCTGCCGGGCGATCTCCACTGCAGCCGGGCTCAGGTCGATTGCCGTTACCGAGCAGGTTGGCAGACGCTTGGCACAACAGACAGCCAGTACGCCGCTGCCCGTACCGACATCGGCAATTCGAATCGGCGCCGGCATGGCCTTTGCCAGGTCAAGCGCACGAACGACAAGCGACTCGGTTTCGGGACGGGGAATCAGCACGTCGGGACTTACCTGGAATGACAGCGAAAAGAACTCGCGATGACCTACCAGGTAAGCGACAGGAGTGCCTGCAGCCCGTCGGGTTACCAGGTCGCGAAACTGCGTCCGCAGCTGCTCGTCAGCGGCCTGATCGTAGACCGTGTAGAGATCGATTCGCTGGCAACCGCGAGCGTGAGCCAACAGCACCTCAGCGTCCAGGCGCGGGCTATCCGAGTTCTTATCTCGCAAGTACTCAGCCGTCCAGGTCAGCAGGCGGCCGATAGTCCAGGGGGGGTCAGCAGTCATGCGGCTTACGCTATTCATGGCTCGAAGCGATGCAGCGATACTCTTGCTCAATCCTCGGTTGCAAAGTCGTCGCGTTGTTGCTGGCGGTCATAATCGATCAGAGCGTCCGTCACCTGCTGCATGTCGCCGGCCAGGATTTGGTCGAGCTTGTACAATGTCAACCCGATGCGATGGTCGGTAACGCGGTTCTCAGGAAAATTGTAGGTACGAATGCGTTGACTGCGATCGCCCGACCCGACAAGAGTCTTACGTACGTCAGCCCGCTTCTGCGCCTCTTCTTGCCGCTTGGCTTCGTAGACTCGAGTTTTGAGAACTCGCAGCGCCTTGGCGAGATTCTTGTGCTGACTTTTTTCGTCCTGGCACTGCACGACGGTGCCAGTCTCGAAATGCGTCAGGCGGATCGCCGATTCGGTCTTGTTGACGTGTTGTCCGCCTGGACCGCTAGCATTGAACTTATCGATTCGGTAGTCCTCGGGCTTGAGATCGACCTCGACGTCTTCTGGCTCGGCCATCACAGCGACGGTAGCCGCCGAAGTATGGACCCGCCCCTGGGTTTCGGTTTGCGGCACGCGTTGCACGCGGTGACCTCCGCTCTCGTACTGTAGCTCTCGATAAACGCCTTCGCCGGAGACCCCAAATGAGATCTCTTTGAAGCCTCCCAACTCGGTGGGGCTGTGATCGAGAATCTCAATCTTCCAACGCTTGGTTTCGGCGTGGTGTTTGTACATCTCGAAGAGATCACGGGCGAACAAGGCCGCCTCGTCGCCTCCCGTGCCGGCGCGGATTTCGACGACGCAGCGAGTCCGATTGGCATCGGCCCCGCCGAGGGTCAGTTCGAGCAGTTCGTTCCAACAATCCTCGCGTTGCTCGACGAGTTGGCCTAGCTCCTGCTGGGCAAGTTCGCGCATTTCCGGATCGTCGCCGGCGATCATCTCGCGTGCTTCGCTGATCTCGCCATTCAGCTCTTTGAAGCGGCGATATTTGGTAGCCAATTTGGCAAGCGACCCATGCTCTCGAGCAACGGCTGCCAACTGAGTCGAGTTGGCCAGCACCTCGGGATCGAGGAGTTGCTTCTCTAGTTCGACGAAGCGATCGAACTTTTCGTCTAAGAGTTTGCGCATGACTCGGTCTTAATGACTGTGTCTCAATGAAAAATGGCCATTGCAAACTCGAAATTTGCAATGGCCAACGAGTTCTGATCGATCGGCAACTACTTTTCCGCCTTAGCCTTCTTTCCCTTCTTCAGACTGGCATAACCAGCGGCAGCAAACTTGTTCTTGAATTTCTCGATTCGGCCAGCCGTATCAACGAATTTCAGTTTGCCCGTATAAAAGGGGTGGCACATATTGCAGATGTCGACTTTCAACTCCTTGCGGGTACTTCGAGTCTCGAAGCTGTTACCGCAGCCGCAAGTGACCTTGGTATCGTGGTACTCGGGATGGATGTCAGTCTGCA
>JAGQOW010000238.1 GCA_020427155.1 Planctomycetales bacterium | reverse complement strand
TTCGTCATGGATTGTGGCCCCCCTCTCCGGTGTGATTCAGTGCGTTATCCGGTGGGACGCCAGAAGCCTCAATCTTCGAGAGAAGGGCAGCCAACAAGACTTCTTGATCTAAGCCGTGCTGATCGCAAAGGTATCCGAGCGACTTCCCGCCACACGAATAGTCAATGCCGAAGTCCAGAAACACCGTCAGGGTTTCAGGATGCTCGATGATCCAGTCAGGGACGGAGGTGTCGAGATCGCACGCACTCATGATTCATTTGCCTTCTTAAACGAGTGCCCGGTCTTCAGACCTGCGACGAATAGGACCAGAGCAACGGCACCTAAGAAAAACACAGTGTCGCCCGGAACTCGCATCCAACGCAATGTCTGCATCAGATCGGTCTGCATGAATTCTGGACTGCGTGCATACCAATAGCTGTGCTGTACGGAAGCATTCGTTTGCAACAGACCAACTGGCAGCAAACTGAGCAGGCACATCGCCATCAAGCCGCCGTTCAATGACCAGAATGAGAACCGCAGCAGGCCGTCCTTCCACTCCTTGCCGGGAATCAATACACGCAGGCAAATGAGCATCAGTCCGATGCCCAGCATTCCGTACACTCCGAACAAGGCGGAATGGCCGTGGAGCGGCGTCGTGTTGAGACCTTGCATGTAGTACAAGGCGATGGGCGGGTTAATCATGAACCCGAACAGCCCTGCTCCCACCATGTTCCAGAAGGCGACGGACACAAAGAAATAAATTGGCCACTTGTACCGTTGAACCCACGGCGACTTCCGGGACCGTCGCAAATCTTCAGTGGCGTCGAAACCAACCAGTACGAGTGGGACCACTTCCAACGCACTGAACACTGACCCCCAGACCAATGCCACTGTCGGAGTCCCCGAGAAGTAGAGATGGTGGCAAGTCCCAATAATTCCGCCCGAGAGAAAAATCGTGGCCGACAACAAGGCCGCCGCCGCTGCGACTCCGGGGCGGATCAGATTCAAACGCATGAAGATAAAAGCGATAACCGTTGTGGCGAAGACTTCAAAGAACCCTTCTACCCACAAGTGAACCACCCACCACCGCCAGTATTCGACCATCGACAAGTGCGTGTGCTGTCCCCATGTCAACCCCGCCCCATAAAACAGGGCGATGGCACCCGTGGCCACCGCCAGCAGAGCGACCAGTTGCTTCGCCTCGCCCGTCTTTCGCAGAGCCGGGAGCAACACTCGAATCATCAGGACGAGCCAGAGCAAAAGTCCGACCATCAGGGCGATCTGCCAGACTCTGCCAAGATCAACATATTCGTAACCTTGATGCCCCAGATAGAACGAAACCGTGTCGGACAGCTTGTTGTGGATGCTGAGCCATTCGCCCGTCAGTGAGCCAACGACGACCAGCAGCAACGCTCCAAACAACACGTTGACACCGAGTCGTTGTCCCTTGGGTTCCTCGCCACTAACGAGCGGCCCGATGAATAATCCGGCTGCCAGCCACGCTGTGGCGATCCAGAACAGTCCCATCTGAACGTGCCATGTTCGAGAAACGCTATAAGGCAGCCAGTCGGAGAGCGGAAATCCATAGAAGCCGTCGCCTTCGACGCCGTAGTGGGCCGTCACGACGCCAAGGAGCATCTGCACGAGGATCAATGCGGAGACGACCCAGAAGTATTTGATGGTGGCTCTTTGAGACGGAGTGGCTTCCCACAGCGCCAAGGGGTCGCTTTCAGGTGGGATTGGCTCCTCTTCTTCACTACGCTTCGAGGCGTACCACCATGCCATCGCCGAGATACCCGCCAACAGCATGATAATGCTCACGCCGGTCCAGACGATGGTGTCTCCGGTAGGGCGATTGCCAATCAACGGCTCATGAGGCCAGTTGTTCGTGTAGGTACTGATGTCATTGGGCCGGTCGGTTCCCGCCGCCCATGCTGACCAGAAGAAAAAGGCCGACAGCTTGCGCAGCCGATCCGGGTCGGAGACCGCTCCAGCGGGAATGGCGTAGTCGGAGTTCCCTGTCGAGAAGACTTCGGTGTAGTGGGCGAGGTTGGAATTGAACGCCTCGACTCGAATAGGATCGATTGTGACCGTGCCAGTGGCGGAATCATAAGTGTTCGTGTGAAACAACTTCGTCAATCGAGCAACGAGTTGCGCCTGTTGTTCGTTGTCCAGTTTCTCGAACTCGCTGTCATGGTCCGACTTGGCCCACTGGTCGAGAATGAAGACGGCTTCCCGGTGCAGCCAGTCCGCAGTCCAGTCGGGAGCAACATAGCTGCCATGCCCCCAGATAGAACCCACCTCCATGCCGCCCATCGATTGCCACACGTTCTGGCCAGCCGTGATTTCGCCACTCCCGATGAGTGTCTGACCGTCTGTCGTGACGAATTGTTCTGGAATTGGCGGCATCTCCTGATAAATGCGTGTGCCGATCCAGCCCAGCACGAGAAACGAAGCCACCATGATGAGTGTGAAGGTAATCCACAGCCGACGCATAACCATCCTCTTCGTGAAAGTGAGTCTATTGAGTGCTGCGCTCGCTCTTGTGAACGAGCGGACAGTCGGCAGACAAGTTGCTTGACTTGCACCGCTGCACGATCTTTTGGAGCGAACGTTTCATCTGTTGCAGATTGCGAATCTTGTTTTCGATGTCTCCGATCTTGCTCTCGGCCCGCAGATGAATGTGAGAGCAATCGGAGTGAGCGAAAGACAGTTCCAGTAGCTCTCGGATTTCCGCCAGCGTGAATCCCAGTTCTTTGGCCTGTCGGATGTAGACCAGCCGCTTCACCGTGGACTCGTCAAACTGGCGATAGCCGGATGGCCTTCGCTCCGGTTCCAACAACAGCCCTTGCCGCTCGTAGTACCGAATCGTTTCAATGCCGGTCCCCGAAAGCTTGGCCACCGCTCCGATTTTCATTGAATTCATGGAATGTGATCTCGCAACAAGCAATACCGCAGAGGATTCTACACTCTGGACTATACTACAGAGTCAAGCGAGTGGGCTGAAAGCACTGGACCGAATGAATGTCGCATCTGCCTGTTTGGGGCTGATGACCGAGACGGGTGCCCCGTCGCAAAGGGGGAACTCATTTCAGGGAGTCGGCACGTCATGCTTCGGCCTCCTCAAGATATCCCACTGCCATCTTAGCCATCGGCAATCCTTCCTTGGCCGCTTCCCGCCGCAGTACGACGTAGGCATCCTCTGAGCGGCTGATGCGCCACAGATTCACCGCCGCAAAGAGCCGCTCGAAGTCGTCCTCGGAATCGAGGCGTGGCGATAGTAGCGGGATCAGGTCGTCGCTCTTGTCGCCCATGACGTGGGCCGTGTTGATCGTCGTCACTCTGACGAGCCGGTCCTCGTCGTCGGAGATCAGGTTACGCACGGCAGGCAACGCACGCTGAGCATCGGCGTGGTGTTCTTGAAGCAGTTGCAAGGCGAGAAGCTTCAAGTCGATGTCGTCCTGCTGTAGCACCCAGATCAGCCCGTCGATTACGAGATCGCCGCCATCTGCGAGCGCAGCGTATGCCTCGTCCAACTGCGTTGGGTGCTGCTTGTGGGTGGCATAGAGCCGTAGCGTGTCTTTGATCTCGTCAAGGTTGGTCATACCGTATCTAGGCTCGGCAAGTGAGTCGATTTGCCTAATTCTGGGCAGTGAATGTTGCCTCAATCCATTTCTGCAACTTTGCGCTACTGACTGCGGTTAGTTCGGTAATCTCAATTCGTTCCTGCCACTCGATGTACTTTTGGCTGGCTTGCATCCCCAGAAGCCGAGGCTGGAAAAATGTGTCTGGGTTGTCGGCATCTACCACGATGGCAACCACTGGCCCTCCGCTCATTCCAACGGCAGACGTTACGCCTGACTCTAGATTTGAATTGATGTTGCCGAAAAATGGTCGGAATGCGTGTTCATCGATCTCGCAATCGAAGCCTTCTGGGAGAATCGCATTCTCCTCGCCGAGCCTCGTCACAAGCGTTGACTGGAACGCAAGGCTGCCCAGTTTTACCTGATTGTATTGAAACCACCGCCCCGCCTGCTTTGTGAGGAACGCCTCGCTCTTCGTGATGATGTTGGCTTGAACCGGATATCCACTCACAAGCGCCAAATGGGGAACAGTGGTTATTCCTCGCATGAACTCAGCCATCGTGAAGAAGTGATTCCCTTGTCTCGCAATCTCTGCGGCAAGCTCCACAGGCAACC
>JAGQOW010000022.1 GCA_020427155.1 Planctomycetales bacterium | reverse complement strand
CGCTTTCGCCGTTACCTCCACCCACTCGTCTCCCGTGCCGTACAGCACGATCCGCCGCTGGCGAGGCGAAAGTTTGTCGAACGGCATATCGAGCGGCAGCTTGGTGTGAGCGGCCAACGCCTCGAGCATCGCGGCAAACATCGGTTGCGTGACGTTTGGCCAGGCCAGCACCGCCCCTTGGGCCAACGTCAGTTCGGTACTCCGCATCAACAGCGCCGGGTTGGCGCCCACCTCGGTCCCCAACCCTTCGCAGGCATGGCACCAGCCGAGCGCGCTGTTGAACGAGAAATGGTGCGGCGAAAGCGGCTCGAAGCTTCGCCCGCAATCGCTGCAAACCAAATGCTGGCTGTGAACCTTCGTCTGCCAACGTGTTTCGGCAACGCCCTCTTCGACAACCGCCGTGTGCAACACTCCCTTGCCCAGCGCCAACGCGTTTTCCACGCTATCGGCCAATCGACCGCGCTGCTCTTTGCGAATCGTCACGCGATCGACGATCACCTCGATCTCATGCAACCGACGCCGGTCGACCGTCGGCATCGCAGCCAACTCGTGCGTGTGACCATCCACGCGCACTCGCACATAACCCGCGCTGCGCAATGTCTGCCACAAGTCCTCGTAGCTCTGCCCCGTAGTGAGATCGACGGGGGCCATCAAGTACAGCTTTGTCCCCTCTGGCTGGTTCAGCACCGCGTCGATCACCTCGTCGGCCGATTGCGTGCCCACCGGCACATCGCACTCGGGACAATGCATTGTCCCCAGCCGCGACATCAAGATACGGAAGTAGTCGTAGATCTCGGTGACCGTCCCCACGGTCGAGCGCGGCGAATGGCCCGTCGTGCGTTGTTCGATCGCAATCGCCGGCGAGAGTCCTTCGATCGACTCGACTCGCGGTTTCTGCAACTGCCCCACAAACTGACGGGCGTAGGAACTCAAACTCTCGACGTATCGCCGCTGCCCCTCGGCGTAGATCGTATCCATCGCCAGCGAGCTCTTGCCGCTGCCGCTGGGGCCGCAGAACACCGTGAACTCATCGCGCGGGATCTTCACCCCCACGCTACGCAAATTGTGCTGCTCGGCCCCCTCCACCACGATGTGCGTCGCCTGCTTTACTTTTTCGCGAGTCAGATGCACCTTGTCCCGCGAAGCCGCCTGCCTGGCTGCATACTCTCCATTCAAATGCGGCGCCAGCGCAATCGCCGTATGAGAAACTAACTCCTCCCGCTTCCCGCTTGCCCCTTCCGCTTTCCCGTTGGACACAGCCTCCCTGGCCACAATCCCCTCCGGCGTCCCCGTCGCCACGATCTGCCCGCCGAACTTCCCACCGTCGGGGCCGATATCGATAATCCAATCGGCCGTCTTGATCACATCGAGATTGTGCTCGACCACCAGCACCGTATTGCCCGCTTCGACAAATCCGTGCAGCACCTCGAGCAAAAGCTCGATGTCGGCAAAGTGCAGCCCGGTCGTCGGTTCGTCGAGCATGTACAGCGTCTTGCCGGTTGACTTCTTCACCAACTCGCGCGCCAGCTTGATCCGTTGCGCTTCGCCCCCCGAGAGCGTGGGCGACGGTTGGCCCAGCTTCATATAGTCCAAACCTACTGCGTGTAGCGTGCGCAGTTTTTCGCTAATCTTCGGAATGTTCTCAAAGTGCTCGAGCGCCTGCTGAATATCCATCTCGAGCACGTCGGCAATCGACTTACCCTTGTACTCGACTTGCAGCGACTCGTGATTGAACCGGTGTCCGCCACATACGTTGCAAGTGATCCACACGTCGGCCAGGAAGTCCATCTCCAGCCTGTTCGACCCGTTGCCGCTACACGCCTCGCAGCGGCCGCCCGCCACATTGAAACTAAACCGCCCCGGCTTGTAGCCCCGCCGTTTCGACTCGGGCAGCTGCGCGTAGAGATTCCGAATATCGTCGAACACCTTGATGTACGTCGCCGGATTCGACCGCGGCGTGCGCCCGATCGGCGACTGGTCGATCGCGATCATCTTGTCCAGATGTTCCAGCCCTTCGATCCGATCGTGATCGCCCGGCGTTCCTTTGCCGCCGTTCAAATCGCGCCGCAATGCCTCGACCAAGATATCCGAAAACAACGAACTCTTGCCGCTACCACTCGCACCTGTCAGACAAACAAACTTCCCCAGCGGGATCTCAAAGTCGACATTCTTCAGATTGTTGTGCCGAGCACCAAGCACGCGCAGCGTGGGAACGTCTGATGGAAGATGTTTGATCGTAGATGTACTATCAGTTTTCGAATCTCCCTCCTTCACATCATCAGTCAAACATCCCACATCAGCAATTCTTCTCTGCTTCGGCACCGCGATCTTCCGCTTGCCCGACAGGTAAGCTCCCGTCACGCTCCTATCCGCTTTGGCAAGCTCGCCAACGCTGCCGTGGGCGACCACCTGGCCGCCACGCACGCCCGGGCCCGGGCCAAAATCGATGATCTCATCGGCCGCCCGCATCGTATCTTCATCATGCTCGACCACGACCACCGTATTGCCCTGATCGCGCAGTCGTTCGAGCGTTGCCAACAAGCGGTCGTTGTCGCGCGGATGCAAACCGATCGAAGGCTCGTCGAGTATGTACAGCACGCCGACCAATCCACAGCCAATCTGCCCGGCCAAGCGAATCCGCTGCGTCTCGCCGCCCGAGAGCGTCGGCGCCGTGCGGTCGAGCGACAAGTAATCGAGCCCTACGTTGCTCAAAAAACCCAGTCGCCCGCGAATCTCCTTCAATACCTCCGCCGCAATCCGCTGGCCAGTCGCGTCCAGCTCCAAACCGGCAAAGTACTTCTCCGCTTCGTCGATCGGCAACGCGCAGACTTCCGGCAAAGTGCGCTGCGGCCGCTCAGCAAAGTCGGGATGCGACGAAGTGAGCGTCACGGCACATGCCTGCGGATTCAGCCGCTTGCCATCGCAGTCGGGGCAATGGATTACGTTCATAAACTTTTCGAGCTTGGCGATTAGCGCCTTGCTTTTCGCTGCACGGTATTTCTCGAGCAACTCAGGAACAATCCCATCAAACACCCCGCCGTACTTCTGCGAGTGTTTTCCGCCCCGCCAGGTAAACGTGATATGCTCGTCGCCCGTACCCCACAGCCACAGATGACGCTCTTCCTCGCTCAAGTCTTGCCAGGGCGTTTCGGTTAACCGACCGCTCTCCAGCTTGTGCTTCCGCTCAATTGTGTCTGCCACGCCCTTATAGATATGGCGCTTCCAACGGCTCAGATCCTTCCACTTGCCCAACAACTCGAGGCAACCCTGCGCCAACGATTTGTCCGGCGCAGTCGCCAGTTTCTCCGGATCGAAACTGAACATCTGCCCCAACCCGTCGCACTCGTAGCACATCCCCTGGGGACTATTGAAACTGAACAATTGCGGCGTCGGCGGCAGGAAACTCAACCCGCAATGATTGCAAGCGTAGTCCGACGACAGCACGACGTCGCCGACGTTCGCTCCCTTCTTCCTCCGGCTCGGCTTGCCCTCTGTTGCTTCAGGCAATGCTTGCAATTTGCTATCCGACTCGTCCCCAATAACTACGAGCGTTCCTTCCCCGAGCTTCAACGCCAGCTCGACTGCCTCGGCTAACCGGCTACGAATGCCCGGCCCGTTGACCAGCCGATCAACCACTACCTCGATGTCGTGACGCATCTGGCGGTCGAGCCCCAGGTCGTCAGACAATTCAACCACTTTGCCATCGACCCGCGCGCGCACAAATCCTTGCTTTTGCAAGTCAACACAAAGATCGCGGAATTCGCCTTTCTGCTGCCGCACGACCGGCGCCAGGACCGCAAACCTCGTCTTCTCCGGTTGCCCCATAATGCGTGCGATAATCTGCTCGCGCGTCTGAGCGGTAATCACCCGATCGCACTGCGGACAGTGCCCTTGCCCTACCCGGGCATACAACACGCGCAAAAAATCGTAGATCTCAGTAATCGTCCCCACGGTCGAACGCGGATTGTTGCCGGCCGATTTCTGCGCAATCGAGATCGAGGGACTCAGGCCGCTGATATGGTCCACATCGGGCTTGGGCATTTGGCCCAAAAACTGGCGGGCAAAGGTCGACAGGCTCTCGACATACCGCCGCTGGCCCTCGGCATATAGCGTATCGAACGCCAGCGAACTCTTGCCGCTTCCCGAGACGCCCGTCAAGCAAATCAGCTTGTTCCGCGGCAGCACAAGATCTACGTCCGAGAGATTGTGCTCGCGAGCACCTTTGATGATGATATCTGAGGCAGGCATACGTCCGTGTGAACAGCAAATGGTGAGGAATCGGCGTGAGCCGCGATCCGACGACTCGCCGGAGCGCAAACCGGCCATTGTAAGCATTCCCACACCACAACCCAAGACAACAACTCAAGACAAAGAATTCATCTGTTTATCGAGTCAAGGAACCAACTTATGAAGTCCCCTCGTTTTCTCGCTATCTGCTTCCTGCTTACTTCGCTAGCGCCAGCAATTGGCAAGGAACTTCCCTGCAAACCCGAGAAGTGGCAAGCAGCGATCGAGAAGTTCGCAGCCGCCGACTTGGAGAATCCCCCGGCCCAAGAGGGGATCGTCTTCGTCGGCAGTTCTAGCATCGTCCTCTGGAAACTCCCCGAAAGCTTTCCCGATCTCAACGCCACCAACCGCGGCTTTGGCGGATCGGAAATCTGTGACTCGACCCACTACCTCGAAACGTTGGTAATCAAGCACCACCCACGCATCGTCGTCTTTTACGCCGGCGACAACGACATCGCGCGGGGCAAAACTGCCGAACAAGTGCATCACGATTTTCTCGCCTTCCAAGAAAAGCTATTCACCGCGCTGCCCGACACCCGCTTGCTCTACGTCGCCATCAAGCCCAGCCGTTCGCGCTGGCAGAAGGCGCCCGTCATGGCTGCTGCCAACGAGTTGATTGCCGCCGAGTGCGAATCCAGCGAGCGCATGACCTTCATCGACATCTGGACTCCCATGGTGAGTACCCAAGACTCGTTTGAGGAAGAAGCCATGCCGCCCGCCGACTTGTTCATTAAAGACGGCCTGCACCTCAGCGCCAAAGGTTACGACCTCTGGAACTCCATCCTCGAACCGCACCTGCAAGACGACAAATAACAATCCACAATGTCAACCGACCTGCCCGACTACGAACTGTTGGATTTTGGCGACGGGCGAAAGCTAGAACGGTTTGGCCCCTGGGTCCTCGATCGCCCTTGCCCCGGCGCCGAGGAAAAGAAACAGTTGCCAAATCTGTGGGGCGACGCAATCGCGTGCTTCGAAGGAGATCGCGCAGCAGACGGAATATGGGTCACGACAAGCAAAAACTGGCAAACGGCCCAAATCGACTTTCCATTGAGCCTCTCCGAGCAGTGCCGTTTCCAATTGCAGTTAGCCCCTCTGCCCTCGGGACAAATCGGCATCTTCTTCGAGCAGTTCGCCAATTGGCAATGGATCGTCAGGCAAATTGATCGCGCCAAAAAAACTGTGAATGTGTTGAATCTGTTTGCCTACACTGGCGGTAGCACCCTGGCGGCTGCATCAGCCGGTGCACAAGTCACCCACGTCGACGCCTCCAAGAGCATGGTCGCTCGCGCCCGCGAAAACGCCGTCCGCTCCGACCTGGCCGACGCCCCCATCCGCTGGATCGTCGAAGACGCCCTCAAGTTCTGCCAACGTGAAGTCAAACGCGGCAACCAATACGACGCTGTTATCCTCGACCCACCCAGCTACGGACACGGCCCCCAGGGCCAGCGCTGGCTAATTCAGCACGATTTACTACCGCTGCTAGAACTCTGCGGAGAACTAACGTCGGAAAGACGTGTATTCATCCTAGGTACTTGCCACACCCCAGGCATCGGCGCTGCCGAACTCAGCGCCTACCTCGCCGACGGCATCTTTGGCCACTGTGGCCAACTATCCAATAGCGGGAAGCTGTACCTGCAAACTCGCGATGGCAGAAAACTCCCCAGCGGCGCCTTCGCCCGCTGGCCAGCTTGAGTCAATCAACTATGCCTGAACTGATCACCAGCCGCCAAAACGCCCGCGTCAAAGAAGCCGTCAAGCTGCGTGCCGCTCGACAACGTGCCAAGCAGAGACGTTTTCTCATCGACGGCGTCCGCGAAATCCAGCGTGCGTTAGCCTTCGGTATCGAACCGCTCGAAGTGTTCGTTTGCCCCGAGCTTTGCACTACCCTCGCAGCCAAGCAAATCGTGGAGCAAATCAGCCAGTCCACCGCTGTCGTCTCGCCGGTTACTGCCGAGGTGTTCGAAAAACTCTGCTTCGGCGAGCGCATCGAGGGCGTGCTCGTTGTAGCTCAAACCCCCGATCGCAGCTTAAATCGACTCAGCCTGCCGCCCAGCCCGCTTGTCGCAGTGCTCGCAGGCCTCGAAAAGCCCGGCAACGTCGGCGCTATCCTCCGCACCGCCGACGGCGCAGGGCTCGACGCCGCGATCATCGCCGATGGCCAAACCGATCTGTTCAATCCCAACACCATCCGCGCCAGCCTCGGCACAGTCTTCGCCCCCCATGTCTGCGCAGCAACCACGGCCGAAGTTCTCGCCAAGCTCTCCGAGTGGCAGCTTCCGATCATCGCCGCCCGCCCCGACGCCGCTACGCTCTACACCGCCGCCGACTACCGCCGCGGCGCTGCCATCGTCCTCGGCAACGAAGCCGCGGGGCTTTCCACGGCCTGGCAGCAAAAAGAGATCCAAACGGTGCAGCTCCCGATGCGCGGCATTGCCGACAGCCTCAACGTTTCGGCTACTGCCGCCGTGCTCTGCTACGAAGCCCAACGCCAACGGCAGGCAGACGCTTAGCCGCGCTGCCACACGTCACGAGCGCAGCACGTTTCACCCCACAGCCGCCCGCGCCGCCGTCAGCGTATTCAGCAGCAGCATCACCCGCGTCAACGGCCCTACGCCCCCCGGCACCGGCGTGATCCAGCTCGCCACCTCGCTCACGCCTGCGAACTCCACGTCACCCACCAACCCCTCGTCAGTCCGATTGATGCCCACGTCGACCACTATCGCCCCCGGCTTCACCATCTCGGCAGTCACAAAGTTTGCCCGCCCGATCGCCACTACCAAGATGTCGGCCAGCCGCGTCACCGCCGGCAAGTCGCGCGTACGACTGTGGCAAACCGTCACCGTCGCATCCACCCCGCGCTGCACCAACATGTTGGCCAGCGGCTTGCCCACGATGTCGCTCCGCCCCACGATCACCACATGCTGCCCGACGGTCGTCAGCTCGTTGCGCTTCAACAGCTCGATCACCCCATTGGGCGTACAGGGCAAAAACCGCGGCTGCCCCTGCACAATTCGGCCCACATTCTCTGCATGAAACGCGTCGACGTCTTTCGACGGATCGATCGACTCGAGCACCACGTCGGTCGCAATCTGCGGCGGCACCGGCAATTGCACCAAGATCCCATGCACCGAGCGATCTGCGTTCAGTTCTGCGATCAGCGCCAAGAGCTCGGCCTGCGAGGTCTCTTCCGGCAAGTGATGCAGCCGGCTCTCGATCCCGACCTGCTCGCAATCTCGCCGCTTGTTGCGCACATAAACTTCGCTCGCCGGATCGCCCCCCACCAACACCGCCGCCAAGGTCGGCGTCACCCCCCGGCTCGCAACAAACTCGGCAACCTCCTCTGCTAATTCACCGCGAATCTGTCGAGCGAGCAACTTTCCATCAAGTATCTGAGCTGGCATGAAAACTAGGAAGTGGGGCTAGAGGCTGGAGAATGGTCTGGCAAGGGCAGCCCGCCATTATCTCGCTTGGCTGCAGCACCGCAAGCATTAAACTAGTTCCCGTCGCGCTTGTCTCCTTGGCCAATCTGTCTTGCATTACGCTTCCCGATGCTTGATTTGAGTAGCTCGTGTTACAATCGCGGCGAGAATGACTCGGCAATCTCCCATTTCAGATTCATGAGATGAACAGCTCCAGGAATTACTTGCTCCGCTGGCTTTGGCGCGTACTGAAGGTCGGCGCCCTGGCAATTGCGATCGCAGGCGGCATCTATTGGTTGAAGTATTCGCCGCTGCCAGTCGAAAGCCACTCGGTCGGCCAAGGTCCGATCGTTTCCGAAGTCATGGGCACCGGCACCCTCGAGGCGCGTGTTCAGGCGACCATTAGCCCCAAGATCGCCGACCGCATCGGCTCGATTCTCGTCGATCAAGGCGGACTTGTTTCTGCAGGCGATCTACTGGTCCAGCTCGATGACGAGGAATACCAACAGCAAGTCGCCATTGCGCAGGCCAATCTCGAAGCCGCCACCGCAGCAGTCCACCGTCTAAGAATTGACAAAGATCGAGCCAGCGCCGTTTTCGAACAGGCCCACCGCAGTAACAACCGCATTCAGTCACTGATCCCCAGCAATGCAGCGAGTCAAGAGGAAGCCGACAAGGCAACCGAATTGCTGGCGCTTGCCGTCGCCGATGTCGCTCGGGCCGAAGCCGCCATCACCGAGAGCGAAAAAGAGCTGGTCACTGCAGAAAAAACGCTTGAATACCATCGCGCTCGACTCGCCGACACTCAAATCGAAGCGCCTTTCGACGGCCTGATCGTCAAGCGAAGCCGCGAGCCCGGCGATGTCGTCGTCCCCGGAAGCTCGATTCTGACACTCATTTCGCTCGACGAACTGTGGATCAGCGCCTGGGTCGACGAAACCGCCATGGCAGGTCTGGCCGAGCAGCAATCCGCACGCGTTGTCTACCGCTCCGAGCCAGCACGCTCCTATCCTGGCGCCGTCGTGCGCCTCGGCAAAGAAGCCGATCGCGAAACTCGCGAGTTCCTGGTCGATGTCCGCGTGCTCAAACTTCCCGACAACTGGGCCATCGGCCAACGTGCGGAAGTCTACATCGAAGTCGCGCGCAAAGAACAAGTCGTACGACTCCCAGCCAATTTGGTCGTCGCTCGCAACGATCAAACGGGGGTATTCGTGAATGTCCAGGGTCGCGCTCGTTGGCAACCTGTCACGCTCGGGCTCCACAGCAGCGACGCCGTTGAAATCCTCAGCGGGCTCGAAACCGACGCCATAGTTGTCACGCCTGCCGATCCGCTCGTATCGCTTCGAGACGGACGAAGGATCTCGTTGCCATGAATCTTGCCACGAGAGACATCCGCCACAATCTAGGCCGTTTCACACTGACTACCCTTGGCGTGGGTATGCTGCTGATGATCGTCATGGGAATGGGCGGTATCTATCGCGGCATCATCGAAGACGCCACGCTGCTGGCAGATCGTATTGGCGCCGACCTCTGGATTGTCCAACGAAAGACTCGCGGTCCCTTTGCCGAAATCTCCCGCGTCCCGCCAAATCTCGTCCATCGGGCCCTGGCGGTACCTGGAGTCCAAAGAGCCCGTGAATTTGCCTATCATACCGTCCAGCGCGAACGCCGCGGCAAACCCTTGCGAATTGCCGTCCTGGGCCTGAGCTGGCCAACTGACAAAGGGCACTGGATCCCACTCACCGCCGGACGTCCCTTGGCGCAAGCTCACTTCGAAATGATCGCCGATAAGTCCTTAGGGCTCTCTCTGGGCGAAAAAGTCAATCTCGGCAAAGAAACTTACACGGTCGTCGGGATCACCAGCAGCATGATTAGTTCCAGCGGCGACGGCATCGGTTTCTTCACCGTCGCCGACGCCCAGGCCATCCAATTTGATATTCCGGGCGAGGCAGTCCGGCTCGAACGCGCCTCGCGAGAAGCGCGCGGACTCCGCACCGAACTTACCGCCAAACAACCTGCGCTGCTCGAAAACGTCTACAGACCCGCCGCCGAGCTCCCTCAAATCGCCCGACCTCAGGTGAGTGCCGTCATGGTTTCTGTTGCATCCCCAGCCGACCTCGAACGTGTTGCCAACGTCATTTCCGGCTGGGGAGACGTCTCCGTATTCACCCAAGAGCAACAACGCCAACTCCTGCTCCGCGGTACCGTCGAAAAGGTACGACGGCAGATCGGCCTCTTTCGAGTACTGCTCACCATTATCGCCGCCGTCATCATGGCGCTGATTCTCTACACTCTGACGCTCGATAAGATACACTCAATCGCCTTGCTCAAACTTATCGGCGCTCCCAACTCAACCATCCTGGGGCTCATCCTGCAACAGGCCCTGGTGCTAGGAGCCATGGGCTACGGCATAGCCTACTTGCTGGGCCAGCGCGTCTTTCCAAACTTTCCGCGACGGGTCATTCTCACCGATGCCGACTTGCTACAATTGGCGGCAATTGTTCTGGCCATCTCGTTCATCTCCAGCCTGCTCGGCATCTGGAAGGCTCTGAAGGTCTCGCCCAACGAGGCCTTGTCATGACCGTCTTAGCCGCTCCAGAAAACTCGCCCACTTTCGCCATCGAAACCCGTCAACTGACGAAAGTCTACGGCGCCGGCAACATCGAAGTTGTCGCCATGCGCAACGCCACCATGCAAGTCCGTTGCGGCGAAGTGGTTGCCCTGCTTGGCCCGAGTGGCTCGGGCAAATCGACCTTCCTGACCGCTGTCGGGCTTATCAATCCGCCCACCACGGGCCAGGTCTACATCGGCGGTCAGCTCGTACACGACGGTCCCGCTGCCTATGGCAACCTCCGCACTTTCCGCCGTCGTCATATCGGTTTCATTTTTCAGAAATCCAATCTCATCCCGTTTCTCACCGCTGTAGAGAACGTGCAGATCGCCCTCCAACTCAACGGCGCCTCGCATCACGCCGCCCGGCGGCGGTCGCTCGAGCTCCTCGACTATCTCGGCGTCGGCGATCGCGCCGACAATCTCCCGGCCGCGCTCTCCGGCGGGCAACAGCAGCGCGTCGCCGTTGCCCGCGCACTCGCCAATCGCCCCGGCGTGATCTTGGCCGACGAGCCGACTGCCGCACTCGACGGCCAGCGCGGCCGTCAGGTCATGGAGCTGTTTGCCCAAGTCGCCCACGAACAACAGGCCGGCGTTATTGTCGTCACGCACGACCACCGCTCGCTGGACGTCTTCGACACTATCTACGAAATGGAAGACGGCGCCATGCAACGGCAGCAGCATCGCAATCAATAATCCTCTCGCAGACGCCCCGCCCACGACGGCCCCTCACTCGCAACACCGCAAGCCGCTCGCAATCCGAAGCGTGATACCATTTGGCACACAGGACTCTCCGTCATGGCGCATTACGTATTCGACGAGCAGGTGCTGAAGCTTCGCCTGAAAGTTGTGCCGCGATCGTCGCAAGACCACATCGTGGGCTTGCTGGGAGACGCCCTCAAGGTGACGATCACCGCCCCGCCGGTCGACAACAAAGCCAACGCACATCTCGTGCGCTGGTTCGCCCGGCTCTGCAACGTACCGAAATCGCACGTCCAAATCGTAGCGGGCCATCAAAGCCGCACGAAAACCATCGCCATCCGGCACCCGCAAAAAATTCCCCCAGAGTTTCACGTCGACAAACCAACCGCTCCCTGAGCGCTCTCCCTACAGCGGGTAATGGGTAGCCCAGACAACTTCGTTGCCTGGGTGCCGAAGGCACAAGCGGCCAAAAACGATGGTAGCCTCGCCTCTTCGCAATTGCGATAATCACCCCAGCACGCTTTTTGCACCCGCCCTAAGGGCAACCCAATCTTCGTAGCGATTGCAGGCATGCAGTTTTGTCCCAAAAGCGGAACCCCGGCGCAGCGGTCAAAACCCCAGCAAAGGGGGGATCAAAAGCGGAAAGCCGAGAGCCGAAAAAAAGGAATGCCCGTGCAGAAGTCAGAAGATGAGAACGATCGCAGCCCTCCACTCTCCCCCTTCCTCTTTCGGCTTTCCGCTTTGCCTAGCTGCCCATCCCCCACAACACCGCACAGCCAAACCCTGCTGCCACAAAGTCGTCGGCCACGATTCCCAGGGCGCCGGGCAGGCGTTCGAACTGCCGTACCGGCGGCGGCTTCAGAATGTCGAATACGCGGAACAACCCCCAGCCGACCAGCCACGTCCAGCCGCTCGCCTCGACGCCCAGAAACACCACCGGCAGCGCCGCGATTTCGTCTAGCACAATCACCTGCGGATCCTTGCCTCCCCCCAGCGCCCGCACAGCGCGCGAACAAATGGCGACGCTCACCAGTCCCATCAGCAGAATGACTATCAACCGCGCTTCGACCGTCGGCAGTAGCGCTACGGCCCAAGCCAGCGGCAGGCCCCACAAGCCACCCACGGTCCCCGGCGCAGGGCTCACCAGCCCGATCCCCAAACCGGTGGCCAGCCATACGCAGGCCTTATCCAGAAAACCGCTCATGCCAAGCATCCTAGAGGCCAACCGATGGCGTCACAACCTGCCAACCAGGGGAGGGAGGATGTTCGATGTGAGATTGAGGATGTGTTACTCGGCAGCAGACCTGACATGAACAATCAAACATCAAACATCTCCGATTTCCCAGCCAACATCATTCTGGCCGCAATCTGCCCTGGCGGTTATGATAGCCAGCTTGGGTGTTTGACCAATTTGGGCAAAGTGTGTGTGCGAAAGCAGATATGAGTAAAAAGCCGACCAAGAAACCTGCCGCAGACGAGCCAAGCGCCGTCGAGGTGTTCAAGCTGCAGAGCCAATACCTGCTCGAGCCCATTCCCCAGGAATTGGCCGACGACAACCCCTTCTTCGGCAAGGCCAGCATCCAGCTGCTCAAGCACCACGGCACCTACCAGCAAGACAATCGCGACGACCGCAAAGGCCAAGGCAAGACCTACAGCTTCATGGTCCGCACCGCGATCCCCGGCGGCAAGCTCCACAGCCGGCAATTGCTCGACGAGCTCGATCTTTGCGACGAGGTCGGCAACACCACGCTGCGCATCACCACTCGGCAAGGCCTCCAGCTCCACGGCGTGCTGAAAAAGAACCTCAAACAAGCGATCCGCCGGATCAACGAAACGCAGCTGACGACCATCGCGGCCTGCGGCGACGTCGAGCGCAACGTCATGTGCTCGCCCTGCCCGTACAAGGGCGACCCGGTATACGACGAGATGCAGGCAATGGCCGACCGCATCGCGCAGCACCTGCGACCCCAGACCCGCGCCTACCACCAGCTTTGGCTCACCGACGACGAAACCGGCGCGAAGCAATTGGCCGGCGGCGCCAGCAGCGGCGAAGTCGAACCGATCTACGGCCCGACGTATCTGCCCCGCAAATTCAAGACCGGCATCGCGCTGCCTGGCGACAACAGCGCCGATATCTACTCGCAAGACCTCGGCTTGCTGGCCGTTTGCGAAGATTGGAAGATCGTAGGCTACAACGTGCTGGTCGGCGGCGGCTTTGGCACCACGCCCAGCGCCGCCAAGACGTTTCCCGCGATTGCCCAGCCGCTCTGCTACGTCAACGCCGACCAGGTGATCGACGTCGCCACGGCAATCGTGAAAGTGCAGCGCGACTTCGGCAATCGGTCGGATCGAAAGATCGCCCGCCTGAAATACCTGATTCACAATTGGGGCCTTGACCGCTTCAAACAGAAAGTCGAAGAGTACTACGGCGACTCGCTCGAGTCGCCGCGACCTATGACAATCCACGGTCACAACGACGGCATGGGCTGGTGCGAACAGGGCGATGGTCGCTGGTTCTACGGGTTGAATGTCGAAAACGGCCGCATCAAAGACGAGGGCTCCTTCCGCCTGAAATCGGCACTGCGCAAGCTCTGTACAACGTTCGATGTGCCGTTGCGACTTACGCCGCACCAGGGCATCCTTTTCTGCGATCTCGAAGAAACCGACCGGCCGCAACTGGAAGCCATTCTTCGCGACCATGGGGTGCCGCTTACCGAAGACATTTCGAACGCGCGACGCTGGTCGATTGCCTGCCCCGCGCTGCCAACTTGCGGCCTGGCAATCACCGAGAGCGAACGACTGCTGCCCACCCTGATCGACCAGCTCGAGAAAGAACTCGCCGCACTGGGACTCGACGACGAAGTGTTTACCACCCGCATGACCGGCTGCCCCAACGGCTGCGCTCGGCCGTACAATTCGGACATCGGCCTGGTGGGTAAGTCGGCCAACAAGTACACGATCTTCCTGGGAGGTCGCACCGAAGGAGACCGCCTCAATTTCATCTACAAAGACAAGGTGCCCGAGGCCGACGTGATCCCCTCGCTGGTGGCAGTATTTCGGTATTTCAAGCAATCTCGGCAGGCGGAGGAAGCCTTCGGCGACTTCTGCCACCGCCGCGGCCTGGACGACCTGCTGGCCCACTGCGACGCTTAGTCCAACAGGGGAAACGATTTACCGCACTGGGTGCTGGCAGCTTGGGGTGAATTTGCCCGAAATCGACGACAATTCGTTTGCCAAGCCCTGCAAATTGCTGTTAGACTGAACCACTGGCGGCGCCTGCCGTAGGTGCCGGCAAGATGACTCG
The DNA here is from genome assembly GCA_020427155.1 of Planctomycetales bacterium. Taxonomy (GTDB): domain Bacteria; phylum Planctomycetota; class Planctomycetia; order Pirellulales; family Lacipirellulaceae; genus Bythopirellula. Next base: position 35,094 of record JAGQOW010000022.1, on the reverse strand, counting down.
ATAGTGAACAAGTAAAGCCTACTGAAGAGCCCCGCATTCTGAACTCCCCAAACGCCCGCCTGTCGGCCGGCGCCCGGAGTTCGTGTGCGGGGCTTTTTTCGTTCGTACCTCGTATTTAAAGAACCGCTACTGCAAACTCCCCACGCATTGCCCTCGTCGCCAGTTGAGAAGCTGGCCAGGAGTGCACTTCGTGGGGAGTTTTTTTATTTCATTCCAGTTTGGAACGCCGATTCGCGGCAACAGCCCGGAATCGCACCTTGGGGAGAACACTCACATGTTACGGATCACGACCCTGACGCTCGTGGCAGCCCTCGCAGTTGCAGCATCCCAAACGCAAGCAGCGCTGCTGTTTACCCGGTCGCTGGTTATCAACAACAGTGTCAATAATTTTGATACCGATCAGCTCGACGTGGACATCGTCTTCGCCGACAGCCAGCTCAACCCCACCGATCCGGTGAGTCTGTTCGATGACGTGGTCATCGACGCAACCAGTATCAATCAGGTCTTCACCCGCACTGCTAGTAGCGCCAACCTAGCGGCAGCTGCCCTGCGGCTGCAGGACGGCCTTAATCAGTTCATCCGGATCTTGCTCACCGAGAACAAACCGGGAGGATTGAGCGAGAAACGCGGCTGGTCGGAATCGGAGTTCTTTCTGCACGGCACTCCAGTAAACGCTCCGGATCTGCCGCTGGCAACGATCGACTCGATTGAGATTCGCGTCGACCAGTTCCAGGCAGTTCCCCGCAGCGCTGCTGCCGCCGCAGTCCCCGGAGGTTCAGGCAATCCTCTGAATGTGCAGCTGCAGTTCTCGCTATTTGGCACGATTGTACCCGAGCCTTCTAGTGGCTGGCTTTCGGTAGCGGGAGTTGCTATCCTGAGCTTGCTGTTTTTCTGTCGCAGAAGAAACCTCAAGTTGGCAAAGGCCGCGGTTACCCAGCGTAGTCGATAGACGAGATTTTATGGACTGGCTATTTGAACGGACGATCGAGCTGGCGGCCTGGGTGGCCTTTCTGTTGTGCGTCGTCTTTCTCTGCGACGCGGCGTGGATGCTTTTTCAGTGGGGGCGCGACTTCCGTGGCGAAGGAAGCGCCAATTATCTCGCACAGAGCGGCCAGGCAGCCATCAAGTTTGTCGGCTCGGCTCTCGCCCTGGGCTTTCTGGCCTGCATCGATCGCTACGTTTTCGATTTACCCGAAGAAAACTAGCGGCCGACCATTTGTCAGGGCTTTTGCCCCCTCTGCTGATCTGATTTTGCCGATTAACTCACTTGGCTTGATTAGACGACCTCCCGTGCCTCCTAGGTTCGCTGCATTACACCCTAGGTAATTCCCGCAGAAATCACGGCTGTTATAGTGTGAACCACCTCTCGGCTGCCGAAATCTCGCAAGACTCGGAACCTTGCGCACTAGGCTTTGGAAAGCAGGATTTGGCACTCATTTTCCCGAAGAACTCGGCACGGCGGAAAAGTGAAAACTCACATTCTGAATCACGAGTACAACTCACAAGAGATGCAGCGATGGCTGCGTGCCGTAGAGGGATCCTGCGACGGGCTTTGGGAGTGGGATATCCGAACCGACCGTGCCTGGTTTGCTCCCCGCTTCCTTGAGATGCTGGGCTACAGCTACGAAGAGTTTCATCTCGGAGTAGCGAGTTGGCGGAAGTGCCTCCACCCCGAGGACCGTTATGAGGCCTGCAATGCAATTGTACGCCATCTGAAACTAAACGAGCGCTACGACACCAGGTACCGGCTGGAAACCAAGGGTGGCGACTATCGCTGGTTTCGCTCCCGAGGAATGGTCTTTCGAGACGACCGGGGAAGGCCCATCTGTATGGCAGGTTCGATACAAGACATCGACGTGTACCTACGCACGGCGCAAATGCTACGTGAAAAAGAGTCGCAGCTCTTGCAGAAGCAAAAAATGGACGCTGTCGGTTCGCTGACCGCAGGCATTGCTCACGAGTTCAATAACCTGCTGCAGGCAATTCGCGGCTACACGACCTTTGCACAAGAAGCTTTAGAGCCTGATTCGCAGCCTTATCAAGACCTACAATGCGTTCAAACTGCCTCGGAGCGAGCTTCTCATCTTACGCGTCAGTTGCTCGACTTTAGCCGAGCTGAGGCAACCAAGAATCGAACGTGCATCGCCGACGAAATCGTTCGCGATCTGGCCCATCTCTTGCGACCGCTCCTGCCGGAGCATATCGATTTTCAATTGCGGTTTGGCCCAGAGGCTGCACTAGTATGGCTGGACTTGCAGCACGCGCAACAAGCTCTGTTGAATCTCTGCATCAACGCCCGCGACGCGATGCCGACAGGAGGCCAGCTACTTGTGCGAACCGAAGTCGTGACTGTCTCGGAGTTGACAGCAGCAGGATACGCCAATCTTACGCCAGGCCGCTACGTGCGTTTCTGGATTACTGACAATGGCAAAGGGATATCTCCCGAATCACAGCATCAGATTTTTGAACCATTCTATACGACCAAGGAGGTAGGAAAAGGAACAGGCTTGGGGCTATCTATGACTTTTGGCGTAGTGCAACACGCCGGGGGCCATATAGATGTCTACAGCCGCGTCGGCGAAGGGAGTAGCTTTCGTATTTACCTACCAACACTCGAGGAAGAAACCGTGAGCGACACGAAACAAATCACTGCTCGCACCGGTCGGGGCGAAAAGGTGCTGTTAGCCGAAGACGATGCGTTGGTATGCGAACTTGGTCGGCGCATGTTAGAAAAGGCAGGCTACCAGGTAATCACCGCCGGGGACGGGCGGGAAGCCCTGGAACTCTGCCGGGCCCAAGCAGACAAGCTCGACCTGATTATCCTGGACATCGTAATGCCGAGCCTGACCGGCCGTGAGGTGCTGGAAGAACTTCGGCGACAAGAGATCGGCGTACCGATTTGTTTCTGCACAGGTTACGATCCTGCCGCCTCTCATAGCGATTCGTTGAGATCGCTTGGATGCGCAGTCGTGGCGAAGCCGTTTAACGAAGAACACTTGATTGAAACGGTAAGAACTGTGCTCGAAGAGAAAGCTGTTATTGACCACAGCGCGGCGAATGAGTCCCCGCAGCAATTGGTCTTTAGTGAGACGGACCAAGTGGCAGCGGGGGCACAAGTACATTGACTGCGCCGCCGTATGGTGATTAGCGGCAACCGTCAGGTGGTTTTGAACGTCGATTTTGCCAGCCTTAATGCCGAAAGAGCAATAATCGAATAATAACTCAAGCAATACCAGGGCAGGGGTATAGATGGGTAAAGATATCTACCGCGCGCTTATAGTCGATGACGAACCCCTGGTTCGTGCGGCGACCGTCAGGGCCATGTCGGCAACCAGGTTTATGTGCGACTCGGCGTCGGACGGACGCGAAGGTCTGAAGAAATACCGTCAGCATGGCCACGATCTGGTAGTCACCGATTTGCATATGCCCAACAAGCACGGACACTCGCTGATCGTCGATCTGTTTAACGAATCGTGCCCACCTCATATTGTCGTGCTGACTGGAATTGCAGACCCTCGCCTGGTCAAGGACCTGTTGGGGCGCGGGGTGGAAGACATTGTTACCAAGCCGGTCGACTGCCACGTCTTTGCTTCCAAGATGATGTCGTTATTCGAGCGGGGACGCTGGCATGCCGCGCCTGGGCAAAGCAACTCGGTTCATATCTCACTCTCCAAAGACCCGCTGCTTGCTGAAATCGAAGACTCGATCGAGATCTTCTCAGAGTTCATCTCGGGTCCACTCGATCACCTGCTCTCGCACGATATCGATTCTTTGAGCGACCCTCCTTCGCTCGCGATCGAGTATATCGAGCGTCTACTAGCAAAACGCCCCCATCATCCGGAGCAGCGAAATGCGAGACGTGCCACGTTGCTCACGACTGTCGTCGCAGTTCCGGTCGATCGGTTCTTTCAACCGCTTGGCGAGCCCTTCAAAACTACTTCTTGCGACATTTCGCAGACAGGCATCTGCTTGATGGATACCCGCGCCACACGCTCGGAGTATCTCGCGCTGCGCTGGCGAAGTAGTATTGTTCCCAGCCGTTTTCTGAGCGCGGTGATGAGGATCACGCGTTGCAAGCCATTGGGACCGTTCTACGAAATCGCCGGCCAATTCGCGATGCGCGATTGCTAGGCGATCTGCCTGGTATTGTGATTTGTCGTGGGAAGCCAATCGCAGTACTACGGAGCCTAGTGGGCTCGGAGAGCGGAGGAAGGGAACCTCTGTGGCCAAGAGAGTTGCCGGGGCTTTCAGGGGTTGCAATTCTCTGCTTAAGCGCACACCATCAGTCGATCAGCCTGGCTGATTTGGTCGAGCACAGGCTTGTCAATTGTCCTAGCCCAAAGGATGGCGTTCGATGCTCAGTCGCCCCTCCCCAGAAACGACGCGCATTGGTTGGATAGGTACGGGAGTGATGGGGGCCAGCATGTGCGGCCACCTGATCAAAGCCGGGTATGCGGCTACGGTTTATAGTCGGACCCAGGCCAAAGCGGAGCCGTTGCTGTCGCTTGGCGCGAAATGGGCAGAATCGCCACGCAAAGTTGCCGAGCGATCGGACGTCGTGTTCTCAATTGTCGGTTTTCCCGCCGACGTGCGGGAAGTGATCTTAGGGCAAGAGGGCGCACTGGCTGGCTGCGCGCCGGGAACCGTGCTGGTTGATATGACTACTAGCCAACCGGCCTTGGCAATCGAAATAGCCGAAGCGGCGGCAGCCAAGGACGTGGTGAGCATCGATGCACCGGTCTCGGGCGGCGACGTCGGCGCCAAGAACGGTACGTTGTCGATCATGATCGGCGGCGATCAAGGGACGGTCGAGTCGTTGGCCCCGCTGTGGGAGATCATGGGATCAACCTGGGTTTGGCAAGGTCCAGCCGGCGCGGGCCAACATACCAAGATGGTCAACCAAACGCTTATTGGCGGCAACATGGTCGGCGTTTGCGAAGCGCTACTTTATGCCTATCGTTCGGGGCTCGACCTGGTGAGCGTCATGAAGTCGGTTTCGACCGGCGCCGCGGGCAGTTGGTCGCTTAGCAATCTTGGGCCGCGCATTATCGCGGGCAACTTCGATCCAGGTTTCTTCGTCGAGCACTTTATCAAAGATATGGGAATCGCGTTGGAAGAGGCTCGGGGAATGAACCTGAAGCTCCCCGGGCTGGAACTGGCCGAGCAGCTTTACCAGAAACTGGCTGCCGCGGGACATGCCCGCAAAGGAACCCATGCGTTGATGCTGGCGCTGGCGGAGATGTCCGACGTGGAATGGCCGACAGGAAGGTAACACGTTTACGAAGTTAAGCTTTGGTAGCTTCGGCGTTCTGTCAGATCGTGGCCATGGGCTCTATTCCGTCGCAGCGAGCTGGCGGAATTGCGATTCTTTGAGCGTGATACCTTCTCTTACCATCTCGAACGTGAATTCTGCTTGGGGCCAGTCGAAACAGGCGAGAAGTTGGTCGAATGACTCTTCAGGGCAAGAGCCGTGGAGTTCGACTCGATGGAGGCGCCCATCGAAATCGAAGAGGTGTCCGTCGACTTGCCAGCGATCGGCTCGAACGCCGCCGGACCAGACCCAGGAGCCATCGGGCTCGAAGATCATCCGGGGCAGGGCTTGGAGGGAATCGGCAGCCTGCTCCCAAGTGATCTGAAAGGGGTGGGCGAAGATGTTGACATGAAAGTGATACATGGTGGATGAATGGCAAAATGAGCTTTTGGTCATTCCGACGGCAAGCGGTGTCCCATTTTGTCGCGTTTGGTTGCCAGATACCCTGCGTTGTGCTCGTTGATCGGGGGTACGATGGGCACCTGGTCGACGACTTCGAGGTCGAAACCGCCGTAGATGAAGGCGTCGGTCTTCTTGGGATTGTTGGTTAGCAATCGCACTTTCGACAGCCCTAAGTCCTTGAGGAGTTGGATACCGACGCCGTAGTCGCGAGGGTCCGACTTGAAGCCCAGGGCGATGTTGGCTTCGACGGTGTCGAGGCCTTCGTCTTGGAGCTTATAGGCTTTGATCTTTTCGACCAGCCCGATGCCTCGGCCTTCCTGGGGCAGGTAGACAAGCACTCCGCAGCCTTCGCGGCTGATCATGTCGAGTGCCATGTGAAGCTGGTCGCCACAATCGCAGCGAAGCGATTCGAGCAAATCGCCAGTGAAGCAGGACGAATGCAAGCGGACCAGTGGCGCTGAGGCCTTGCTGGGATCGCCGAGTACGAAGACGATCGGCTCTTGCATTTCATACTTGACGCCGTAGGCGATGATGGTTCCTTCGCCGTATTTGGTAGGAAGTCGTGCTTCGGCTTGCCGGTAGACGAGTTTCTCGCGTACTCGTCGATGGGCGATAAGTTGCTCGATGGAGATCATCGGCAAGTGGTATTCCGCAGCCAACCGGTGCAGTCCGTCGCGGGTAGCGCGATCGCCATTCTCGTCGAGTATTTCGCAAAGCGCGCCTGCAGGTGTGAGTCCGGCCATCCGGGCCAAGTCGACGGCGGCCTCCGTATGTCCGGCGCGCCGCAATACGCCGCCTTCTTTAGCCACCAAGGGGAAGAGGTGGCCTGGTCGGTGAAAATCGGAGGGGACGCTTTTCGGATTACACAGTTCCAGAATCGTACATGCGCGCTCGGCAGCGGTGATACCGGTACGGCTAGTACGGTGGTCGACCGGTACGGTGTAGTTGGTGCCGAGCGGGGCGGTGTTGTCTTCAACCATGGGCTGCAACAGAAGGCGTTCGCTCACCTCGGGAAGAATGGGCATGCAGAGCTGGCCGCGGCCATGGGTTATCATGAAATTGACGCTAGCTGGGGAGATTTTTTCGGCAGCACAGATAAAATCTCCCTCGTTCTCGCGATCTTCTGCGTCGACTACGATGATGATCTCGCCGCGTCCGATCGCGGCGACCGCTTCTTCAATGGTCGAAAACATGCTTGCCATGAGACCGGTCTTCTGAAGTTTTTCGTGGGTTTCTAGTAGTTCGAGCGAAGTCGCGGCTAGCAATGCTGCCGTTCGCACGATTCTTGCCGTTCCCCTGCGGGACAACGGTTATTATAAGAAGCGGGCCAGATGAAGACCAAGTGCCCGGAGAGCTTGTCAGATGACGAAACCAAGCATTTTTCTAGTCAAATTGGCAGTGGTTGTGGGTTGCATTGTTTGTTCCACGGCGTCGGCTGGCAAGTACCAGGCATACTATGGCGAGGTGTACGCTGAGCGCGACTCAGGTGAACTGAAAGCCGATTTGTACATTCCCGAGGGAGACGGCCCCTTTCCTGGCGTCTTGGTGGTGCATGGAGGAGCCTGGTACACTGGTACTCGAGCCCAACTCTCGGGCTTTGCACAAATGCTAGCTAGCCGTGGGATGACAGCGGTTGCGATCAGCTATCGATTGGCGCCGACCCATCGATTTCCTGCCCAAATCGAAGATTGCAAAGAGGCAGTTCGCTGGATGAGAAGCCACGCAGAACGATTGAAGATCGATCCCAATCGAGTTGGCGGATTTGGCTACTCGGCAGGAGCTCAATTGGTGGCGCTGCTGGGAACGACCGACGAAGCGGACGGGCTCGAAGGTCCGGTCAACCTGGCCAACTCTCCGAGTACGCGATTGCAGGCGGTCGCAGGTGGTGGAGCTCCGTGCGATTTCCGGAGCTTTCCAATGGACCTGGACATGCTGGCATTCTGGCTGGGGGGTACGCGTCGTCAGCAGGCTGAGCAATATCGGCTGGCCTCGCCGGTCGAATTTGTCTCATCGGACGACCCGCCGATGTTCTCCTTCCATGGCGAAAAGGATAATCTGGTACCCATCGAGAGTCCCGTGTCGATGTGCGAGAGCTTAAGAAGGGTAGGGGTCTCTGCGGGGTTCCACGTAGTGCCAGGGGTGGGGCACGTCTTTGCGATGCTGGACCGCACCGCACTGGAGAAGTGTGCGGCCTTTCTGGGTGAGAACATGCAGGCAGAGTCGGACAATGACCGCTGAAGAAAAGACACTTTCGCCGCTCGCCCGTGAAGAGTACATCGAGCAGCAGCACTTCTTTATGGTGCTTGGCGAGCGCTTGCAGGAGAACACACCCGCACAAGACATCTTGGCCTCGGTGCGCGAGGAGTTGCTGGCGACGACCAAATTGCCGCTGGCGGTTGATTTCCTGCTTGCCGAGTTGCGTCATCAAGGAGCGTTTGCCGAGGGGATGAAACAACTGGGGCACTATTTTTCGCCCTTCCAATGCTATGTGATGAGCGAAGCAGAGAATGACCGGCGGCGGTTTGATCTCCGCATTGGGCTGCAGATTCTTGGCCGCGAGGCCAAATACCGTGCCGATGAAAATATGAGTCTGCAAGGGTTGTTTTTCTTCCAATTCGAAGCGTTGTGCCGCAATCGGCTCAGCTACGATGCGGGTCTGGGGGCGATGGCGCGCGACGGGTCGTATGACTCCGCCTGGCAAGACTGGATTCTCACCGTTCGCCGACAGCTCGGCATCGTCGAGCTGGCAGACCTGATTTATGTGCGGAGCGGCTACTATCAAGAAAAGCAGCTTCTAGAGACTGGCAGCGAGGACACAGCGGCAGGCGGGGTGGTGCTGTTTGGCAGCCGCGAGGGGCGAATCGCATGGGCAAATCGGTCGAAGGATCCGCTGCTGCTCTTTGCGGCAATGCAACGTCATTTGGGCTACCCGCAGGTGCCGAGGACGAAGCAGGCCGATCCCGAAGAACGATTACTCCCCTCGCTAGCCCGGCGGGTCGAGCAGTTGGAGTCTCGGCTGAAACTGGTAGAAGAGGAACAGCGTGGCGGGATCAACTTGGAGCGTTTCTACTCAACCGGACGGGATGAGCAACGGTAGACCGCCTAGTTTGCGAAAAGGGAAGATTCCGCCCTGTTTTGCTGTTCAACAGCAGCAGCGGGCATGGTAAATTTCGGAGATGCGAGTACCAGGATTACTGACAGTCGAGAAGGCCATAAGCCGTGAGTTTCCAGCTCAGTCTTAGCACCGAATCGGTGACCGCGGCCTATCCGGACGAGCCATTGTTCGTCGCACCCGACGCTACCGTGAGCGAAGTGCTACGATTGCTGAAGGCTCAGAAGACTGGTCACGTCTTGATCTGCGAGGAGGGCCGGTTGGCAGGCATTTTCACGGAGCGCGACGCGCTCAGGTTGATGGCCGCTCAGCAAGATCTGGACCAGCCTGTATCGCAAGTCATGTCTCGCGATCCTGTTTCGCTCGAAGAAGGCGCCAGCGTGGGCGAAGCCATCAGCACGATGTCGGAAGGCGGCTATCGGCAGCTTCCTATCCTTGGCCCTGGCGGGACGCCCACAGGCTTGGCGACTGTTTACGGTATTGTGCATTACCTGGTAGATCATTTTCCCCAAACGATCTACACACTCCCTCCTGATCCGAGTTCTGCTCCCAGCGAGCGCGAAGGCGCATAACGAACCGCGACGAAGTCAACTTCCCTTTCGCTTGATAGCATTCCCCTTTTTTGTGTGAAGGAATTGTCGGCAATTATGGCCACTACAACCCCTCCCAAACCTGTCACCAACCTTGACGAGGCTACCGTTCGTTTTTGCGGCGACTCGGGGGACGGCATGCAGTTGGCTGGTACCCAATTCACCAATACTTCTGCGCTGCTGGGAAACGACGTCGCGACCTTTCCGGACTTTCCCGCCGAGATACGTGCTCCTCGCGGCACCAGGGCGGGGGTCAGCGGTTTTCAGATTCACTTTTCTAGCAATGAGATCTTTACGCCAGGCGATACGGTCGACGCGCTAGTTGCGATGAACCCGGCAGCCCTGGCGACCAATCTGGCCGACCTGCGGCAGGGCGGCATCCTGCTTCTCAATGAAGATGCGTTCGAGAAAAAGGGACTGGAGCAGGCCGGATACACAACAAACCCTGCGGAAGACGGCAGCCTCGAGGGCTACAAGCTCCATTCGGTGCCGATGACCAAGCTGACACGTTTGGCGGTTGAAGATTGCGGGCTTTCCCAGAAAGAGGCAGATCGGTGCCGGAATTTCTTCGCCATGGGGCTGGTTTTCTGGCTCTATGGTCGCTCGTTGGAGCCTACGCTCCGATACATTGACTCGAAGTTTGGCAAGCGTCCTGAAGTGGCACAAGCAAATACCGCAGCCCTCAAGGCCGGTTATCATTATGGCGAAACAGTTGAGGCCATAAGCACGCAGTACCATGTCGCCCCGGCAAAACTGACTCCTGGGACCTACCGGAACATCATTGGCAACCAAGCGTTGGCCTGGGGATTGCTAACCGCAGCCCATATGTCGGCGAAGCAGTTGTTCTTGGGGGCTTACCCGATCACCCCCGCCAGCGACATTCTGCACGAGCTGGCGAAGCACAAGAATTTCAACGTGCTTACATTTCAAGCTGAAGATGAGATTGCCGCGATGACCTCGACGATCGGCGCCGCTTTCGCCGGTTCGATGAGTGTGACCGCGAGCAGCGGACCCGGCATTGCGCTGAAAGGAGAGGGCCTGGGCCTTGCCGTGATCACGGAATTGCCCATGCTGGTTATCAACGTACAACGGGGCGGTCCCTCGACAGGCCTGCCTACCAAAACCGAGCAGTCTGATTTGAATCAAGCCCTTTTTGGTCGCAATGGCGAATGCCCCATGCCCGTGCTCGCCGCCCGCAGCCCAGGCGATTGCTTCGATATCGCACTGGAAGCCTGGAAGCTGGCCGTGGCGTATATGACCCCAGTGTTTGTGCTGACCGACGGTTATATCGCCAACGGCTCGGAGCCCTGGAGGATCCCTGCGCTCAGTGAGATTCCCAAGATTCCCATCACCCATCCCGGCCCGTCGGCCAATGGCGATCGTTTCTCACCCTATCAGCGGGATGACAAGCTTTCGCGACCCTGGGCAATTCCAGGAACGCCGGGGCTGGAGCATCGGCTAGGCGGATTGGAAAAGCAAGACGGTTCGGGCAACGTCAGCTACGATCCCAACAATCACGAGCACATGTGCCGATTGCGAGCCGAGAAAGTTGCCAACATGGCCAACGACATTCCGTTGCAGGAGCTCGACGGCCCCGAGAGCGGAGATTTGCTAGTGGTCAGTTGGGGCGGCACCTATGGAGCTTGTGTGACAGCCGTGCATGCCGCGCAAGCATCTGGAAAAAAGGTAAGTCACTGCCATCTTCGCTATTTGAATCCATTCCCGAGAAACCTGGGTGAGATCCTAAAAAAGTTTGACAGAATCCTGATTCCCGAGCTCAATTTAGGTCAGCTGGGTGCGGTGATTCGATCGAGTTTTCTAATTGACGCGGTTGGCTTGAACAAGGTTCAAGGCAAGCCATTCAGCGTCGCCGAGATTCTTTCCAAGATTAATTCGCTTGTTGCATAAAAGGCAACCAACTGAGATGAGCATCGAAACCCCTCTCCCCGTACTGAAGCCCTCTGATTTCGCAAGTGACCAGGACGTACGTTGGTGTCCAGGCTGCGGCGATTATTCGATCCTCGCGCAAATGAAAAAGATGCTGCCTACGCTAGGTTTGCCGCGCGAGAACCTGGTATTCATTTCCGGCATCGGTTGTTCAAGCCGATTTCCTTACTACATGAATACCTATGGCATGCACTCGATCCATGGTCGGGCGCCTGCCGTGGCGACCGGCCTCAAGACTTGTCGCCCCGATCTTCAGGTTTGGGTCATCACTGGCGACGGCGACGGTCTCTCGATCGGCGGCAACCATTTGATGCACTGCATTCGGCGGAACATGGACTTGAACATCGTCTTGTTCAACAATCGCATCTACGGGCTCACCAAGGGACAGTACTCGCCGACTTCGCCGCTGGGCAAAAAAACCAAAAGCTCCCCCATGGGCGCGATCGACAATCCGCTTCACCCGCTCTCGATCGCCATCGGGTGCGAAGCGACTTTTGTCGCGCGCAGCATCGACACCAATATCACTCACTTGGGTGCGGTGCTTAAACGGGCCGCTGACCATCAGGGGACTGCTTTTGTCGAAGTGTATCAGAACTGCAATGTCTTCAACGACGGCGCCTGGGATTACGCTAAAGATCGTAACACGAAAGCGGAAACTACCCTGGAACTGGAGCACGGCAAGCCTCTGATTTTCGGCAAGGATCGCGATAAAGGCATTCGCCTCAACGGCCTGGATCCAGAAGTTGTCGAGTTGGGCAAAGGTATTTCTGAAGATGACCTGCTGTTTCACGACGAGCGCAGTCCTGAGCCGAGCCTGGCCTATCTTCTGAGCCGTATGCGCTACGAGGATGGATTCCCCGAACCTATTGGGGTATTTCGATCGGTCGACGCACCCCGCTATGACGAGCAAATCAACGAGCAAGTAAACCAGTCGATCAAGTCGAAAGGCCGAGGGGATTTGGAAGCTTTATTCAACTCGGGTGATACTTGGAAAGTCTCATGATTACTTGTCCATTCTGCGGTTCAGAAAACATCGAAGGGTCCGATCTTTGTGACGACTGTCAGCATTCGCTTACCGACCTGAGCATTCCACAGCCGGGAACCTCGGTAGAGCGCGGACTGCTCAAAGATCGAATTCAGCTACTGAAGCTGAGGACTGCTTGCAACGTCGCTCCAGAAGTACCTGTCCGTACGGTGCTGAAGCAGATGGCCGCCGAGTCGATAGGGTGTGTGATGATCGTCGAAGGCGAAGCGCTGAAAGGTATTTTTACCGAGCGCGATGCGCTTTGCCGGCTTAACGCCGACGTGGCCCAGTTCGCCGACCGCCCCATTAGCTCGGTCATGACAACTGCCCCGGTCACACTCGAATCGAAAGACCGCATCGCCTTTGCTTTGCACAAGATGCATGTCGGAGGGTATCGCCATATTCCCATCATGGAAGCGGGGAAGCTTGTAGGGGTGATCTCGATCCGCGATATTCTCCATTATCTTTCCGAGCGCATTAGCGCGGCGACCTGAGGCGCGGACTGCGCCGCTGTGATGAGGTGTTCGGCGAAAACCGGCAACCCGTGAGCGAGGCACTTGCGGATGTCTCCTACGATCTCTGGCGCCACCGCCCGGCGGGTTGAGGAAGGTGTTGCCAAGCTGCTGCAGGATTTTACTGTCGATGCGAATTCTTCGCTCGACACCGATGTCCAGCAAGCGATGCACCTTGCGCGAAAACTTCAAATCCGCGCTGCTGCGTTGCAGACGCCTGCTGAGCGTCGTCAACAGGCTGAACTGGATCACCTAATCCAGTCGCCAAGCGACAAAGCGACGATGATCCAACTGACGGATCAGGCATTTCGTTCGCGGCTACCTCATCGGGCGGCCGACCAACTCATCCATATTCTCGACATCCAGGGGGTACCGCGGTTCTTCGGCGCACTCGACCGCACCCTGCTACGAGGTTTTCAATCGTTTGGGGCCTATCTTCCCGGCGTCGCGATGCCCTTGGTCAAAGAAAAGATGAAACACGAGACGGCCAACGTCGTTCTGCCGGCAGAAGAGCAACTACTCCGAGGCCATCTGCACCACCGTCGAGAAGAAGGCGTGCGGATGAACGTAAACTACCTTGGCGAATCGTTGTTGGGCGAGCGCGAGGCCCAACGTCGGTTGAAAATGTATCTACAGGCCCTGCAACGCCCTGAGATCGAAGTGATCTCTGTAAAGATCTCGACCATCTTTTCACAGATCTCTGCCTTGGCGCGCGAGCATACGATTGAAACGCTGTGCGACCGTATGGAACTGCTCTACCGCGCAGCTGCGAAAAGCCGGTTCACTCGGCACGATGGGACCGAGGTCGCGAAGTTTGTCTATCTCGACATGGAAGAGTATCGGGACAAAGAAATCACGGCATGCGTCTTTATGCGTACTCTCGATCGTCCAGGACTGGAACAGGTACGGGCAGGCATAGCGCTGCAGGCCTACCTGCCCGACTCGCTGCAGACCCAACGACAGATCACCGCCTGGGCACGAAACCGTACTGCAGCAGGAGGCGCGTCGGTAACCATACGCCTTGTTAAAGGCGCCAACATGGAAATGGAACGAGTTGACGCATGTTTACATGGTTGGCCCCTGGCTACTTACTGCGAAAAGCTCGACACCGATGCAAATTACCTGCGCATGCTTCGATATGGCATGGAGCCAGAGAATCTGGCGTCCGTTTCGCTGGGGGTTGCCTCGCACAATCTTTTTACACTCGCCTATGGGCTGGTTCTCGCCTATCGGGCCAGTGCCCTCGACCGTATACAATTCGAGATGCTAGAGGGGATGGCCAATCATCAGCGACGGGCGCTATTTGAGCTGTCGCAAAACGTACTGCTCTATGCACCCGCTTGTCGACAAGAGGAATTCATCAATGCGATCGGTTACCTGGTCCGGCGGCTTGACGAGAACACGGGCCTCGACAACTTCTTGCGTCATGCATTCAGCTTGCGAGTTGATAGCGACGATTGGCAACGACTGGAACGTGCTTTCCAACGATCGTTCGACCGCCTTGCGACGGTAGCTCAAGAGCCCAACCGTACGCAAGATCGTCAATGCGAGATTGTCGCTAGCCCCGAGCCCAGCATCTCCGGCCTCCCGTTTGTCAACGAACCCGACACGGATTGGTCGCTGTCGCAGAACAGCGATTGGGCTGCGGCAATTATTCAGCACTGGCATGATCGCTGCGAGCAGTCTGCCGCAGAAGTGCCGCTCGTGATCGTCGGCCAGGAGATTGCCGACGGCCGACAGCTCCAAACGTCGACTGATCCATCGAGGCCCGGCACGATCGTTGCAAGATTTGTACAGGCTGCCGTGGGAGATGTGCCGCGGATCGTTGAATGTGCCCGTAACGATGCGGACGGCTGGCGAAGCCGTTCGGCAAACGAGAGATGCGAGGTGTTGAATCGTGTTGCAGAAGAGTTGCGCGTCTCGCGAGGAGAATTGATGGGGGCGATGCTCGCCGAGGGAGGCAAGACCCTAGCTGAGTCGGACCCCGAGGTTTCCGAGGCGATTGACTTTTGCCGGTTTTATGCTCAGACGGCTCAGTACTTTCACGATTTGCCTGGATTGACTGCTCGTGGACGCGGCGTGGCGGTTGTGGTTTCGCCCTGGAATTTTCCGTTGGCGATTCCGTGTGGCGGCATCGCCGCTGCGCTAGCTGCAGGGAACACGGTGATCTTCAAGCCGGCCTCAGACACCGTGCTCGTCAGCTACTTGCTGTGCCAATGTTTTTGGAAGTGTGGCGTGCCGAAAACGGCGCTCCAGTTTATGCCTGGCAGTGGCCGCGGCGTGGGGCAGCAACTGGCGTCTCACGACGGTGTGGACGCCGTGATTCTTACCGGCGGAACCGAAACTGGCCTGCAAATGCTCGCTGCCAAACCCTCGATGCCGCTCTTTGCCGAAACAGGCGGCAAAAACGCGACCATTGTTACAGCGCTTTCTGATCGCGATCTGGCGATTAAGCATGTGTTACACTCGGCCTTCAGCCATAGCGGACAAAAATGCTCAGCGACATCGCTGTTGATTCTGGAGGCAGAGGTCTATCACGACCCCGACTTCCGAGAGCGACTATGCGATGCAATCGAAAGCCTGCCGGTCGGTAGTGCCTGGCAACTGCCCACGAAGGTTAGCCCTCTGATCCGCCCGCCCCGTGGCGAATTGGAGAAGGCGCTCAAGGAGCTGGAGTCTGGCGAGTCGTGGGCAGTCATGCCGCGGCTGCATGTTGATGAGAATCCCCACCTAGTGAGCCCTGGAGTCAAGTGGGGAGTCCAGCCCGGCAGCGTGACGCATTGCACCGAGTTTTTTGGCCCACTGCTTGGTGTGATGGCGGCGCGTGACTTGCATGAGGCAATCGACTTGGTCAATGCAACTGGCTACGGACTCACCTCGGGCTTGGAAAGCCTCGACGAGCGCGAACACCAGCTTTGGCAGGAAGGCATACGTGCCGGCAATCTATATATCAACCGGCCGACGACCGGCGCCATTGTGTTGCGCCAGCCATTTGGAGGCGTGGGCAAAAGTGCGGTAGGGCCGGGCATCAAAGCTGGCGGGCCCAATTATGTTGTCCCGTTCATGCAATTTGAGGACCACCCTGATTCTATGCAGGTCAAGGATGTTAGGGATCTTGGCGATACGGGGCTCGACGATTTCTGCGATCGACTTCTTGGCGCAGTTTCGCGACAAGCAGTAGACCCAGTAGAAGCAAACGCAATCATCGCCGCTGCTCAAAGCTACGAACAGTGGATGGCTGAAGAGTTTGATCATGCGCACGACCATTTCCAACTGCGCGGCGAAGATAATTTGCGACGGTATTTGCCTCGCCCCGAAGTTCATGTGCGAGTCGACGACGCCGATACGATGTTCGACCTGTTTGCCCGCGCTTTAGCGGCTCGAACCGCATGTTGCCGTGCCGTCATCAGCTCTCGCCCTGGCTTTGAATCACAAAATGTGAATCTGCTTCACGATCTGACTCACGAGTGGGCGGGAGCAATTGAATTCGTCGAAGAGTCCGACGCAGAGCTGGGTGAGATCTTGCGAGGCGGCCATTCTATTCGACTACGGTATGCTCACCCCTCACGAGTACCGATTGAATTGAGAAATGCAGCCGCCCGCAGCGGCCAGTATATTGCCGATGCACCTGTGGTGGGCCATGGGCGAATTGAGTTGCTGTGGTACTTCCAGGAGCAAAGCCTGTCGCACGTTTATCATCGTTACGGCAATCTGGGCCGACGATCTAAAGCGCTTCGCACTCAGCCCTGCTAGGAACAGGAAAACGGTAGCCTCGCCTAGAATAGGTCGAGGCTACCGTATGCTCCTAGACTTGTGCTTTCGCCGCTTCGACTTTTTCGAGCCGCGCGCTGCTTTGGCATACGCGGGGTCGAGCTTGGCAAGCTGGCTGCGACGCACGTCGAGCGGCAAGCTCCTGCCACTGGAGTCTTCTACTAACACAAACGGCAAACAAACCGATTTGACCAACAGCGGTTCGCCGCTGTCTTCAGGCACCAGCTTCAGGCGGATGATTTCATCACGAGCTGTGAGCGCATCGTCGTCGCACCAAATCAGCGCTGGGTACTGGTAGACCGCATGCAGCACAGCGACATAATCGCCAGCGCAGATTTCTTCTGGCGCCAACGACTTGGCCAAGGTAGTGGCCTGGTCGGAGGATTTGCGATGTTCGCGTTTTGATCGAGAAACTGCCATGAACGTGAAGACACACGCAACCCGGCAGAGGTTCAGAACAGCGGTTTGATCTGTTTGAGCCGCGACTCGGTCTCGGCCATCAGCGCATCTTCGGCTGCCTCGTCGGCTGCTTCGTAAGTGACCGAAAAACGGAGAAACGCCCCAGCGTCGTCCCATGGCACGGTGCAGATAGACTGTTCGGTGATCAGGTACTGACTAGCCGCCTCGGCGTTTTCGAACATGGGTCCGCCTTCCAATCCCCGGGGAGCCGGCGTGTAAAGAAAGTAAGTGCCGCCGGGCATGCGGCATTGAAAACCGCAGCGTTGGAGCATGGCGACCAGTTTTTCAAGTCGCCGCTGGTACTTGGCGTGAATTCGACGGGGAATTGATTCGTCGTCCAAGGCCGCTGCCGCTGCTTTCTGGATAGCGATAAACTGCCCCGAATCGCAATTGTCTTTCACGTCGGCAAAGGCGCTAACGAGTCGCTCGTGGCCGCATACCCAACCCATTCGCCATCCGATCATGTCGAAACCTTTCGACATGGAATGGACCTCAACGCCGACTTCCTTGGCACCGGGCACTGCCAGAAAGCTGTTGGGCTTGCGGTCGAACGAGAGCAGCGCGTGGGCGGCGTCTTGCACGACGACAATCTTGTGCTGCTGGGCAAATGCAATGGCTTTTTGGTAGAACTCTTGCGTAGCCGTCGCTCCGGTCGGGCTGTTGGGATAACACAGCACAAGTAGCTTCGCTTTCTGCCTGACTTCGTCGGGAATGCTGTCGAGGTCTGGCAGAAAGTTGTTTTCTGCCAATAGCGGTAACTTGTAGACAATGCCGCCGTAGTAGGCGGTATGCGTGCCCGCTACGGGGTAGCCAGGAACGGTCAGCAGCGTGATATCGCCCGGGTTGATGAGCGTCGCGGGTAGCATCGCCAGCGCCGTTTTCGAACCGATGCAATGGTTCACCTCGGTCGCTGCGTCGAGGGGAACTCCGTACTCGCGCTGCATAAACCGTGCAACGGCTTCTTTAAAGGCGGCGATCCCGTTGTCGGCATAGCCTCGATTCTCAGGTTTGCCGATCTCTTCAGCCATCGTGCTCAGCACGGTGCTGTCGGCCACACCGTCGTTTTCGCCAATGCCGAAATCGAGCAATCTTCGATCTGGATGATCGGCCAAAGCCTTGCGCTTAGCGCGCTTGATTCTTTCAAACTTATAAATCGCGGTTCCCTTGCCATATTGGGCCCCGCCCATGCGATCGGCGAAAAGTTGTTGGAAATAGGGGTCGGACATGATGCGTAGCAAAAAAAGGAATGGGCTTCGAAGCAGTCAGGTTATCTCAAGTTAGCACCGTCGGCAACGACGGGTAAACAGGGTGACCGCGAGCTGCTCTGGTCGGCACTTGGTGAGACGCCCGTCGTGGCCGACGGCGCTAACTAGGGCCATTCTTCTATTGTGGGTGGGTCAGGCAGTTTGAAAGCGGGCTCGGGCACCCGGATTACCAGATCGCTTGTGTCGCGTCGAAGGCCTTCCGGCGGCGCGTCGACCCATTCTCCGTCGACAATCTGATCGGCTTGACTCGTGCCACGCTCGTCGGTTCCGTTTTCAAAGACACTGTAGAGAAGGTAGCCGCCGTCGGCTTTGCGCTCGTAAATCAGTGGCGCTCCGGAGTATAAGTCGAGGGGTACTTCCGGGAGGATTTCGGGCGTCAGCACAGCGAGTTGCTCGGGATATTCGCCATGCTCCGCACGGTAGACGGCCAGCGCTGCTGCTACTCGCGTCATATCTAGAATGGCGATGGACCGATCTTCAGCATAGGCTGCGGACTCGAGCGCAGGCAAGAACAGGCTGGCAAGGATGTTCGAAATCATCTGGCTACGCCGCTGGCGGCTGAAGATACCTCCGATGACCATGCCCGGCCGCTTGGCCGCAGCGGCGATTTGCTGTAGGTCGTTGTCGATTTGTTGAAACTCTTTTTTTCGCTCATCGCGCGGCAGCTCCAGCGCTTTTGAAAACCGATCGTACCAACGGTTGCCTTCGCGAAGGATGTGATTCCAGTCAATTGCAACGAACGAAACCGCCTGCAGCGGTCCGGCTCCGGGACCAGACATATCCTGGCCTTGCATTTTTCCTTGGGCCATACGGAGTACTGCATCGAGAAAGAAGAGTCGTTCGCCCGTGTCGAGAGATTGCTGCATGGAACTCACTCGGGGCAAAGCGAGCAAGTCGGCAAGGATTGCTCGCGATTGCTCGACACTTAAATTGCCGTGATGCAGCAGCGTAATGGTCCCACGACAGGCAACTCCGTCGATAGCGATGGCAATCAACTGTTCGACCAGCGTGTTGCCTCGGGGTACCAGCCTTGCCAGGCGATGGCAAGCCAGCAGATCTTGCCAGGCCTCGGCAGTGCGGCCTTCGCCCAGATGCCACATCGCCCGAGCTTTGAGTGCTCGGACGCCGGAACGCATGCCTTGCACGGCTGGCAAGAGCATTTCGATCAGGCTCTTGTCGGAGTTGTCGATCAAAGTCGGCGAAGGCGAGTAGAAATGGGGCCGCGCTGATGCTTCGACGAGCAGTTCTAGGGGTCGGCGATTGTCTTCCACCCAACGGGCAAGCGCGGGGATCTGGTCGCTAGTCCAGGGCCGCTCCATGGCGGCGCCAATCAAGTTGTCTGCCGTCTCCTGTTCGAGCCTTGCCTGCCAATCTACGCCCAAGAGCCTTTCGGCTGCTTCTCCCTCAAGGGTTTTCGAAAACTGCTCGGTCAGCCAACGGGCGATTTCTTTGCGAACCGATTGGTCGTAGGGACGAACCAAGCTGTCTTCCGCCGAGGGGATTGTTTTTAGACCCAAGGCATCGGCCATGGGCAACCAATGCTCTTGTTCCAACTCGCCCGGCCACATGGCTTGCCAGGTGAGCACCGCAGCATTGTTCTGCGGAGTGACTCCCTCGCTAGCTCGATTGAGAAGGAAGGCCCCGTAGTCCGGCAAACCATCTTCGCCGAGCGGTTCGGTGATGAAAGTGGTTTCTTTGGAAACGACAATGCCCCCCTGGGGGCCGAAGAGTTGGAAGAGAAACCAAATAAGTACCAAGAGCACCAGTCCGGCAAAGATCCAGCGAGCTCGGGTTTTCTCACGAGCCTGTTGCAAGTCGTCAAAATCTGGCCTCGATGTAGCCGTCGAATCAATTCGCATGGGTCACCTATGCAAGCGTGGCGGGCTCGCCCCATTGTAGGAGGCTCGGGGTGACCTGTCATCCGAGAGTGCAAATAAGCCGACGATTAGAGCAGCGGCTTGGCAACGCCCCAATCATCAGCGAAATCAATCTCGCGACTTGCTTCGTGCTGCAAGATCGATTGCTGGCGAACCGCTTGCGAGGTTAGCCTGGACTCAACGTTGGGAGATGCGTCAACCCGATCCAAAGCCAACGCGTCGAGGGTCTCTTGATCGACCAAGGGAAGGACTGCTGATGCATCTTCATCGATGAACTGCTGCTCGTCGGATCTGGCTGACACAGCCGGCGCGAACCGCAACGCGTACTCCACGGCCACGCCTTGCAATTCGCTCGAAGCTGCCGGGCTCGAGGGGTTCACTACTCCTTCGATGGCAAAAGCAAATGTTGATTCGCTGGCATCGTTGGAACTGACTACCACTTGACCGGCTTTCGAGCCGAGCACGGCGCTGTCGAGTCTCACCGTGAAAGTATCGCTGGCACCTGCTGCAATGGTTGCATCGAGCGATTCGACGACTGAAAAACCAGTGGGCAGCGAAACTCCGCTAATTGTCAAACTGCCGTAGCCATGATTCTCTACTTTAAAAGTCGTGGTCGGCCCGGTTTGTCCCTGGACAACCGCGCCAAAGTCGATCGGTGTGGCGCGGTCGTCGATCAGATAGATACTGTGAGTGTCGTCGAAGACACGGATCTCGGGCAGCGCAGCACCCACTTCGAAAGATTGTTCGCCGACTTTGACATTGTTATAGAGGAAATCGACTCGCCACGTCCCTGGAGTCGATTCGGTATAGCCGGGGCGATACCACCCCCATTCCCAACCGTTGATGGCGGTTTGGCCGAACTGTAGCTCCCAGTGGGCGAGGTCGACCTCGTCGACGCCGCCACTGTAATTAGCATCGCCGTCAGCTTTTTGTGCCCCGCTGGTGGTACCAAAGCCACGCTGCCAGGCGAGAAAGTCGAAGGCGTCGGTATCGCCGTCGTCCTGAAAATCGGTGGGCTGGGTGAACATAACCGACGAATAATCGTTGACCAGCGTACCGTTAGGCCGATATAGCAGCGCCCGCCAGGTGTCGCCGGCTTCGACTGAGGTAAATACAGCCCAGGCATAAACCTCCTCGCCGCTAGTAGGAAAGGTCCCGATGTCGGAAACCTGTTCTTGGACCTGAGCAAAAGACGGGCCCAGGAAAGTGTGCGTCCCATCGTAGATGTCGTTCGTCACGCCAAAGTCGAGCAGGTTGTTCGGAAGCACCGGGTCGATCACGTAGGGGGGCGGGCTCACAAAAAAATCGCCAGGAGCCGCGAATGGATCAACGGGGGTCTTATTGTGCTGAATCTCAAAGTGAAGATGCGGGCCAGCCGAGTTTCCTGAACTGCCGACCAATCCCAGCACTTGTCCCGCGACCACCACATCGTTGACCGCTACGGCAATACTGTCGCGCTGCAAGTGCCAGTACTGCGTCACCCAACCATTGCCGTGATCGATAAAGACGTAGTTACCTGGGTTGCTAAAGGTCAGCTGGGTTTCGCGATCAAATTCGCCGTCGTTGATCTCGATCACCGTGCCAGCCGCAGCGGCCAGCACCTGGACACCGGCGTCTTGTGCCGCAAAATTAGCAATCGCATAATCAAGTCCATTGTGCGAATCGCGGGTCGTGGTGGTATTTCCTTGGTAATCTTTGAAGAACTTTACCTGGTCGTCGGCGTAGAATTTGGGATTGACGTCGACATAGCCGCCGAGAACCCAATCGACGTTCTGCGCGCCGGCGATCGGCGTGCCGAACTTGGCCGGTAACGAAGTGGCAGGGAGCGGAGTAAACGGCGACAGAGTAATCGCGTTATTGCTTTCGTTGGCCTCGACCACGCTGCCGCCCGAATCGACCGTAACGGTTAGCGAGTGAGAGGCCCCCGCCTGGGCAATCCAGCCGCCGTGATACCAGTAGTTGTCCACATCGACACCCGGGCTGCCAACATAGTCGAACGGCTCGGTTTCGACGCCGTCCATCTCCCAGCGTATCTTGTAGCTGTCGGCTGCAGTCAGATCGGTCGTCTGCCAGTGAACGCGGACATACACCTTTTCTCCGACGGTAGGCGTCGTCCCGGTGAGTTCGCCCACGGCATTGGTAAAGTCGATCGCAATGATTTCGAGATCTTTGGCCAGCAGGCGGCGAGACTCGAGCAACTCGAAAGCAAGTCGTTTGAACAAAGCCATAGCCGAAGGGCTCCCATGCGAGTACAGGGCATCTCGCCTATTCTAGTAAGAAGCCGCCGTCAAGGCGACAATTAAGTGCGGTCGCGAAGCCGCAGCACAAGCAAGCTGCCCCTCGGCAGAAACCTCCCTAGAGGTAGACCCGCTTGTGCTGGCCTATGCTGCGAAAAGAGGGCCTGGCAATGCCCCGTTGACCTATATTACTCGGGGAGGGCGAAGTGCTATGCAGGACTATCGGAACCTGCAGTATCGTCGTCTTCGTCGTCCTGGGGCACGCGTACCACGGCAGTCAGCGTGTCGCCCTCGTCCAGCGACATGATGCGTACACCCTGTGTATTACGGCCGATGGCACTAATGTCGCTAACCTTCACCCGCTGGATCTTGCCGAGCGAGGTCATCATCATCAATTCGTCGGTTTCATCGACACGGGCGATGCTAATGACTTTTCCGTTTCGCTCAGTAGTTTTGATGTCGCGCAGCCCTTTGCCACCCCGGTTTTGCGTGCGGTAGCGGAACGAAGAACTGGTGTCATCTTCGCCTGCGTCTGCTTCATCGGAGGCATTCGGGCCGAAGGGAGTTCGCTTGCCGTAGCCGAGCTCGCAAGCGGTAAGCAGCGTAGCCTCGGGATCGGCGACGACAATACCAACGAGTTGATCGCCCTTAGCGAGACTGATGCCTTTCACACCGCTCGTGTTTCGTCCCATGGGGCGGGCATCAGCTTCGTTGAACCGGATTGCCATGCCTGCGGCCGTGGCCAAGACGACTTCATCGCCTGGCTTGGTGATGACCACATCAACCAGCTCGTCATCGTCTTTGAGTTTGATCGCAATGATGCCGCTCTTCATCGGGCGGCTGTACGCTTTCAACAAGGTTTTTTTCACAAGCCCTTTGCGCGTAGCCATCATGAGCGAGTGGTCGGGCAAGTCGAAGTCGCGGACGGCGCGACAATCGGCGATCTTCTCGTCTTCATCGAGATTCAACAAGTTGACGACGGCGCGGCCTTTCGCATCGCGCGACAGTTGCGGCAGGTTGTAAACCTTGTGCCAATAGACCTTACCCTTGTTTGTAAAGAACAAGAGGTAATCGTGGGTGCTAGTAACAAAGAGGTGCTCAACCGGATCGTCAGAATCGGTCTTTGCGCCTTTGATGCCCTTGCCACCCCGTCGCTGAGCGCGGTAGGTGCTGGCCGGGGTGCGCTTGATATAGCCGTTGTGCGAAATCGAAACGACCATCGTCTCTTCTTCGATCAAATCCTCGATATCAACGTCGCCGATTTCTTCAGAACTGATCTCGGTACGGCGTGCGTCGGCATGCTTGGCGATCAGCATTTCGCAATCTTCGCGGACGATTGCGTAGATATTGGCCTGATCGCTAAGGATCGTGTTGTAGTTGCTGATTTCATCTAGCAAACTCGCGTGTTCTTCAGCCAGCTTTTCTTGTTCGAGATTCACCAGTTGGCCAAGGGTCATTTTGAGAATCGCGTCGGCCTGAACCGCCGTGAGCGAGTACTCTTCAGCGATGCCACGTTCTTCTTGAAACTGTGCGTAACCCTCGTCTCCCAGGGCACGCTTCAAAAGTGCGCCCGGGGTTTTGATTGCCATCAAGGCCTGTTTGGCTTCGGGCTGGGTTTTCGACGCGCGGATGACACGAATTACTTCGTCGATATTGGCATGGGCCAGCAATAAACCCTGCACCGTGTGCTTCCGCTTACGAGCTTTGGCCAAAAGAAAAGCCGTACGACGGCGGATGACCGTCACACGATGCCGAAGAAACTCTTCGAGCATCTCTTTGAGATTCATCACGCGCGGCTTGCCGTCGACCAGAGCCAGCAAGATGATCGAAAACGAGTCTTGCAGCGGCGAATACTTGTAGAGCTGATTGAGTACGACGTCAGGATCGGCGTCTCGCTTGAGCTCCAAGATCAGTCGGACCGGTTCCTTCAGATCGCTCTCATTGCGCGTAGCCGCGATACCGGGGATCTTGCCGTCGCTGGCAAGTTGAGCGATTCGCTCTTCGACCCGATCGCGAGCTTGTTGGAACGGGATCTCATGAATGATGATTCGCGTCTTCTTGCCAGACTCCTCGACGCTCGTTCGAGCACGAACCGTGATCGTACTACGACCAGTGGAATAGCCTTTCCAAACGGCAGTCTTGCCGCAAATCACTCCGCCAGTCGGGAAGTCCGGGCCGGGGATATGCTGCATCAAGTCCTGAATGGTCGCCTCGGGATTGTCGATCAGTTCGATCACTCCTCGGCAGATTTCGCCGAGATTGTGCGGCGGAATGGAAGTGGCCATGCCCACCGCGATGCCGTTAGCGCCGTTGACCAAGAGACAGGGAAACTTGGCCGGCAAAACCGTCGGTTCGGTGTGCCGTTCGTCGTAGGTGGGGACAAAGTCGACTGTGTCGAGCTTCAAGTCTTCGAGCATCAGCCCGGCAAAGGGCGACATCCGCGCTTCGGTATATCGCATGGCCGCCGGAGGGAGCCCGGCGATGGAACCAAAATTGCCCTGCTTGTCGACCAGCACATGGCGCATGTTCCATTCTTGGGCCATGCGAACCAGCGTGGGATAGATGACACTTTCGCCGTGCGGATGATAATTGCCGCTGGTATCACCTGAGATTTTGGCACACTTGACCCGCGATGCTCCGGGCGTGAGGTTCAGATCGTTCATGGCGACCAGAATCCGCCGCTGCGACGGCTTCAAACCGTCGCGCGCATCGGGCAGCGCACGGCTGACGATCACGCTCATCGCGTAGGTGAGGTAGCTCTCCTTGAGCTCGTCCTCGATCGGCAAATCGATCAGCCGAGCAGCAATCGCCTCGGCCGAGTTGTTGTCGTCTTCTGGAATATTGGGATCGCTCGAGTCAGTCGACACAGCAAACGCCTTTCAAAAGAATCCTAAGGGCAGCGCCCAAAATCGGCTGCGATTCGATGAATCCGTCCAGGGCATCGAAGCCCTAATTTACCAGGGTTTGCGGCCCCTCACAACGGCCTGAAAACCGGTCCTTTAGGCTGCTTCTATGCCACTCGCTGCGAATCGAATCTGCGGGCACTCGTCGAATCGCCCGGTCCGTTTGACGAAGACATTGTTACAATGGCCAGCTACTGATTTCTCTCCCCCAGGGTTGCTACCTCAAATGTCCCGCACAGGCGAATTGATTGGCCCCTACACGCTTGGTGCGTGCCTCGGACAAGGCGGGTTTGGCGCCGTGTACGAAGCGACGCACCAAGAAACGGGGCAACGGGTAGCACTTAAATTCCTGCGCGAGTCAACGCTCCTCGAAGCCGAAGTTCAAAACCGTTTTGTCCGCGAGATTGCCCTGCTGCAAAGGCTTGAACATGAGAACATTGTAAAACACTTCGATGCCGGGCTCCACGAAGGAAGTATTTATTGTGCGATGGAACTTGTCGACTGTGGAACGCTTGAAGATGTGCTCAAGGTGCGCGGAGATCTGCCCTGGCAAGAGGCCGCAGAGGTTGCGTTGCAGGTTTGCTTCGCCTTGGATCACGCACATCAACGAGGCTGTGTGCATCGCGACTTGAAACCGGCAAACCTCTATCTCTCGGAAGACGGCAAAGTGAAGTTAGGCGACCTCGGGCTGGCACGCGATTTGGACGGCTCGCGACTGACGACCTCGGGACAAACTGTCGGCACCTGGCGTTATATGCCTCCGGAGCAAATCCGTGGAGAAGCAGAGATTGACGGTCGACTCGACCTCTACGCGTTGGGCTGCATCCTCTTCCGCATGATTGCCGGCCGGGTGCCTTTCGACGGGCCCGACTTTGCGAGGATCTTCGACCAGCATTTGGAAGCAGTCCCGCCGCGACTCGATTCGTTAGCGGCATCGTGCCCTGTCTCGCTGGCCGACCTGGTCGACGAGATGCTCGCGAAAAAACCTGAAGATCGCCCTGATAGTGCGGCAATCGTTGCCGAGCGGCTCAAAGCCATTCTCGACGAATCAGCAGCGAAGTCTGTTGCCCATCCTGTCGATTCGGAGGATCTTTCTTCCAGCCACGAGAACCAGCCGAAAAACCCAAATCTGACGCAACGGCTTCACTACGGGTCCGAACCGACCGACTCCAAGAAAGTGAACTTGCGGGCTCTGGCATTGCTCGCGGCAGGCATGGTTCTGGCCATTGTGGTGGTGTTGGCCCTCTGGGGCAGGAATTGATTGGAAGTCTGCCAAGAACTGATGTTCAGCTGCGAATAGCAACAAGAATCGCTGGGCGAGGCAGGGGAGTCTGTCAATGCGCCGTCAATTAATCTATGGAGTCACTTTCCTCAATCGCCCTGGGTTTCTTGCTGTAAACTCATTAGAATGGTCGCCTGCTTTCTGCCGCTTACCCCCTTTCCAAGACTCGCCTGAAATGGTCACCACTACCATCCCCGCCGCCAACGGTTCGACCGCACCGGAAGATGTGATTGAGATCGAACTGAAAGAACCGTGGATTGCGGCATTGCTGGCATGGATGCTGCCCGGCCTGGGTCACGTTTACCAAGGCCGCACCGGCAAGGGGCTGCTGTTCTTCGTTTGCGTGCTGGGCACGTTCTTCTACGGTTTGTATCTGGGTGGCGGCAAGGTCGTGTATGCTGCTGTCCCTTGGGAACAGCAGTATCGGTGGCAGTACTTGTGCCAACTGGGCGTGGGTCTGCCGAGTACCCCGATGCTCGTGCAGAAGAGCCGGGCCATGAAAGACCCGGACTATACGGGATTCATGGCGCCCCCTCGACGCGGACCGGTAGAATGGAAGGACGACTCTGGCCACATGTCGACTCAGCCGAACGAACTGGCGATGTGGACCCTGAAGTACCACCCGACATTCGAACTCGGTACGGTCTATACGGTTGTGGCGGGCTTGCTGAACATCCTGGTGATTTGCGACGCAGCCGCAGGTCCGCTGGTCCTCAGCGTGCCCGAGAAGAAAAAGAAAAAGGCGGCTAACGACGAAGGCCATTCGAGCTGAGTATTGTTTCTTATTGGGAAGCCCTGCAGATGATTCCTTCGCTTTTCTTTGTCGCCAGCATGCCCTCGATGGCCCCACTGCTGGCCGTGATGAACCTGTGGTACGCCTTGCCGCTGATCGTGAGCGTGAGCCTGGTTTGTGCAGCCACGCGGCACGAGGAGTTCGGCCCCATCATGCACCACGCCGTGCGATTCGGCCTGTGGATCATCGTCTTTATGGCTGTGGTAATGGGCGTATTGACGCTGATGAGTATGCTGGCGTAGCGATTCAGCCACGTGCCGGGTTCACTACTTGAAGGACGATTAGAACCGGCTTAGTTGACGGCTCCACGAGCATACATATGCCGCGCAGTGTGCCAGAAAAAGAAGTGTCGCACCAGGCTCGGGCACAACTTGCGACGATGCTTGCGAGGTCAACGGGTTCGCACCAGTAAATTGTCGCTGCCAAGCGAGAAGATCCATGCCATCGACGTCGCCGTCCTCATCGGCGTCTCCATTGGTTCGCTCAGCGCCGGCGTTCATTCCGAAGTTGCTCTGCCAGATTGCCAGGTCGTCGGCGTCTACATCTCCGTCGCTGTCAAAGTCGCCCGCCGCGGCAGCCGCAACGGTGACTATCCCATCATTGTAGAAGGACGAAAGGTCCCAAACCAAACCGCTTGGCAGAGCGGGCAAAAGAATATCGTCAAATGTTTCATTGCCGAGATAGCCCACACCGTTAAGCAGATCGAAACTTTGCCCCAGTGCTAGCGACAAGCTCTCGTCAGGAATGAACTGAAAGTCGCCGTCGAGCGTGGCATTGGAATTGGTTCCAAATGAAAACGCACTCTGACCATCGACGACGACCCGACCGCCATTCATCACAAAGTCGCCGGAGACCCAGAGTCGTCCCGGGCCAAAACTAAAGAGCTGGTTACCGCCAAGGTCCAACTCGGCTTCGAAGTATAGCCGCGCGCCATCGCCCATCGTTGCGTGGACATCGTCGGTCATCAGCACATCGACGTCCAGGTAATGATACTGCTCCTGTACGTCAAGGATCGCAGGAGAGCCCGCTTCCTCAGACTCGAGAATGATTTGACCAGCGCCGCTGATGGTGTAGCGATTGTCGTCGCGAAACCGCAAGCCCCGGAGCTCATAAGTTGCATCCAGCGCGATCGTGGCATTGCTACTGATTGCCGAGCCGAACATTGCCACCTCCGCAGGAGAGTCGGGACGGCTCCAGTAGGTCCAGTTATTCCAGTCGCTCCAGTTACTCGAGCCGCTATGGGTCCACGAACGCTCGCCGATGGGAATCGGGTCTGCCTCTATCAGATGGCCTGGCCCGCTGAGTCCTGCAAGGCTGGTGGCAAGCATGTTCGTGCCCTTCAGTTTATAGACTTTGCCATTATCCCAATCGCTCCAGTAGATATCGCCCTCGATGACGACGATGCCCAAAGCGCGGCCAATGTCGGAGACGTTGTAGAGCGTGCTGGCGCCGCCGGCTGCGCCAAGCTCGACCAGATTGGCGTCGCCGCCGTCGCGGTAGGCGCCAATGAGTTTGCTCTGGAACTCGTCCCAGACCAGGCCTTCGGGATTATCTGCCGTGTAGAGGTCACCGAGAAATGCGCCGGTCATGCCGTCGAAGCGTCGAAAGACATTGTTCTCGCGATCGGCAACGTAGAGATTGCCGTCGTCTCCGAAAGCGATCGCCCGGGGATTATTCAGCGAACCGCCGGAGAAGTTGGTGTCGATAAACACGCTGGCATTGCCGGTAGAAGGGTCGATCTTGTAGACCTTGTCGGAGTTGGCGCCAAATGCAACAGACATGTAAAGATCGCCCGTGGGTCCTACGACCAGCGACTCGGGTCGGCCGGTGAATCCAACGCCCTCGGTCGCGATGACATTGAGAAAGTTGCCGGAAGAATCAAAGCGGAGTACTCGTCCGCCGTCGGTCTGCTCGCCAATGTAGACGTGACCTTCTGAATCCTTGGCCAGCCCCATCGGCTTGTTGAGCCCAGTGCCGGCAAACGAATTGCCCAGTTCAAACTGTCCGACGGGCATCCACTGGTTGGTCTCGGTCAGTTCGTATCGCATGACGCGATTGTTGTTTGTATCGGCCACGAGCGATTGGGTCGGTCGCTTGGTAGCAAAGTCCTCCACCCGGTGGAACGTAATGAAGTTGGCATCGTGGAAGCGAATCGCTCCGCCCAGCCCATCGGGGTAGGCGGTACGCGAGGCCGCGACCATGTCGGCGCCTTCGAATTGCCAGTCCCAATACTGAAAGCCGATATACTCCATATCTGAGAGATCTTGCACGACTATACGGTTCACATCCCAGTTTCTCAGGTCAGGAGATTCGACCAGGGCGACAATATTTCGATGCGAGCTGGGCAGCACGGTAGGGTCGGCGTTGTAGGGCGTAATGATATTGGCAAACGTCCAGTAGCGATCGGTGCCAGCGTCGTAGCGGATAGTGAACTTCTTGGCGCCGCCATTGAAGTCGATGATGTCGTTGTTCGGATCGAAGGTAATCGTATTGGCATCTTGCACACGCATGATGGCAGCGACTTCCTGGCTGCCTTTGGGCGGATCGACACGGATAAGATTGACCAGGTTCTCGTCGCGATCGACAACCACGTTGCCTTCGCGCCAGGAATTGAAGGCGTTGCCAGGCAACCAGCTGTCCTGGGAGAGGATGCGGTTGGAAAAGGTCCAGTTCGACGCATCGAGCAGGTCGTCGCCGATGGCAATGCTCATGACCCCTGCGTAGAGATCGTTGCTGCTGCCACCAGGGATGCGGGTTTCGATGCTGCGCCAGAGGCGTCCATCGTGCTCGACCAATGGCATGGGGCCAGTGTGATAGCTCGTCGTCGCGTTTGATTGGCCAATTCTGCCCGTGGTGGAACTGACCGGGCTGGTCCAATTCACGCCGCCATCAGTGGACTTATAGATGACGAAACTGCCGCCACTGTTGCCCATGAGGTAAACATCGTTACCGATGTTATAGAGGTTGGCCCAGGTGAGACTATTGACCGTGCTGATCTGGTTCCACGTTTGCCCCTGGTCGGTGGAGCGGTGCACGTAGGTCGGCTTCGGGGTGGGCGCGTTGTTGCCAGTGACGTCGTGAGAGATGAGATACGTGCCGTCAGGCAGAATGGCAATCGAAGGCGAGTTGTACTTGTAATCGTTGGAGGCGGCAATGTGCGCAACCACTGTCCCAGGCACTTCGACGCCATTGAACTCAGAGATCTGCGCCTGGCTAGGAGCCGAATTCCAGCATAGCGACGCCAGTGCTACGAGAATGACACCGACCTTGATCAAGTGCAACCCAACCACGTATCGCTTCTCCCTTCGCAACCAAATCGCCTGCAGCAAGCCATCCTCATTGTATCAGCATTCTTTGGTGCGATCACGCTGAAATGGCCAAACCGGCAATGGTTCGCCTCGGAAGCAGTTCTGAAGCCTATGGGCTGCGAACCTGCGGGTTGTTTCAGGCCAAGTTTGGTCTGCCACAGCGGTCGCATTTGCTCTCATGACGTCCTGTGGCTAGGCTAATCGAATGAGCAATAAATGGATCGATGTCGCGTCGCCGCAAGTTCCTGCTGCCACAATCGCGGTCGATGCGCTGCGCGTGCGAGTTCAATACGTTCAGCAGTTGTTGCCGTTGGCGGCACACGAATTCAAGAAAGACATCGAGCATGTTCATCAGCTTCGCGTTGCTTGTCGGCGTGCCGACGCCACGCTAAAGGCTTTTCGGCCGCTCCTGCGAAAGCAAGGCAGGTGTCGATCTCTGCAGAAATGGCTGCGCCGCATCCGCCGAGCCGCTGGCCCAGCGCGCGATTTGGATGTGCTGCTTATGCGTCTGAAAGGCGCTCAAAATGACGACTCCAACCGTGCGCATCTCATCGCTCGGCTCGAGCAGCAGCGTTCAGCAGTACAGCGTCGGCTAGTGAATGTGGAAGCAAAAGCCAAGTCTGGAAAGCTCGAACGTAGTCTCGAACGTTGTCTCGTATCCTTTGTCGAGGGGAAGAAAACCAATGCAAATCTGACTTTTGGGCAATTTGCCAGGGCCTCCTTCAAGAAAGCAGGCCGGCCCATACGGAGATTGGCCGGTACTCTCGATCCTACTTTGGAGCAACTTCACCGCTTGCGAATCGCCAGCAAACGCCTGCGATACTCAATCGAGTTTTTTCATAGCGCCTTCGACTCCCAGCTGCGGACCGATTTGTATCCCTTGGTAGAAAAGCTCCAGACCCGCCTTGGCCGGATCAACGACCACGTAACGGCCCAAGCTTTCTTTCGGCAGTTACTGCTCGACATGCCGATGGATAGCCGGGCAGCCTATTTGGCCCGCTGTATCGTAGAGCAGCAGGAGTCTGCCGAGCAACTGCGAGAGGAGTTTCTCGACTGGTGGTCGCCTCGTCGGATCGCGTCGTTCGAATCGATGCTGATGACGATGAGCCATTAGTAAGTTGCGCGTCTAATTGGTTTCTCGGTCGGCTTCTTGTACGCTGGTTCTATGGTCAACAGTGAATCCTATCCAGTTGAGAAGTTGACTCTCGATGCGCGACGCCGATCGATCGGTCTCGCTTACTTCAACGGTGGCTTGTGGGGTATTGGCAACGGACTGGCCGGTACGACGTTGCTCTTTTATCTTGCCGCTTCGTACGGCGTGCGGGGACTGACACTAAGCTGGTTGCTCGCCGCACCTTCGCTGGTTGGCGTCCTGCGTCTATTCACGCCGCTCTGGCTAGACCGTGTTGGCAATCGGCGTCGGTTTTGTACGCGGATGTTCTTTATCAGTGCCTTGGTGCTGTTGGGACTGCCGCTTATGTCGGCGCCTGGCGTGCTTCCCCAGGCAACCCAGTCGATCGTTGCACTAACTACTTGTTGGGCTGGTTACCACCTGTTCGAGCACTTTGCCGTCGTTGCCCTATGGTCTTGGTTTGCCGACCTGGTGCCACAACCAATTCGCGGCCGTTTCGTCGGACGACGTCAAGGCTGGATGAACGGCGGCAAGGTACTCGGAATCGTGATTTCAGCCGTCGCGACCGTGTCTTGGCAAACCCGTTGCGAGGTAACGGGTCATCTCGAACGACTGTGGATCGGTTTTGCTGCGCTTACCTGTGTGGGAGCCATCGTGATGTTGTTTGCCATCTGGCCGCTCCACGCGATGACTGATCCGGCGTCTCCGAGTCGCATTGGGGCTGGTTCGCCACGGCAACGACTGGGCGAACTGCTCACTCCATTTAGCGACGGCGATTTTCGACGTTTGCTCTACTACGGCCTCTGGTTTTCTTTTGCCAACGGCATTGCCGACACTGCAGTTCGCGTCTACCAAATCTCGATACTACAACTCACCTATGCGGAGAAACGAATCCTCGATGCCACTTCGCGTGGCATCCAGTCGCTCGTGATGCCCTGGGCAGGAGCACAAGCCGACCGCCACGGCAATGTGCCCGTCCTTGTCGTTTCGCAAGGACTCGTGGCTGCGGCACTGCTCTTCTTTTTGATTGCCGCTCCCGACGCGAAGTGGTGGGTCGTCGGCGCGTATGTTTGCTGGATCGCCTATGCCGGCACCAACGTCGCGATGCCCAACCTGATGCTCCGCCTCAGTGCACCCGAATGTTCGGCTGCCTACTCGGCTGCCTGGTTTGCCTCGACCCAACTGGCCTACGCCCTTAGCGCCTTGGCCGGCGGATTACTGTTTGACATCCTCTCAGACTGCTGGCAACCCACCATGCTTGGCAACTGGGAGATAGACCACTTCGCCCTACTCCTAATCGGCGGCTGCGTGCTCCGCATGCTAGGAATCCTTTGGGCAAGAAGAATCCCCGAACCCTCCAGCACTTCCCGATCCCTGGCTTCTGAACCCTAACCTACTTTTTCTTCAATTCCCATTCTGTGTTATCTGGGGTCGACCCCTTGGCGTTCACTTCGTGTATGGCAAACCACAGACTAATCATCAACTGAATTACTCCGGCGACAAACATCGCAGCCAGGAACCAGAACGCGATTTGCGGCGCCGCGGCGGGCAACAACCAGGCGCCGCCTACGGCGCCTGACATAGTTAGCCCGAACAGAATAAGCAGCGTCTTAAACTCGGTGGGTCCAAATCTCGCCAATGTGAATTCGCCAATCATCTTGGCTTTGATGTTTGTCAGAACGGCCATCGCATAAACTACGATCACCCCGCCAGTTCCCAACAAGAGACAATCGGCACTGTAACTGATGCCAGTCACCCAATAGCAAAACGACAGCGGATCGACAAAGTGGTCGAGCAACTCGCCGCCGTTGCGGCATTGGCCCGTCGCTCGCGCATGGGTACCATCGAGCACATCGGCCACGTGATTCATTGCCACTCCCGCGGCCGCCAACAGACCACCCCACCACCAGTGGGAAGAAACGGCAAAACTCAAGGCTCCAACAATGGCGCACAGATGGCCCACCACTACGATGCCTTCAGGGGGAAACCTAGCCGGTATCTTCAACCGTGCGTACAAGCCTTTTAGCGGCAGGGTCAAAACCGGATCAAGCAAGCTATGAGAAACGCGCTTGGGCATGGAACTACTACCTGAAAAAGGCTACGACTATATACTGTTGACTCTACAGCTACTAGACTACCAGCTACTTTGTTTCCAGGCTGACGGCAGTGGCTGGCATTAGGCGACGCCCCATCTTGATTGATTCTTTTCCTCCGAACCAGAGCGCTCGCCACAATGTCCAGCTCCGACTTGCTGCAGGCAATCGATACTTTTCACGCCTGGCGGCGAGATTTGCTGCTGGCAGGTCATGAGCTGGCCCCGAGCAATGAGTCTGACCCCGAGCTAGTGTTGTCTAGCAAGATGTTGAAGGTTTTCTTAAAGCTTCGCCCCGAATTCAACCAGCATTTGGTGCACTTGCACATGTATTTCCTGGAAGAAGACTACACCAATCGGGTGAAACCGGGCCCCTGGAAAAAACAGCTGGCAGCCGCTGAAGCCGGCTTCATTGGCTAAGTTTTGTTCCTTTTCTTGCTTGATTCTGCCGAATAGAATTGGAGTTACTTCTTGTGCCAAGGCACATCTGGGGGCGAACAGGGTTCGACCGGATAGCCGAAGCGTAAGTGGCGTGTCGTGGTTGATCAGTGGGCCACGTAAAAAGCTGATCACAATTTCAATTGCCGAAGGCAATTACGCACTGGCTGCCTAATTAAAGGCAACCCGGACTAAGGACTGGAGCCAGACTGGCCCGGACGTCCGTCACCAAATCTGGATCGCCGCCGGTCATTGCCGAGCACGCCGGCGGTTAAACTAGTTCTCGGCTAGCCCACCAGTAGCCAGGTCGACTCGGCGACTGGCGAGGCAAAATCAAATCTGTCGACTACACACGTAGAGGCTTGCGTGGAGATGTCACGGGACGCGGGTTCGATTCCCGCCGCCTCCACCATTTACAAAAGACAAACCCGTCTCTCTGGGGTCATTCTCCGGGGTGACGGGTTTTCTTTTTCCCCTTGTTTATAAAGGGCTTGCGCCCGTTTCACATCTTTCCAAAGCACCTCTCCGCACCATCGATTCTCCCCATCCTCCCGCCTTTCTTTCTCTGTTTGGCTCCCGATTCTCTGTTTTCTCCGGACCAAGTCCGAAGCTCGTCCGGAAAGCTACATCCTTGATTGA
>JAGQOW010000237.1 GCA_020427155.1 Planctomycetales bacterium | reverse complement strand
ACTTGTTTGGTTGGCATCGACGAGCAACCAACATTCGCCCGGAACAAAAGCTTCAAATCCTCACAAGTTTCAACGAACACATCGGTAGCGGCTCGGCTGCTCTGGATGTCATTCGAGGCATCTCGCGGCGCACGAGGATTGATGCGTATCAGATCAAGACCCTTTTGTACCAGTTCGTATGGAGTCGCAAACTCCGGATTGACCTCTATCGTCCGCTACTGATGAATAAGCCGCTCCTCGGCGAGGTAATCGATCCAATATCCGCGTATGACGACTGGTTCAGGCGCTGAGATGCACGTCGGAGTTGCCCTTCAATGTGCAGGTGGAATAGGCGGGTTTGATTGCGATACCACTTACCACCTCCTGGCAAACAGCAAGGAATCCATCGCCCTCGTCTTCTTCACCAAGGGTTCCAGTGAGTGGCGTGCGCACATCATCAAAGTTCCCAGGCACGATTTTGAAGAAGCACTGATCAAGAAGGACCTCATCCCGGTATTGGAGCAGCCAACCTTGCCGCCGTGGCTACGAATGCACGAGGGTGCCTCTCTGGACACACTAGACCACGGGCGCACATCAACCAAGAAATCGTATCGGGACTGGGCTCAGGATCGCTATGAGCGGATCGATGAACTAGTAGACGACCCAAACCTCGTCCTTGCGGATGATCCGGAAAAGTACATCGCATCATTCGCGACAAGAAATAAGCAGCACCGACACAGAATCCAACTCTGGTACTGCGCCTACATGTGCTTTGGAAGATCTCTCATGGCACTCGTTCCCACGTTCGCCAATGCAGGCAGCTGGGACCGCACTGAAGAGAATCGATCCAGAAGAAAGGCTGGGAGAAAGGCGAAGCACGGTCGAGGACAGGGCCATTCCGCCGTACCCCTGATACCCGAGGTCGAGAACTCGTACGTGAAATACTCAGGGCTGGGGAAGAGCATGGCTTGGATCCATCGCCAATCTCTCCTGTACGCGTTTGGATGCAAGATAGCGAGGGATAGCAAGGGGTTTGAGCGCTACTACCATCCCGAGAGTAAGCCATTTCCGAGCTACCAACAGTTCCGATATCACGTTCTCAAGAAATTTGGTCTCCCGGCCGTGCGGAAGTCCAAGCTTGGCGACGAAACGTACCGCAACCGCGTAGCTGACAATCTTGGCCGCTATTCTGAAGACTTGGCAAATCTCTATGAGCAATCGGAGTCCGACTGCGCGTACTCCAAAGAGCGGCCGCGACAAATTCTCTCCGATGAGGCAGGACCGCCGTTCGCCGTTGTGCGTGAAGTCGACGTGTTGTCCGGAATCGAAATTGGAATTGGGTTTGGCTACGGCAGCGAGACTCTTGAAGCCTATCGCGCAGCCAAGTTCTGTGCAGCGGTTCCAAAAAGCTATTTCTGCAGACTTTTCGGGATCCAGATTTCCGACGAGGACTGGCCCTGCGTCGGCCTTCCGCCACAATCATCAACAGACCGTGGTCCCGGCGCCTCGGGAAGAAATGTCAGGACCGAAAACATTCCCGCGATTCGTGGTCTCGCTCCGTCGTACTCGGGTCAGTCAAAAGCAACCGTCGAATCATCGCATCCTCGACAAACACGGACAGCCGGCCCTCCAAGCTTTGTTGTCAGCGCATTGAATGCATTTGAGATGGCGAGGCGAGAGATCTATCGAACGCTTGCGAACAACAACGCAAAAGATGCCAGCGATCGCCTCACACCGGAGATGATCGCGGCGGGCACTCTTCCGACACCGGTTGGAATTTTCAACTTCCTCAATGACAGAGGACGCACGAGTGCAGTGCCAATGTCTGTGACTGCCGCGATTCGCGAGTTTCTGACGCCAGTGAAGTTCAAGTTGAACCGTGATGGTCTATGGCTAAGGTCGCTACGCTACGGCACCACGCAGCTTCAAGCACTTGGTCTTGCTTCGCTTGCCGGTAAGAACAGGACTATCGAAGTGAGCGGATTCGTGCTTTCGCTGGCTATCCGCATCGCTTGGATTGAGGTGGATGGGAAGATCTACGAAGTTGAAGCAATCCTTCCGATCCGTGACGACGCCACCCAGCTCGATATGAGCTTGAGCGATTTGTCGCAGCTTGATGAACGCATGCGAGAAATCCGGGCGAACCAGTCTGACCACGCAAGTGCGGTCCGCGCCAAGTATGAGATCCGCCATCTGGAAGAAACGGGGCGACATTGGGATGCAGCAACCAGGAAAGGGGGGCAGCCGCCTTCTAATGCGAGTGTTCGCGAATCGCTGGATGTCGTCAACACACCGAAGTCGGGACGAGCCGCATGACCAGCCAGGCAAGTCAGTGGGCCGATCACTTTCTCTTGACAGCGAGCGATGCCGAGTTGGACGAGAAGATTCGGATTCCCTTGGTTGCGCCCACGGGGCTGAGCAAGCTTTCTGCGAGCGAGGCACGAAGCCTGCTTGATCGCACCCTGAAAACTGTGGTGGTCCCCAATTCGCAGATGCGGTCGACTTTGAGGCAGCTTGCCTCGGTGGCGCGCTCGTTTGCCGCAGACAGGTATCCCGATGAACGAGCGTATATCAGGCTCGCCTATTCGCCCACGACTGTCGATTTCATGCCTCCAGTGATTTGCTTGACTGGACTCGCGGGAGTCGGAAAGTCCGCGATCTCAAAGGCATTCCAGCGCTTGTTCCCGCCTGGAAACCCAATTGAGGTGCCGGGCCACGCGGCCTTTCCCCTGATCGGGTTCTGGCAGTTCTCGTTCGCCGGATTCAGCGGGTTGTCGAAGCTTCTCACCCAAAACTTCCGCGATCCCCGAATCCAGAAATCCAAGGGCGCCGCAAGCAAGGCGGTCGCGGAAGCCGTGGCTCAGGGCATTTCGCTTATTTCCACTGATGAACTTCAATTTCTGACGCAGAGCTCTGCAAACACGTTGGCTGCGAAGGTGCTTCTGCAGATGTCGGCCATAGGCCCGCCGCTCGTTTTCACCTCCAACTACAGCATGCTCCACAGGTTGATGAACCGACCTCATGAGGAGCGACAACGACTTCTCACGTCACCGATCATCATTCATCCACTTGCTCCCGATAGTGACGACTGGAAAAAGCTGGTCAGGGAGCTCCTCAGGACAGCTTCAGAGCTGTCTGGCCTTCGAGGTGTCCTGGACATAGAGGAGCAACTACATACCTACACGTTCGGCATACCTCGGTCTCTCGTCCTGCTCCTCGGTATTGCATATTCCTTAGCACGTAGGCGAAGCGACACTGGCAATGTCGGACTAAACGATATTGAGTCGGCATACAGGTCAGTCGACTACTCTTCTACGCGCGATGACATAGTTGCGCTCGTCGAAGGTCTCCTCAATCCGAGGAAGCTTCGGACTGATCTCGCGTGCCCTCTGAACAGCGTTGATCCGAAGCCTGCCTCCTCGGACAAGGTTTCTTCGCACCCATCGATTGGCCAGCACATGAGGCGATCGCGGGAGGCTGCGCTTATCTCTTCGCTCAACAAGAGTGAGCGTGCGGCGTATGAAGCGGTTAGTGGTCGAGAGAGCAACCCCAAGCCGCCCCGAACGCGGAATCAGCCCCGACCGCCTGCCTCCATTGAGAGCCTCATCGAGGGCGCCGACAAATTCGCCAAGTCAAAAACCAAGCCGATCCGCTAGGAGCAACCGGCGATTGATAGGCATTCAATCAAAATCCATGGATGTAATGCCGAGGACTCGACTATTTTCCTTCGCTGCTCGTACCGTGGTTTCATCGAAACCTCGATCATCGCTGGCCTCGATATCTACCTTCACCACTACATTGGTACCGTGACGAGCACTGAACAGCTCCACCAGCTCCCTCATGATGCTGGCGAACTTCAGCGATGCCGTAACCGGGTCCAATTCCGCTGACGCCCAAAAATGAGTCGGCTTGGCTATGTCCGTGGGCGACGGAACCGGCGAAGATGCCGGATCCGCGGTCTCACTTGGCTTATTCGTATCGTCCGACGCATCGCTAGGCGCAGAATCAACCGGCGGCGGGCGGGTGGCCTCTTCGTAGGCTGCGGCCTTTTCCGGCTCAATCAACAAAGCAACGTCCATGAAAGGCGAAGTCGCCACGCCATAGGTGAAACCAAGGTAGCGATCACCTTCCTTGCCACTGGCCAGGCCAAAAAAGTCGCGGCTCGATGCACCGGCAGCGACAGCGTGTGCCATGACATTCGAGTTCCGCAGGCGCGGCAGATATAGATAGCTGCACGACTTCTGCCAAACATCCAGCGCTTTCACTTCCCCGGCACCGTCTTTCCAGAACC
>JAGQOW010000236.1 GCA_020427155.1 Planctomycetales bacterium | reverse complement strand
ACGGCGCCGCCCCCGGCTTGCCGACTTCCGAGGTCGCCTGAATCCCGTGCCTGCCGTAGAGCCAGCCGTCAGGCCCCCACTTGAGCCCGTTGACGATATTGTGCCGTACCGGACCTTCATCCCAGCCGTCGAGAACAACTTCTGGCGGGCCGTCGGGCCGGTCGTCGCGGTTGTGATCGGGGATAAACAGCAGTTGCGGCGCACAAAGCACCCAGACCCCGCCATGGCCAATCTCGACGCTCGCAAGTTTGCGTCCTTGGTCCCAAAAAACCTTTCGCTGGTCGTGCCGCCCGTCGCCGTCGGTGTCTTCCAAGATGACGATACGATCTCGCAGTTCGGTATCGAAATTCGTCGGATTCTCGGCATAAGTGTAATTCTCGGCAATCCACAAGCGGCCCCGTTCGTCGGTGGTCAGCGAAATCGGCTGCTGCACATCCGGCTCGCCAGCGAAGAGCGTGACGCGAAAACCTTCGGGTACAGTGATCCGACTGGCCGCCGCTTGCGGAGTTGGAGGAGTGCCTATCTGCGTATTGTTGCCTAGGGACGGCTCCTGGGCAGCTGTCGTACCGCAAAGCAGCGTCACGCTCAGGATGCTTCCGAGAAGTTTTGAAACGAGCTGTTGTGACACGGTCATGGTTGGGTTCTCGGGGTGACTTATTATGGTCCTTCTTGAGCGATTCCAATCAGCGATCGATTGTGGCGAGGCCAACAGGGGGCCAAGAACTTCCGATTTGTCAGGCTGGTCACTGTTTTGGGCGAGGCATGGCTGCGCCGATTTCGTTGCGCCATTGCACGATCTGCTTATGCAATTGCCTGGCTTGCTGCGGCTTCTCGTCGGCCAGATTATGTCGTTCGCCGAGATCCTGGGCCAGATTATAGAGTTCCAGATGCCCGTCTTCGAGGAACTCCATCAGTTTCCAATCGCCAGCACGAATCGTAGAAACAGGTGTCGTCCGCCAAAGCGCTTCTTCAATATACGACTGCAAGTATCCGGGAAAGTGGAAATAAATAGCTTCGCGGTCCAGGCTGCTAGTGGGCGATCGGAAGAGAGGAAGCATGCTAACGCCATCCAAAGGAAAGTCCGTTGCCGTTTTCGATTCAGCAATGTCGAGAAAAGTGGGATAGAAATCGACGTGAACTACCGGCTCGTCGCATGTCGCGCCTGCCTCGATCTGCGTCGGCCAGCGGACAATCAAGGGCACCCGCACCCCGCCTTCGTAAAGCGTTCCCTTGCCGCCACGTAGCGGAGCATTGTCGGTAATCCCCTTGGTTTGGTCGGTTCCTGGTACTTCATAGCCGCCCAATCCGCCATTGTCGGAAGTGAATACGACAAGCGTATTGTCACTCAATCCCAACTTGTCGAGTTGCTCCATGATGCGCCCCACGCTTTCGTCGACGCTTTGAATCATCGCTGCGTAGACTGGGTTGTTGTGTCCGCCTTGGGGTGCTTTGTCTTTGAATCTTGCAATGAGTTCAGGCTTCGCCTGGATAGGCGTGTGGACGGCGAAATGAGGCAGGTAAAGAAAAAAACGCTCGTCTCGACGCGCCTCAATGAACTCAACGGCCCGATCGGTAAGGTAGTCGGCGAGGTATTGTCCCGGCGTCACCTTGGTCGGGGGAATTGTCGTGAAGTTGAAGTGTCCGCGGCTGGCGACGATTGCTTCGTCAAACCCGCGCTGCAACGGATGGTACTCTGCCCCCTTGCCAAGATGCCACTTGCCAAACATGCCGGTTGCGTAACCCGCCTCTTGCAGCATCTGCGCGACGGTAGTTTTCTCTAGGGAGAGCTGGGTCTTGTTCAGAGGCGGCACCAACTTCCGATCGGCCTCGTGGCCCCGCTCGAGCGATTCCACGGTATAGATCCCTGTGCGCGGTGCATATTGTCCGCTCATCAGTGCGGCACGCGTCGGCGCGCAGTTCTGGCATACGTAGTAACTCGAAAACTTCAATCCTTGTTCTGCCAGCCGATCGATGTTGGGGGTTTCGTAGTAGCGCGAACCAGTGCAGCCAAGGTCGGTCCATCCCAGATCGTCGGCCATGATAAACACGATATTGGGAGGCTCGCGCGAAACTGCGCTCGCCTGCAGAGTTTGTGCTCCACCTGATAAGCACGTCGCAAGCATCACCATGACCTTCAGCCAGGCGATCCGTGGCCAGTGAACAGAGGAGTTGCGATGACATGTGAGCACTTCCGGCGGCGGGTTGAGCATGGACGGCTCCTTTTTCCACAGTGACGGTGCAGCGGCAACTACCACGGAGACTTGAACGGAAGTAGCAAGCATCACAGATGGATACCTTTCTTACAATAGCCAGACATTGCAGCGCAGGGCTCCAAGGCCATCCCATAGCCACTCCCTGTTCATAAATCGCTCGCTATGCCAAATCCGCTGCTGGGCAGCAACCCAACTTCACGAGACAAAAAATCCGGCGGCTCCAGTGCCTGTGTTGTATAGTAAGAGGCATCGCGATGCCCCTGGTATTGGTCCTATGAGCAGCTCTTTCAATTCCGTCCTTACCGCCATCGTAGCCGGCAGTATTACGCTGTGCTCGATAGTAACGGAAGACAACGCCAATGCGGCAGAGCCGATCCAGTTCAACAAAGATATCAGACCGATTCTGTCAGATCGCTGCTTTCCATGCCACGGCCCAGACGAAAACCAACGCGAATCGGGTCTGAGGCTCGACGAGCGCGAAGCGGCCATGCAGGCGGCCGATTCAGGACAAGCTGCAATCGTCCCCCACGACGCCGACGCCAGCGAGCTCGTGCGGCGCGTTTTCTCGGCAGACGAAGAAGCCATGCCGCCTGCCGAGTTTAACAAGCCGCTTTCTAATGAAGAAAAGCAGCTGCTGCGCCGCTGGATTGACGAAGGGGCCGATTATCAGCGGCATTGGGCATTCGCGCCTCCCAAGCATGCAGCGGTCCCCCAAGTGCTCGATTCCTCCTGGCCCCGGAACGCCGTCGATTATTTTATCTTGGAGCGCATGGAAAGCGCGGGACTGGCTCCCTCGCCTCCGGCTGATTGGCTGACGCTGCTGCGAAGACTTTCTCTCGACATTACCGGTTTGCCCCCGGCTCCCACGGAGGTCGAACAGTTCCAACGCGAATTGGCCAACGTGAGTTCACGGGCAGAAGAAGATCTGCTGGTTGCCCGTTGGGTCGACCGCTTGCTCGCTTCGCCACATTTTGGCGAGCGAATGGCCGTCGATTGGCTCGATGCTGCGCGATTTGCCGATACGAACGGCTATCAGGTCGATCGCGACCGAGAAATGTATGCCTGGCGAGATTGGGTGATCAACGCTTTCAATGCTAATCAGCCGTTCGATCAATTCACGATTGAGCAACTCGCTGGCGACTTGCTGCCCGAACCCACCTTGTCTCAGAGAATTGCGACCGGCTTTCATCGCAATCACATGCTCAATGAAGAAGGCGGGATCATTCCTGAGGAGTTCCTGGCGGAGTACTGTTCGGATCGTGTCGAAACGACCGCAACCGTTTGGCTGGGCCAAACTTTTAACTGCTGTCGGTGCCACGATCACAAGTTCGATGCGTTTACCCAAAAAGACTATTACGGGCTTTATGCGTTCTTCCACAACATTGCTGAGAAGGGCGTTGGCAATTATGGAGCCAGCATCCGACGCAACGCTCCGCCGATGCTCAAACTCCCCGCTCCGGAACTCGAGGCGAAGCTACAGCAATTGCACGAGAAGTTGAGCCAAACCAAGTTGCAACTTGTGCAATTGGATGCAGGATTCGAAGCAGAGCAGCAGGAATGGGAATCGCGGCTACTGGCGTCGACGGTTCTCTGGACCCCCCTTAGGCTGGCGTCGGCCAAGATCGCTGACGACGATCTTGCTGTTGAGGAAGATCAGCTGGCCGCGATCGTCTCTGAACTACTGCCTGGCAAGCAGGAGTTGGAGGTTTCCGCCACGGTAACTCGACCTGGCGTCACTTCGGTTAGCATCAAGTTGGCTCCGGTCTCGACGGCTGATTGGACTGACCGTTCGTTGGCAGTGACAAAACTGAGCCTCTCGGCAAGCGCTGAACATGCACCCGTAGAACAGCCTTTGGCAATCAAAGGGATCGAAGTAGGTCCGTCTCTAAAACGCGAGGAAGTTGCGAAAGCACTCGACAACGACGAGACGTCGAAAACCCAAGTGACATTGCAAGCAGGCGGCGAAGCAGTTTTGGCCGTAGTGATCGATCAATCGCCGCTGCCACCGCCTTTTACATTGCGGCTCAAGTTGTCGCTCGAAAGCAACGAATCGGCGGAGCCATGGAAGCTAGCTCTTGCTACCACCGAAACGGAATCCGACTTGCTGATCCCTGCGGAA
>JAGQOW010000235.1 GCA_020427155.1 Planctomycetales bacterium | reverse complement strand
CAGAATGGCTACTACGTTGCCTTTAGCTGGCAAGCCGGCCGAAGTGGCATCAGCTTCATTGGATCGAGGTTTTCTCTAACCGACACACCAAAATGAGCATCGCGCGAATCACTTCACTTACGCCAGAACAAATCCAGAGGATTCGTACGCACTGGGAGGGCAAGTCATCGTTTATCGGATATCCGGATGCCGAGCGCGATACTGCCCAAAACAAGTGGTTTGACAATCTACTTGTGCAACCAGACTGGTTCTCCAATGCGATTTCACCAACGGCGACAGTAATCGTCGCTCGCAAAGGTGCGGGAAAGTCTGCGGTTCGATTGACAAGTATCGAACGCCGAAAGGCGCAAGCAGATTTTTTGGTTGTCGAAGCTTCTGCTGATGAGCTTGTTTCGCTGCATGCGGATCTCCTTGCGAAAGCAACCGAACGGGGATACGGGGCCGTGTCGGATTGGCTCCAAATCTATGCGGATCTCATTTGCCGGAGGCTTGCTCTCGC
This sequence comes from Planctomycetales bacterium, assembly GCA_020427155.1. Classification (GTDB taxonomy): domain Bacteria; phylum Planctomycetota; class Planctomycetia; order Pirellulales; family Lacipirellulaceae; genus Bythopirellula. The sequence continues at coordinate 3,840 of JAGQOW010000235.1, read as the reverse complement.
TATGAGTGGGCGGCTACTGGCTAACGATGACGAGATTGCCGTGCGGGCCTGGGCAAAGACGCGAGGGATAACAGAAAGAGATTTCGGCGAACGTATCGTCGATGTAATAAAGACACTTGTCCCGTGGGCCAAAGCGGTATCTGAGGAAAACTCAGGTCAAGAGAAAAGCAGCATAGAAAGATTGGCGCGAGTTGCTCAAGCAACTAGCTTTGCACTTTATGTAGATGACTTTGACAATCTGCAGGAAAAGGGCGGGGCAACTAATATCCGACTGGTTCGCGACGCCATCGAGGCCGCAGACAGGATAACGCACCACAACAAAACTGCTGAGGTCCATTTGTTCATGCGGCAAGACTTATGGCTAAACATAAATCCTGGTTGGCACTACTCGGACAAAGTCAGCGGCGTCGTCCACCTTAATTGGGACGTGGGAGATTTGAGAAAATGGACTAGCCAGAGACTTAGGCTTGCAATTGGCAGTGCTTTAGGCACCGATCCTCAAGCTGTGCGCCTGTCGTTTGATGAGATGTGGCACGTATTCTTTTCGCCAGAAGTCACGTTGCGAGACAAGTCCAAGAGTGACTCGTTTAGCTATATTGTTCGCCGGTCGATGTACACGCCGCGTAGCGTCCGCGCCTTAATGAAGTTCGCACTTGATTCGGCTGATAAGTTGCCCGTTTCTGACCTCGTGATTCAGGATGCCGAATACAGCTATTCAACCGAACAGATTGAGTTTCTGAAAACCGAGTTTGGCTCGTTGTGCGCAGGATTAGACATCTGCATTCAATCCTTCACTGGGAAGCCACTTGAATGGCTTGCTTCGGATCTCTACAAGCACTTGCGCGGGCTAATCGGCAATGGTCAAGTGAAACTTCATGCGGGGGTGTCGTACGGCAACCCAGACATTGCACTCGCAAGGTTCCTTTACCGAATCGGCTTCTTGGAGGTCCGTTACCCGGACGGCGATCGATACGAAGTGCGTGATGTCATGCGCCACCCAGATCATTGGAAGAGTGTAAGAACCGACGATGCCGTTCGCTGGGGCGTCCGAAGCGCGTTCTTCAATGGACTTAAGGCGTATCGGTCGTAGGCCTGCAGCAGCACTCATTCACTGGTCGCGGGCTGGCAGTCGACTCAAGCGATAACGATTCCAAGCCTTTGAGGGCAAACGCTACGGGTTGCAACTACTTGGCAATGGCCTTCTTCAATCGATTCCAGAGAGGGCGCAATTGCCGGCGGATCGCCTTCGAGTTCATTTTCTCGGCCGCGGTGTAGCCGTATCGAAGAAAATTCCGGCGGCCGAGATGCGAGTAACGGGCGAGGATCTTTCGTTGATAAAGGGTCTGCTCATCGCCGCCCTTAGCTTGCTTTGCCTTGTTCCTGCCCTGCTTCGCATTGTCTGCTTAGCCAAGCTGACGCCGCGCTTCATGCGATTTGAGAATTTTGCAAAGGCGGCCGAGCGAATCAGGATCTGTCTTCCATCGAAGAGGAACCCGAGATATTGCAAGGGCTTCGTACTGATCTGAGCCGCCCCCTTCTTCGCAAAGTAGCACGTATCGGTCTTTGCTGGGTTGATGGCCAACTTTAACTTCGCGACTTCGGCCGTGCAGAAACTTTCAGTGGCTGCTCCTAGAGCCATTGGCATGATGAAAAGGATGTCGTCACAGTACCGCATGTACCGACCGCCGTAGCTGCTGGCGAAAGCATGGGCGGCAGCGTCGAAGTCCAGCATGTAGACATTCGAGAGCAAAGCGCTGATTGCGGTCCCTTGAGGTATGCCGTACTTGTGCTGGTTGACCTTGATCTGACCTGCCGCTCGAACGCGAAGCCTGAAGTCGGCAGGGCTGCAAAGACGGTGCTTGCCCCCGCTACGGGGAGTGTGAACCGATACACCAAGCGCAGCGAAGGCCTCATCGCGGTCGACAAAGGAAAACCTAGTTAGTGCTTTGTAGACGGCGTAGTGATCGGGCGGAAGGCTCGACGTACCCAGTAAACGAACCCATCGGTCCCTAAGTTGCGCGTGATCGAGTGTGTCGAAAAACTTTGAAACATCCAGAGCGACAGCCACACAGTCTCCACGTGTGCTGATCTCTTCGAAGGCCGCCCTGGCGAAGTCAATGTTGTTCTTGCCCAATGAACGGAAAGCGAGTATGCAACCGCCCAACCCCGACTTCTGAAGTTGCGCCTCGTATAGCTTACTGACTGCCTCTGCGTAGTACCCAAATATCAGGGAATCGCTGTGGGCGGCATAAGAAATCTCGCGATCCTTATGGTGCCAGTCAAGACTTCCCGTGGTCTTGTCTTGCTTGATCTTGGCTGTGTGAACCTGAAACCGAATCAGCGGCCAGAACGCATGGGCGGCTACGGCAGCTGGATTCGTTACCAATGCCGTGGCGGACTTTAGACTCAACGGTTCGTCGAAGTGCAGATATCGCCGCTGTCGAAACCACGATGGCGTATCAAGCATGCACAAGGGTTTTGGTAGCAAAACCGGGGAGGGATAAGACCGTGGCAATCTTTACCACCCTCCCCGGCTTAACCGAGTGACAACTCATCACCATCTTGCGACACAAGGCCGCGTAGCCACGCGTGTTAGCAATGTCGTACAGTTACCTGGAGACAACCATGAGGCTGAGATTCCAAGTGCAGTGGTCAAGCTGGTCCGGCGCGGCCGGCTGGCTTGACATCCTGTGACATACCCTCGGCACAAAACCGCCGAGGCGATGCAAGGTTAGCACGGCGACTGCACCGCAATGTTGTTGTCGCTGGCGGTATCCAGGCGAAGCCTATGTGCTCGGCCAGGTGCCGCCTCGACGCCTACACGGTCTTCCGGCCTGAAAACCAAGCCTTTGCAACTCCACAGCGCGGTGGGCGGGTCTGCAGGCGCACGGTATGCGCCGACGCTGGACTTCTCTAAGGTACGGCGAACTTATGGGTCACCCACTGTCCAAGCGCGAAACCGGTAGTGTCAGCGCAAGGCCAACCGGCAGGTAGCCAAAGGTGGCTTCAGGTGCGCCGATGCCGCATGGATGTTGGCCAACACTGTTGGCAGCACTGTTGGACTGTGGCGCCAGCCCTGTAAGCGTCAAGATCAAGCCCGATTTGCAGTGTGAGCGCGCTGCTAAACTGGCTGGCAGTTCATCAGAACTCTTATGCAGGTTGTCAACTATGCAGCTGTCGCGACTTCAATTCACGTGGCCCTTTCAGGCTCTGGCCGATGAAAGCCGGTTCAGGGCTGTGCGACTACTTGCCAGCCTTGGCAGGCCACTGACAGCAGGACAGCTGTCAGGTGGGCTTGGTTGCCTGCCCAGCCACCTCTCACGCCACCTCAACGTGCTGGAGGCGACGGAACTAATCGAAGTGAGGAGGCGAGGCAGGTTCCACTGGGTCAACCTGCGAGGAGGTGGCGCTTACGAATCGCTGGCCGCGGCAGTGTTGAGCATGCCCGACAGCGATGGCATCCTGGCAGACGACATCGCACGCTTGCTGGCGATCCCGTCCCCAGGAGGGGAGTCGGATCCCTACTCGGCTGCAGGCGCCGCCGACGGAGCAGCGTCGGCAGGCGGCTCCGCGTCCTTGTGAAGCCCCTTGGGCCGGACCGAGCGGCCGACAGGCAAAACGAAGAGCTCAGTCCAGTGCCCAGACACGTCCGAAATGGCGCGCCAGAAACCCAAACGACGAAGCCCGGGCCGCCTGACGCAGCCCGGGCTTCGTGCTTTGCGACATCCGTGCCGCGGCCGTCGCGATCCGTGCGCGATCAGCGCTTGTCGGTCCCCGCCTCCGCCTGCCGCTCGCTCATCGTCTTGCTGGCGATCACGGGCAGGCCGCGAAGCTGGTTGA
>JAGQOW010000234.1 GCA_020427155.1 Planctomycetales bacterium | reverse complement strand
AGGATTGGCCGAAAGCCTTTCCTCGCACGAATGTAGAGTGGCTTCGTGATCGGCTGGGCGAGGCGAATGGTCAACCGATCATTGGAAAGCACTTCGACCACATCACCGGACTGCAGGTCTTCGGTCGTTGCGGCAAGCGTTGTGAAGTCCCGGACGGTCTTTCCCTCACGCACAATGCGGAAGGGCTTGCCTTGTGTGGGTGGATCGGTCGAGAAGGGCATCGCAAGTTCAGCAGGCGCCGGAGATGAGGGGCGGAGATCCTCAATCCGCGCAGGTGTCGTTGCAGTAGGGCCAGCCAATGCGATCGGTCCGTCGGCTGACTGAGGTACCGTTCCGGGCGGCTTGATATCCAGCGTGACGACGCTGTTTCCCAGGCGGCGAATCGTCAATCGGTTGTCGCGGAGTTGAAAGCGATCATCGCCCGCCTTAACACGAACATCGTACGTCCCGTTAGTGATTTGTACGGCCCACTGGTTGTCTGCCTGGAGCAAGGCAATTTCATCACCACCTTTGAGGATGGAGATCTGCAAATCTTTGGGTAGCTCACCCGTGGAAGATTCCACTTTGACCGTGCCGTGACGCGTGCCGAAGACGAGCACGACACCCAACAGCAGCACCGCCGCGAAACCCCCGAGGGCAGTCGAGCCCCAGGTTCGACGAGGTGGACGGTTTCCTGGCTTGATTACCGGAGTCGGGGGAAGCGTGTCCTCATTGGAAGGTGAGTGTTGACCAGTCAGTAGTCTCTGCAGATCCGCTCCTTGTTCGTAGGGCCGCAACGCCTCGATGACATCATCGGGTGTGGAAAAGCGATTCTCGGGTGATTTGGCGAGCATGCGATGAATGATCTGCGCCAGTCTCTCCGGGACTTCTGGACGCTTTTCTCGAATCGGCGGCGGTTCCGTAGTGGCGATGGCCATCAGCCGCTGCATGGGAGGAAGTTTGGCCTGTGCTGCAAAAGGTGCTTCGCCGGTGAGGAGTTTGTAGAACGTCGCTCCCAGAGAATAAATGTCGGTGCGGATGTCGACCCGATGAGCTTCGCCTCCTTGTTCAGGAGCCATGTAGTCCAGGGTGCCCATGACTTGGCCAGTTGTCGTCAGTTCTTCGATACGAGTTTGTTCGTTCTCTGAGAACTCCAAGGCGCGGGCTAATCCTAGATCGAGAATCTTGAGGGTCGGCCCCGAACTCTTCGATCCAGCGGCGAGCATCAGGTTGGACGGTTTGATATCGCGGTGGACGATCCCATTTTCGTGGGCGTACTGTAGTCCCTGAGCAGCCTGATGGATGAGGACAGCGGCATCGGCGATCCTGAGTGGACCTTGATCACCGACGATTTCAGAGAGGTTCTTCCCTTCGACGAGTTCCATCACCAGGTAGTGCTGGCCATCTTGCTCACCAGCGTCGAATGCCTGCACGATATTGGGGTGAGAAAGTTTCCCTAACGCTTCCATCTCCCGCTCAAACCGGGCGACGGCTTCCGGGCGTTGAAGCATTGCTTGCGGCAGAACCTTGAGCGCCACCGCCCGTTTGAGTCGTTTGTGGGCTGCCCGATAGACGGTCCCCATCCCCCCCTGCCCGAGAACTCCAGTAACTTCGTACTCATGGAGCGTGACGGTCTCCGTGGCAGTGTCGGCAGTTGCTCGCCAGTCGCGCTCTGCGAGTGATTTCATGACCTGATGAAGCTCAGGCTCTTGGAGCAACGTCGCTTCGCCAGAATCACTCTCGTATGCCGTGCGGACGTGGTCGGCCAGAGTGTCGTCCTGCTCCAGAGCGCAAACGGTTTGCTCGCACGCTGGACAGTTCCCCAGATGGGCGGAAATCACGTCCGCCTCCAGTTCATCCAGTTCACCGGCAACGTACGACCGAACGACCTCGTTGGAAGGGCATGTCTGCTTGCTGCTCATCTGTTCCGCCACGCTCTGAAATTGAACCAAACACAACTCTAAATGGAATCAACGTCAGAGCGCCACGCGCCGAGTGCTACAGATCCAGAATCTCACCGTACTGGTCTCGGAACCTCTTCAATACTCGATACTTAGCCTGCCGGACTGCGTGCGGGTCCATGCCGAGTTCGGCCCCGACTTCCTTGGCTGTTCTGCCGTGGACAGCCATTCCCTCGAATGCCTTCCAGGTCGTCTCATCAAACGTTGGCCTGAGAGTTTCCAGTGCCATGCGGTATTCAACTTTTGCGGCAGGAAGGAGAGGCTCGCCGACAGGCAAGTCGCCATTGCTTGATGGCTGGGAACCGCTGGAAGAACTTGGGCCTTCATCCGATTGAGCCGAAAACTGCTGCAGGTATCTCGCGAAGTCACTGCCTCCAATTGCCGGCAACTGCTTTTTTGCCTTGCGGAAATGATCGCTGATCTTGTTGGCCGTGATCCTGTAGAGCCATCCCCGGAATGAATCGGAAGGCGAGACCTTCTGAAACCCGCCAATCCCATTGACGACCGCCAAGAGAACCTCCTGGCAGATGTCCTGTGCAATCGCCGCCTGCAGCCCGACTTTGCGACAGTTCGTGTAGATCGCAGGGCAATAGGTGCTCACAAACCGCGACCAGGCCTTCTGGTCATGCACCCTCATCTGGCTCAACAACGACTGCGATGTCGGTGGCAAGTTTCTCTCAATCCCATAGTTGGTCGACGGTTCCGGCATGCGGCTGATTGTAGAGCCAGCCGAAACCGGAAGCCAGAGAGCAAGCCAAACCGATGATTCAGATCCCAGTTGGATGATCAACGAGGCACTTGCCTAGAGAGCATCTCCGACCTTTTCAAACGCGTCTGTCTTTAACTCGCGACTAGTCTCCCGTCCCCAGGGTCGAGGCGGAGTGCCAAACCAAGACCTGCCATTACGGCTGGCCGCTGGATAGGCGGTCGATCAGGTAGTCGGTCGAGCTGGCGTACTTGGGGTGTGACTGGCCTGGGTGCACGAGCACCACGTCGACCTCCGCCGCCTTGAGTCGCTCGGCCAGCTTGATCCCCATCACGCCCGAGTGCGTCGGGTCCTTCGGCGACGAGCCGACGACCGGCGCCTCACCGCGATAGAACAGAGCGACTGGCGGGTCGTCCTTCGACACGTGCTCGATCGATATGATGCTGGGTGCGACATCCACTTTTGCGAGCAAGCGACATGAACACCAACGCATCCCAGCAGTATCCTCACTTCCTCCAGAAGCTTGCGGCAGAATTCGGGTATGCCGATGTGTGGACGAAGCTCACTACGGCTTTTGATCGGCACTTGTTCGCAATCTGTGAGGCGGGGCAGCGAAGACGGCTGGAACTTTCGCCATCTGAACTCGAAGCACTGACTGAGATGGAATTCACTCTTGCAAGGTGTCAAGAAGAACTTCGGGAAGCGGCGAAGAGTGATGTGATGGCCCACTATCTATTGAGCCAATCACGAGTTGCAGATGCCTCACCGATGACGTTGCACCAACGGTTTGAAATTGCCCGACAGTTGCGGTTTCTCGCCGAGCAATGGAAAACCGAGGCTCCAGAAGCGAGCGAGATGGCCGCTGCCATGGCTGAAGGTCTCGCATTTGATCTTCAGCTGTTCTTGCAACTCGACACCGAGACCGAAAATGGCTTGGCGGAAAAAGTGCAAGAGCTTGGTGGATTCGTAATTCCACAGGTCTGGCAGGGCTGGCCCTTTCCCCTGCTTAATGTGCCTCTGCCTTTAAGGCTTGAAGAATCACTTGATTATATTGACGCTCTTCGAGAGTCCGGCAAACGAGAGGAGTGGAAGAACGCCATCATCAAACGCCGTTGTTCCAATCACTTTCAACTGAGCTTTTGGTTTCCGCAAGTCATTCCAGAAGACGAGCTGGAGTTGCCTGCAAACCGGGTGCAAGACGTGTTTCCGGAGCTATCCACCTCGGATGAGTGGCCAGTGATTCAGTTGCAGATCGAGTCGCCACCTAACTCCATCAAACATCCCTCAATCATGTCGATGTGTGCCACCTATCGATCATTCAGATGCAATTGGAGCGACGAAGAGTTCACCTGCGAGGAGAAAGCGGACTTCGTGTGTCGCTTGAGAACACTGCAAGACATCTTCGTTCAGCTTGATGAATGGTGTCGGAGCGAACTGGTTGAACTTGACACGTTCAGGTTTTGTGCGCCGAAACTGTGGCACACGGACGCAGAATTTCGTGAAAGGTGGCATCAGCGTTGAAGGAGTCATTATGGAACAGTCATCGTGGTCACGCTGATGAGCACAATCGTTGCGGGCGGCAGGCACGGCGTAGTGGATCGCCCTCCTGCCATTACGGCTGGCCGCTGGATAGGCGATCGATTAGGTAGTCGGTCGAGCTGGCGTACTTGGGGTGTGACTGGCCTGGGTGCACGAGCA